>NZ_JBEYXD010000044.1:0-72910 GCF_040644975.1 Streptomyces sp. NPDC046900 | reverse complement strand
GGTGGCCCGGCTCATCGCCGAGCCGGCCAGTCGTGCCATCTCCACCAGGCCATCCCCGATGGACGCCAGCTCCCCGTGATACGTCTCCCGCATCGTGCGCCTCCGCGCCCCTCGTCTGACTCCGCTCGCGCCTGTTCATTGTCAGACTCGCACACCCGGCGTACAGGCGGCGTCATCGTCTGTGTCAGTCAGGCGAACCGCCAGCCGGAGAGCCGGCTGTCCTCGCCGACTTCGGCGGTCAGCCGCACGCCCGGCAGATCACGCACCCGGACACCGAGGGCGTCGGCGATCTCCGCGGCCGGGTAATGCTCCAGCTTGGCGCGCTCTCCTGGCGGCGCAACGGCGACGATCTCGATCTGGTCTCCGAACAACAGCAGGAGACGGACGAGTACGCGCTCAATGGCCATCGCCGCCACCCCTCTCGGTAGTTGCAGTGGTGGGGGTCTCTCAGATAACGACGGATCCACCACCGTGGCTCGCGGCCACCTTCTCGATGCCGGGGCGGCCGACGGTGCTGCGGTTCGGACCCATTCGGCGGACATGGCGTTGGCAGGCTGCGCGCCTCGGTGGCGAGCATGGATGCATGGTGGAACACGCGACGGTCGTGCACGGCATGACCCGGAACACGACGCACCGGGGAGGATGGGTCGAGAACGAACCCACCGGGCAGGCAGTGGTGCGATGCACCTGCGGTCTCGACAGCGGAATCGTGGCGGAAGCTCAAGCAGCGCAAATCGCCGATGATCACCGCCGCACGGCTGCGGAAGACCGCATCTGAGGCCACCCTCGCCCAGCCGCATGAAGCGGCCTGTATGACCGTTGCTGACCGATCCGGCGAGAGCTACGGATCAAAAGATGCCCGTGCCCCACACCATCCCTGGCCATCGGCCCCTGACGGCAGTCTGACGGCAGTCTGACGGCAGTCTGACGGCAACGACAACGAACGTCAGCGTACGCAGCGGTATTTCACGGGGGTCGACGTCCGTCGTTGTCGGGCCGGATCATGATCCTGGCGCACGATCAACACGCCTGAAAAGCAGAAGGTCGGCTGTGCCCTGCGTGCCCGTTGCGTGCCGGGTCCGGCGGGACGCGGCGGAGACTCACGGGGAACAACGGCGCCGATCGCGCTCCGACCCAGGTCAGGGAATTGCTAGGTCAGCCGCCATCCGCATACGGCGTCCTACAAGGCGGCGCTTGGCTGGATCAGTCAAACTCCAACCCAAAGCCGCTTCGCCGACCTCAGTCCCGCCTGCTCTCTGGCACTGCGCCGGCGCCCGACGTCAGTTCGCAGCGTTACCCCGGGGTACAACGGCCTCACCATTGAAACCCACGGCAGGAGGAGCTACACAGCTTTCGCGATCCAAGAGACCAATCTGTCCCGGTGGCTCGGTCGGAGGACGCGCGCTGCCAAGATCGCAGACGCGGTGCGCAGCGCGGCCGACCTCAGCGTGCCGGGAGGACACCGCCACCATCGAGCTGACCCCTGACATCGCTAGCCTCGATAGACCACAGGAGCGTCAGCTCGAGTGCCATCCAGTTGCTTCGGGACGACGAGCGATCGTGCCACATCCGTGCCAGATCAGGCGGGGACTCACGGGGAATCGGGGTGGGCAGGGGTACGCGGCGCCCGACTCGCTGCAAGGTAGGAAACCGCTGGTCGCGCCAGTGATGGCCCAACCTCGCTGCTAAGGCGGGTGTCGCAGGTTCGAATCCTGCCGGGGGCCCATAGCTTGAACAGCGGAAACGCCCCGGACCTGATCGGTCCGGGGCTTTGACGGCAACGGCTCCCGGGCGGCACCTCTGATAGTGCCGCGTGCTCCGGCCTCACTGACATCCGAATTCTCCACGTGGGCCTCATCGCTCCGGGCCGGCCGCGGGGTGGATGGTGGGGGTGGGTCAGTAGCGGGCGCCGACCGGGGCCTGGATGGCGTCGAGGTCGGCGAGGTCGGCGGCGGAGAGCCGGAGGTCTGAGCCGCCGGCGTTGTCGGTGAGGTACTTCGGGGTCTTGGTGCCGGGGATGGGGACCACGTGCGGCCCCTGGGCGGTCAGCCAGGCGAGGGCGACCTGGGCGGGGGTGGCGCCGATCCGGTCGGCGACCTCACGGACCTTGGCGGCGATGTCGAGGTTGGCCCGCAGGTTGTCCCGCTGGAAGCGCGGCAGGCGCCGCCGTTGGTCGTTCTGCGGCAGTTCGTCGAAGGAATTGAAGCGGCCGATGAGGAAGCCACGGCCCAGGGGTGAGTACGGCAGGAGGCCGATGCCGTGGTCCTTGCAGTAGGGCAGGACCTCGTCCTGGACGTCGCGGGTCCACAGCGAGAACTCGGACTGCACCGTGGTGACCGGGTGCACGGCCTGGGCGCGCTGGATCTGCTCGACGCCGACCTCGGACAGGCCCAGATGGAGGGCCTTGCCGGCCTCGACGGCCTCGGCCAGAGCGCCCCAGGTCTCCTCGATCGGGACCTCGGGGTCCACGCGGTGCAGCTGATAGAGCTCGATGTGGTCGGTGCCCAGCCGGCGCAGGCTGGCGTCGATGGCGGTGCGGACGTGCTCGGGCCGGCCGTTCGGCTTGACCAGCGGGGAGCCGCCGGGCCCGCCGGTGGGGTCGATGCACTCCATGCCGACCTTGGTGGCGATCACGGCCCGGTCGCGCCGGCCGGCCAGGGCCCGGCCGACGAGCTCCTCGTTGGTGTACGGGCCGTAGACATCGGCGGTGTCGATCAGCGTCACGCCCAGGTCGAGGGCCTGGTGGATGACGGAGACGGAGGTGGCCTCGTCACGCTGGGTGGCCATGTCGTAGGCGAAGCTCATCCCCATGGCGCCCAGGCCGATGGCGCCGACCTCGGGTCCGTTGGTGCCCAGGGTGGTGTTGCGCATGCTGTGTCTGCCTTCGTGCGGATCGGTGGGCTGCCGGATCACAGCCCGTGAACGGGAGGCCACGGGATCGACGGTCTTCCTCGCGGCCCCTCCACACTCGCCTCCGCGTACGGGACGCGGCAGGCCGCACAGTGCCGGGGAGCGGCGTGCCAGGGAGCGATACGGCCCCCCAACGCCGACGCGTCGGGGGCACCGGTTTGGCACACTTTCTGAATGAGCCCTGACCAGCACAGCAACGACCTGGCGGGGTTCCTGCGTGCCCGCCGCACCCAGGTCACCCCCGAGCAGGTCGGCCTTCCCACCGGGCCAGGACTTCGCCGCACGCCTGGGCTGCGTCGCGAAGAGCTCGCCACCCTTGCCGGGGTCAGCATCGACTACTACACACGCCTGGAACGCGGCAAGGAGACCCGTCCCAGCGCCGCCGTGGTCGACTCACTCGCGCGCGCACTGCGCCTGCAGGAGGACGAACACGATCACTTGCGCCTGCTGGCCGCACGAGCGGCCCGCAACGCCACCGAACCACCCACCGCTCCCAGCCGCACGGTACGGTCCGGCGTCGCACTCCTACTGGAGAACCTGCGGCCCAGCCCCGCCTATGTCCTCAGCCGCACCTTGGACATACTCGCCGCCAACCCGGGCGGCCTGCATCTGTACGCGGGCATCGAGAGCTGGCCAGTCAAGCAGCGCAACCTCGCCCGCTACTACTTCCTGCACCCCCACGCCCGCGACCTGTTCCCGGAGTGGGAGACCCGGATCCGCGGCTGCGTCGCACGCCTGAGGGCCCTGGCCGGCACCGACCCCGACGCCCCCGACCTCGCCCAGCTCGTCGGCGAGCTCCTTCTGAAGAGCCCGGACTTCGCCCGCTTGTGGGAGCGATACGACGTCCGCCCGCATCGCCCCGGCACCAAGCACTTCCACCACCCCCAGGTCGGCGACCTCACCTTGGGCTACCAGTCCATGCAAATGGATGGCACCCCCGGCCACCGCCTCGTCGCCTACTACGCCGACGTCGCAAGCCCCGACCACGACGCCATGGTTCTTCTCGACATGCTCGGTAACCAACAGACCCCGGATTCCGCCGACCAGAACACCGGCTGGGCCTGACGGCCCTCTCCGAGGGCAACGAAGCCGCACACCTACGGACGTCGGCGATATTGCACAGTGCCCGACTGCTTGCTCTCGGGTCCGAATCCTGCCCAGAGGACCTCGTGTACGCGGCCCGTAGGATTTTCTGCTTGGCCTTTAGACCATGGCGGACGGCGAGCCGCGGTACGGCAGTTGAGCAGACGTGCGGCCCCGGCCACGTCCACGGCCTGGCTGTCCCTGGGCCGACCAGCGCTGACAGACGCTGATAGGTGGCCACGGCATCTTCGCAGGTCGAAGCTGCAACCAGCCCCAGGTCCCCACGTCGAGTAGCCGTATCCCACTTCCAGAAGAACTGATCCAAGCTACTGGCTTCCAGCTCGTGCACGCCGCCGGCCACAGGCCGCGCCCAGGCGAGGCAACCTGAGCTGAGGGGGGCACCAGGCGTCCGCGCGGCGTCGCGCCCAGCGCCAGGGACCATGCCCACTCCACGGAATGAGAGCTGGGTGAGTGGCGGGTGCGGGGGGCGTACGGAGTGATCGGCGCCGGGACCGGCAACCGTCCCACTTGAGTTATGCGCTGTTGAACTGTCCACGGGCGATGCTCCGGCCTCATACCGATGTCCGGATGGCGAGTGAAAATTTGATCACCCTAGACTGCCGGGAGCCGGAAGTGCTGAGCCCCCGCTGGGTATCGTCGTCAACGCGTCCAACGGAGGGGGCACTGCGGCGGCGTGGGGTGGCGGGGGCGGCCACGTAGTGCTCCAGCGCCAGGCATTGACCGGACGTGGTTCCGCTCGACAACAGGCCCCCACGCCAAGGTTCAGACGCAATGTCGGGCGTGAGAGGCATGCCCGTCCGAGACAGGAGCCGCAGTGGCACTGAAGATACCGAGACCGCGCGCCACCGTTGCCGCTTGCGCAGCAGCAACGGCGGTCGCACTCGCGATGGGCGCCGCTCTGCCCGCCACCGCCGCCGGATACACCGCGTCGGCCGGCCCATTTGGCTCCGCAGTCGGTCTGACCGGCACCGACGGCCGGCAGAGCCTGATCGACGTCAAGGTGGCCGGGAACGGCACGGCGTTCGCCCTGTGGCGCAACAAGGCTGCTGGCGCTACTACGTGGGACATCCAGGCCGCGGTCAGGCCTGCGGGCAGCGACACATGGTCCGCTCCCCACTCTCTGTTCGCCAGTAACGACGCGCCCGCCCCGGCCGTGCTGACTGTGACCGCCGATGGGCACGCCGAGGCAGCCTGGAGGACCGGCAACTACAACGACGGCTCGCTGGCCGCCGTCTCGGCCGGCTGGGACCCGGCGACGGGCAAGTGGTCGGATCCGATCACGCTCACCGCCTACGCCGGGCTGGACCTGTCGATGCCCCAGATGGCCGCTGCGGCAGACGGCACCGTCACCGCCGTCTGGGTCCAGGGCGACGGAGGCTGGAACTACGAGGCGATGACCGCCACGCTCGCCCCCGGCGCGACGGCCTGGTCGGCGCCGCACCGTCTGGGCTCATTCTCCAACGGCTTCATCGAGCAGTTCTCGCTCGCGGTGGCTCCCGACGGAGCGGCCACGACGGTCTGGGACGCCTGGGACAGGACCAGTGACTCCAATGTCGATTCCATCGTGACCCGGGCCACTCCCGGCGGAGACTGGAGCAGCCCGGTCGCTCTGCCGGGCGCGGACGCCAAGTCCACCGATGTACAGGTGTCGATGTCCGCCAAGGGCGCGACCACGGTGCTGTGGCAGAGCGCCACCAACGGGGTCGAGACGCTGAAGTCCCTCAGCAGGCCCTCCCCGACCGGCAGCTGGGGTGCCGTCCAGACCGCCGTGCCGATCCTTCAGGACAACGACGACAGCGGCCCACTTACCGCCCCCAACGGTGACGTCACCTACGTGTGGGCGGGCTGGGCCGGCAGCGCCGGCATGCCCATCGTCCAGGCCGTCACCCGAAGCGCGAGCACGGGCACCTGGTCCGCGCCGAAGACGCTCTCCACCGGCTACGTCAACTGGCAGGTGGACGCGTCCATCGGCGCGGACGGAACCGTACAGGTCGTGTGGCCGCAGACACCCGGCATCGACAACGGCAACGACCATTACCTGGAGTGGGCCGTCCGGGCCGAAGGCACATGGACCAAGGCCACCGCACTCAACGCCACACCGGTCGCCGACGTCCCCGACATGGACGCCCTGACGGGCGAAGTGGCGGCAGGACCGGACGGCCGGGCCACCGTGCTGGGACGGACGGCCGTCTACGCCCCCGGTTCCTCCGACCGCTACACCTCCCAGGTGTGGAGCCGGTCGCAAACCCTGCTGACCAAGCCGCAGATCACCTCGAAGGCGACCATGAGCGGGACCGCCCGCACAGGTTCCAAACTCACGTGCTCCGCAGGCTGGAGCGGCTACAACACCACCGTCGCGTGGTCCTGGCTGCGCGATGGCAAGGTCATCTCCGGCGCCACCAGCAAGACCCACACCCTGACCTCGGACGACTACACCCACAAGGTCTCGTGCAAGGTCACGGTCAGTAACGGCGCTGGTTCGGTCAACTCCGCCTCCCCCGCCGTCACGGTCGCCATCGGCCCTTCCCTGAAGGCCACCAAGGCGCCCTCCATCAGCGGCACCGCCAAGGTCGGTTACAAGCTCACGACCGCCCACGGCACCTGGTCGCCGACCGCCACCTCCTACACCTATTCCTGGAAACGCAACGGCAAGACCATCACCGGTGCCACCAAGTCCACCTACGTGCTGGTGAAGGCCGACAAGGGCCAGAAGATCACCGTCAAGGTCACCGCCCACCGCTACGGCTGGACGAACGGATCGGCCACCACCGCATCCGTCACCGTCCACTGAGAGAACGTGCGCCCTTCGCGGTGTGGGGCAGCGGCGAGTCCGGGCCGTCGCAGTTATGGCGAACACGCGATCCAGGCGCCGCCGGCGCGGGAGCATCTCCCCACGGGGACGGGCTCCAGGCGCGGGGTGTAACCGACCACTCACCCCCACTACGAGGACGGCTCTCCGCCTTGCGCTGCACCGCGCCAGACGCCCTGGGGCCCGCCCTCAGAGCGGGCCCCGCGGCAATTTGACGACAGGGGCCTCGGCCGCGCCCTCCCGCCGCGTTGACGGCCGCCGTCTCGGCTGAGCGACCGGCCGTCAGCTCTCTTGCGGATTCGGATCAGATGACGGTCAGCGTCAGGACCGCGGTATACGTACCGGGCAGCGTTGAGGTCGGGGCGTCGAGGTCGAGCCCGGTCCCGACATCCGCGACGCCGGGGCCGATGCCGGTGGCCAGCGTCCGGGCGTCCTTGAGCCCGCGGCCGTCGCCGGGTACGACCAGGGCGCCTGCCGTGACGGACTGGACGTCGCCGCGGTCGACGATCGCGGGGGCCCAGGTCAGGCTGCTCCCGTCGATGATGCTTCCGGCCGGGCCGGTGAAGTCGCCGACCTGGCCGGAAGCCGTCCAGCCGATGTTGCCGGGACGGGTGTCGCTGACGGTGACCGGGGTCATCTGCCCCGAGGTGTGGAGGAACTCGCCCGACGAGTCGAGCACCGGACTGGGCAACTCGACGTGCGGGCTGCCCGCGATGGAGATCACCAGCGCCCCGGGCTCGAGGGTCGTCGTGATCGACTGCGTCATGCCGCCGGGGCCGGTTCCGTCGCACGGAGAGCTCCCCACTCGGTCGCAGGCGGACGGGTAAGGGGCCGTCTCGAGAAGCGTGTTGGTGCCATCGGTGGAGAAGGTGGGGTTGTGGCAGCTCTTGATGTCGATGCTCTGGACGTCGACGCCGGGAATCCTGCGGACCTGATTCAGACCCGCCTGCACGAGGTTGATGGGCAGCGGCGAGTAGCCCAGGGTGTCCACGTGCTGCTGCCCCTGGCAGAGGAAGTAGTACGCGAAGGCGCCGAGAGTCTTGCCCTTCTGGTTGTTGAAGTTCAGCTCCAGCGCGGTCGGGATGATCATGTAGCGGTAGCTGGAGAGCGGATAGGCGCGCGGGTCTGTGTTGTTGTAGACGTCGTCGAGGATCTGCGTCAGATAGTCGGGCGAGGAGCTGTCCTCGTTGATCCGCGCCTTCAGCAGCGCGACCACCACCTTCGACGCGGTCGGCTCGACGTAGTACCCGGCCTTGTTGAGCACCTTGGCCACCGGGAAGCCGGTGGTGTAGACCGCGTACGAGTACTCGACGTACGTGATGGTGCCCACGTTGCCGGCCTGCGCCACATAGCCGGAGACACCGTTCGAGCCCGCCAGGCTGACGAAGCCGCTGCCCGGCACGATCGGGTAGTTCGAGGTCGCCCCGCACGGGGTGCTGCGGCCCGCGCGACGGCAGTAGTCGTCCCACAGCGACGGGTACTGCTTGCTCATCCAGGTGCTGAACTGACGGTGTGCCGCGAAGTTGGCATGGTCGGCGACCGAATCCGCCCGACCCGTGCCGCTGGTGAGGGAGCGGAGAACCACGCCGCCGGCGAGGTGACCGAGCAAGGCCATCCCGAGCGGCATCCCGCGACCTACCACCGCGCGCACGGAGTCCGCCACTTCCCCGGCTGCTGGACACCAGGGCCGCTTCGGACAACGTCTGCCACGTAACTCGTGTGCGAAGGCGCCGTGTTCGCGAGATCGTGCCGTATGGCCTCAGACGCAACCGACTGGCACTTCACGCAGGACGTGGAGGAGTTCCTCGACCGAGCCGGGGCTTTCCTCTGGTCCGAGCCCGCGCTGCACACCGTCCAGCTGACGGTCACCGACATGGTGCGTACGAACGGGAACACCGCGTACGGCGAGGACGCGCCGTACTTCGGTCGGCTCGTGGGCGGTGACGGCACGGTGCGCGCCACCGTCATGCGCACGCCCCCGTTCCAGCTCCAGCTCACCGCTCTCCCCGACGGGGCAGTTGACGCGCTGGCGGTACGGCTCGTCCAGGACGGGAGAGCAGTCCCGTCGGTCTTCGGTCCGGCGGAGGCGACCGCCGAGTTCGCGGCCGCCTGGGAGCGACGCACCAGGGCCACGGCCCGGCTCGGGATGAGGCAGCGCCTCTACCGTCTCGGCACCCTCACCCCACCTGATCCCGCGCCACCCGGGTGCGCCCGAGCCGCCAGGACGGACGACCGCAAGCTGATCGCCCGGTGGTACGACGAGTTCTGCAGGGACATAGGCGCGGAGACCCGGCACGACCCCGAGCGATGGGCCGAGAGCCGGCTCGCCCACGGCGGGATCGTGCTGTGGGAGACCCCCGACGGCACCCCTGTCTCCATGGCGAGTGCCCCGCCCGAGGTCGCCGAGCAGGTCCGCGTCGCCACCGTCTACACCCCCGCCCCGCTGCGCGGCCGCGGCTACGCAGGGGGCGCCACCGCCGCGGTCAGCCAGGCCGCGCTCGACTCGGGCGCCAAGGAGGTCCTGCTCTTCACCGACCTCGCCAACCCCACGAGCAACGGCCTCTACCAGCGGCTCGGTTACCGTCCGGTGGCGGACTTCGCGACATACGAGTTCGGGGACGGCACCACGAAGGACTGACACCGCCTCAGGGCCACGGCAGGCTCCTGGCCCACCGTGCCACCGACCTCACGCGTCATCCACCAGCGACCCAGCCACAGCGCCCCTGACGCGAGCCTGTGTATCTTCAGGAAAGTCAGAGGCCAGGGCGAGCACGCGTGCGCGGTCGTCAGACGATACGAGCGTGGGGTCTTCGAGGTCCCCGATCCAGTCAGCAAGCGTCTCGACAGCGAGGCCGTGCTCACCGGCTCTGAGGAAGTCGAGCACGTGCCAACGCAGAGAATCTGAGTCAGGACCCGTGAGGGACTCGACGAGGACCCGTACGTGCTTCGCCCACGCCACGTATGACTCGACCGTCCCCACACCTTGGCACGCCTGCCCGTCGCATGCCCGACCGGGCGGCGATGAGCGGGAACCCACGGGGAACCAGAGGTGCCGGCAGCCGCTCCTCACAGGTCAGCAACGTCGCAACTGAGGAAGCAACCGCGTACGGCGTCTCCAAACCGGTACTCCAGGTTGTGACCGCACAGGGAATCAGTCGTGGTCTTCCCGTCCGATCAGGGGCGTGGCGTTCCGGTCGCCCGCGGCTGCTCGGTGCCGCAGTGACGACACTTGGTGGCAGCGGCCGGCAGGTCCTCGGACAGACAGGCCGGGCATGTCTTGACGGGCCCCGGCTCTCCGAAGACCACCGCACCGCGCCGCGCCGAATAATGCTTGTACGGTACGACGATGAGGAAGTAGACGACGGCCATGAAGATGATGAAGTAGATGACTGCCGAGATGAAAGAACCGATATCGAGGTACGTGGTCTTGTTGCCCGCTTTGCCGAGTTGCCATCCCAGTCCGACTGAACGGCTGCCCTGAGCACGCGCAATGATGGGATTAATGACAAAATCGGTGAATGCCTTGATCAAGGTGCTGAAAGCCAATGCGACAATGAGGCCTACGGCTACGACGATGACATCGCCGCGCATCAGGAAGTTCTTGAAACCCTTGAGCATTCCCGGCTCCTCGCGATAGGCCCCCGAGCGGGGCAGGGCAGCACGCTACATTCTTCGGCATGCCTTGAGCGTTACGGCACGGACGCAGGAGGCACTCTTCCCTCGGCCGCAGAAATTCACCGGCGACCGGCACGCCAATTGGACGAATGATCACAACCGGCCGGCCGGGACAGAGGTGGATGTGGTGTCGCGGACGGGAGAACCGAGGCTCCCGATGTCAGCGTGGACCTCTATGGTTCCTGGCCGGAAGCCCCGGCCAGTCGGGGTGCGGCTGACATCCACGGCTGACTCATCAGCGAGTGTGCGGTGAGGCTGATGCGAGCGGCCGACATCGCGCCGTCCGGAACCGGCGAAACGTCGATGGACAGGTACGCAAGTACCGCCGGATCGAACTCCTAGTAACGCGGCAATCAATTGGTCAGCCGCGATCCGCATACGGCGTCTTCCAACACGGGTGCTCCAGGGCTCCCTCATGCCGATTCTTCACCGGACCATAAAAATCCGCTGGCATGCAGCCGACGCCCTCTACCCGTCGATGGGGAAGCGGTAGACCGTCGACTGCCTGGCTTGGAAACCGAGACGCTCATACAGCCTGTTGGCCGCCGCACGATCCGGCCTGGAGGTGAGGTCCACAGTCCGAGCACCTGCCGTCTCCGCGATTCGCAAGGCTTCCCGAGTGAGGAGTCCAGCGACTCCCCGGCCTCGCGCAGCACTGTCAACGACCACATCTTCAATGCGGCCCCTCACACCAGATGGCAAGGGCAACAGCACCAGGGTCAGGGTGCCGACGATCGCCTCGGACGTCCGAGCGATGAGCACGGTGTTGGCATCACACGTCACCATCCGGTCGACCGTCTCGAAGTCGAGGGGCTTGGCCGTCGATGAGAGCTGCGGCAGAAGTCGGCTGAAAGCATCGACAAGTTCCTGAGTCGCTGCCCGGGTGATCTCTACACGCACGTCCATGCCGGGAGCCTATCCGTCGCCAGACACAGCGGCGGCGCTCTCGGAGCCAGCGCCCACGTCATGATCAAGGTCACTCAGTCGTGCCACAAGCGCGCAGATCGAGGGCTGAACCAGGGGGACCCGCGGTGGTGGGGAGAACCGAACAAGATCGACCCCTGACCAGACTTGCCGGTCAGGGGTCGATTCCCACGAGCGTGGCGGCGCCAACCCCGGTTGCCCCGCTCCGCAAGAAGTCTACAGCTGTATACTTACGGGAGAGAGGCTTCGCATCACCGCAGGGTGCGGCGTGCGAAGCGGGTCCATGAGAGGGAAATACGAGATGAATCTCAACCTGACCGGTAAGCGCGCGCTCGTCACAGGTTCGAGCGCGGGGCTCGGCGAGGCCACTGCGAAGCTGCTGGCGGCCGAGGGGGCCGCGATCGTGGTCCACGGCCGGGACAAGGACCGCACGGAGAAGGTCGCGCGGGAGATCCGCGAGGCCGGTGGCACGGCCGTCACGGTCGTCGGTGACCTCGCCGACGACCGTGCCGCCGCCGATGTCGCCCGGGCCGCCACCGCGGACGGCCCCGTCGACATCCTCGTCAACAACGCCGGCTTCTACCGGCACCTGTCCTGGGCCGAAGCCACCCCCGAGGAGTGGCGCGACACCTACAACGTCAACGTCGTCTCAGGCGTCCGCATGATCCAGCACTTGGTCCCCGCCATGCGTGAACGCGGCTGGGGCCGTGTCGTCACCATCGGCGGCGGACTCGCCTCCCAGCCGATGAACACCCACCCCCAGTACAACGCCACCCTGGCGGCCCGGCACAACCTCGCCGTCTCCCTCGCCCGCGACCTCAAGGGCACCGGCGTCACATCGAACATCGTCTCCCCCGGAGCGATCCTCGTCGAAGCCACCAAGGACCTCGTCACCAGCATCGGGCCCGCCCGCGGCTGGGGCCGGACCTGGGACGAGATCCAGCCCAACGCCGTCCAGGCCCTCATCCCCAACGACCAGGAACGCTTCGGCGAACCCGATGAGATCGCCGCAGCCGTCGCCTACCTCTGCAGCGACTACGCCCAGTACGTCAGCGGAGCCACCATCCGCGTCGACGGCGGACTCATCCGCTCCGCCTTCTGAGCCAACACCGGCCATCCCGCGTGCCGGCGACTGACGGCTACCCGTCGGTGCCGTCGAGACCGGTTCCGGGCCCAGAAGTGCCACCCGCCTCGCGGATGACCGGTTCGAGCATGTCGGCGAGGAGGGCGGCGAGGCGGCCCTCGTCGGCCGTGACGAGCGGGGTGGTACCGACGACGCTGCGCAGCAGCCACGTTCCGGCGACCAGTGCCAGGGCGAGCTGCGCGCGGACGTCGGCGTCCGATCCGTCGAGCAACCCCGCGAGACGGGCGCCCACATGGGTTTCCACACCCTGCCGGACGATGTCCGCCGCCTCCGGATCCGGTGCCGAGCGCAGCAACAGGAGAAACGGGTCGAGCCGCTCGGCGCCGAACGCGGTGCGCTCGGCGAGCGTGTGGGCGATGGCGCCCGACAGACCGGTGCGTTCGTCGCCGACGACGGTCGGCGGTGCGAAGGCACGATCGACGGCCTGCGCGAACAGGCCCTCCTTCGAGCCGAAGTAGCGGTTGATCATCATCGCCGTCACACCCGCCCGCTCGGCGATCTGCCGCACCCCGGCCCCGGCATATCCGTGCTCGGTGAACTCCACGACCGCGGCGGCGAGAATCGCCTCGCGTGTCGCGGCGCCGTCGCGCTTGCGGGCAGGATGTGCAGTGCTCATGGTCAGGAGCATACGGGGCGCTGATGCGCGGATTTCGGGACCGCGGAGCCGCGATCGGAGCGCTGGACGGGGAAGACCGGGCGAAACGTGCGGCGCCCCGCCGGCGTAACTCAGAGTGGCCGCACCACAGAAGTTGGGCCCGAACCAACGTAGATGAGCGCTGACGGTTCAGAGCACTCAGCAATCCCCCCAGGTCGCCGCCCACTCGCCGGCCAGGTCGCTGTTGGGGTCGAGATCCTCGGGCTTGCCAGTAATGCCGTAGGCGTCGAGGAGTCGACGCTCGACCCCGCCCAGAGGATGAGCGCGTGGTCAGCCTTGGCGGCCGGGGAGCATGGCCAGGGCCTGGGAACGCTGTGCGACGAGGTCGTCGTAGGTGCCGTCGCGCTCAGCCCAGCGGTGCATGAGGACCCGCTCGACCAGGATCTCGTCGGGGGTGGGGTCCTGTGAGAGCAACTGCATGACCTCGGCGGCGAAGTCAGCGAGCGGCAGTGCGTGCGGGTTCACCTTCTCCTGTCCTGCTGTGGCGACGGCCGGGGGAACAAGCTCGACGACGCTGACGCCCGTTCCGTCGAGTTGCACGCGCAGTGCCTCGGAGTAGGCGTGCACCGCGGCTTTCGAGGCGGCGTAGGTGGGCATCGGCGGGAACGGCAGGAAGGCGATGCCGGAGGTCACGGTGATGAAGGTGCCGGCGCCGCGTTCGATCAGGTGCGGGGTGAAGGCGTCGATCACCCGGATGGTGCCGACCAGATTGGTGTCGATCGTCGTCTGTGCCGTCTCGAAGTGCGCGGAGTCGCGCAGGTCCTCCAGGAGCATGACGCCCGACATGGTCACCACCGTGTCCAGGTCGGGGTACTGGGCGAGCACGGCGTCACGGGCACATGCGACGGAGACACTGTCGGTGACGTCGATGCCGAATGTACCGAAACCTTCTCCGGCGAGTTCCGAGAGCGCCTTGGGGCTACGGCCGCCGACGGCCACGGTGCTGCCCGCCGCGGCGAACCGGCGGGCCAGTTCCCGCCCGATGCCCGAGGTCCCGCCGACGATGAGAACGGTGCGGTTGGAGAGATCCACGAGATCGTCCCTTCAGTTGAGGGCGCC
This sequence comes from Streptomyces sp. NPDC046900, assembly GCF_040644975.1. Taxonomy (NCBI): domain Bacteria; kingdom Bacillati; phylum Actinomycetota; class Actinomycetes; order Kitasatosporales; family Streptomycetaceae; genus Streptomyces; species Streptomyces sp. NPDC046900. The sequence continues at coordinate 58,630 of NZ_JBEYXD010000044.1, read as the reverse complement.
GACGACGTTCAGGCTCGTGGCGCATTCAGCGATGCACTCTGTCCTTCACAAAGAGTGATGCCGCAAGTCTTGACGGCATCCACCGGCTGTAGCAGTGCCCCCGTCTTCCCTGGTCCTGCCAGGGCCCCCTCTGAAATGCGCGCACCGCATTACGGTGTCGGTATGAAGGATGAGGAATCCGACAACCGGCTCGGCAGCTACCTTCGCGCCCGGCGTGAGCTGGTCTCCCCGGCACAGGCGGGGCTCCCGTCCAGCGGCATCCGCCGCGTCCCCGGCCTGCGCCGTGAGGAAGTCGCGCTGCTCGCCGGAATCAGCCCCGACTACTATCTGCGCCTGGAACGCGGCCGCGACAAGAACCCTTCGCCTCAGGTCCTCGAATCACTCGCGCGCGTCCTGAAACTCGACGACATCGAGCGGACGTATCTGCTCGGCCTCGTGGCAGCCCGCCCGAGGACGCCGCGCCGCCGGCGACCCGAGCACGTACCGGCACGGGTGCACCAGCTCCTCGCCCACCTTCAGATCCCCGCGTTCGTCGAAGGACGCGCCTTCGACGTCCTGGCCTCCAACCCGATGGCCCTCGCGCTCTCCCCGCGACTGCGACCCGGCGAGAACCGGCTCCGTTCCCTCCTCCTCGACCCCGAGGAACAAGCCTTCCACCAGGACTGGCCGAAAGCCGCCGCCAGCTTCGTCGCCGCCCTTCGCACGACCATCGGGGACGATACCGACAACCCCCGGTTCGTCGAACTCGTCGGAGAACTCGCCCTGTCCAGCCAGCGGTTCCGCACCCTGTGGGCCCGGCACGACGTCCGCAACCTCGACGGAGGCACCACCACCGTCAACCACCCCGTCGTCGGTGAACTACGGCTCCACCGCGACAAACTCCCCGTAGACGACGTCATCCTGGTCGTCTACTACCCCGACAAGGGCAGCGACAGCGACGAGAAACTGCAACTCCTCGCCGCACTCTCACACACCGAACCCGCCGAACCCACCGAACCCACCGAACCCACCGAACCCACCGACACAGCACACAGCAGGCCGGCAGACACCCCGCACCCGAAGACACCCTGACGAACACCGGCCATCCATCGGCGCAGCCAGATCGACCACGCCGCCATTTCCGCCATCCGCGGACCGCCGCGGTGCCCTGGCCATGAGCCGCCCCCGACGCCATGTCGCGCAGAGGCAGCAGGCCGCCGGGCGGGGCGGGCAGGTCGGGCAGGGGCGACCAGCCTTACCGCCGTGCGGACACGTTCCCGGGAGTGGACTGCACCGCTGCCTCCGGTTCCGGTGCGGGCCTCGAGCGGAGGGCCAGGCAGCCCAGGGCGGCTGCGCCGCCTCGACCTGTGATCTCAGGCATCCACTCCCGACCGGCCACGGATCGACGCCGCGAGCCCGGCGGGCCCCGCCCAGCCGCAGGTCTGCGGGTCCGCAGGCCCGTAGCCCCGTAGGCCCCCGTAGGCCCGTAGGCCCGTAGGCCCGTAGGCCCATGCTGCGGTACGCCCACTGTCGCCGCTGGCCCCCGGACGGACTGGCTTCCCGCGCGGCCCGCGGCCCGCGCCCGCGTCGCGGGGCGTCGCCGGCCAAGAACCCGGGCAGCGCGGACGGCGTAGGGAGGCGGGACAGGAGAATCGGCGGGGAATCGGCTGCTCACCCGCATCGTGCACGTGGTGGCGAGCAGCCACGAGGACAGGGCAGGCAGGGCAGCAGCTGCGGTCACCGCGCGGGGGCGGACCTGACCTGATTACCCTGGGTGCAAGGGGACGCCGCTGACCGCGCCGCCGGTGACGTGAACTGCGGGAGCGCGGATCCGGAGCGAGTGGGCCCGGAAGGGCTTCGGCCCTCCCGGCGATGGCTCTCCTGGCGAACATGCCAGGTCCCCCAGGGCGCTCCGGCTGCAGAAGGTGTTCCAGCGTCTTCTTGCCGAACCAGCTGACGCCGAACGACGGGACCAGTGGGATGGGGATTCCGGGCGAAGCATCCGCGGACAGCCGTGGTGCGGATCTGCGCGAGTGGCTGCTGCGGTTCGAAGAGGATCAGGCCATCCTGGACGCACTGTTCATCCAGTCGCCGATGGGCGTGGCCGTGTTCGACACCGAGCTGCGCGTGGTACGGGCGAATCACGCGCTCGAACGCATCCACGGGATTCCCAACGCCCGGCTCCTCGGCCACCGGCTCAGTGAGGTCCTGACCGACATGGACACGGCCGCGATGGAGAGCCGACTCGCCACGGTTCTGGAGACAGGCCTCCCCGTCGTCGGCTCTGTGTACCGCGGCCGCACACCCGCCGATCCCGGCAGAGACCACGTCTGGGAGACGTCCTCGTTCGCGCTGACCGGCCCGGACGGCCAAACCCTGGGCGTCACCGACACAGTCGTCGACATCACCGACCGCCACCGCACCCGCGAGCGCCTGGCCCTGCTCGACGAAGCCGCCGCCCGCATCGGAACGACACTCGATGTCACGCGCACGACCCAGGAACTTGCCGATGTCCTCGTCCCGCGCGTCGCCGACCTCGCGTCGATCGACCTCCTGGACGGCGTGGCGGCGGGCGAGGAGTCCCCGCCCTCAGGCCCAGGACTGGTCACGCTTCGTCTCACGGCGCGCAAGGCCTCCCGTCCGGAAATCACCGAAGGGCTCCGGCAGATCGGACAGGTCCAGGACTTCCCCGTCGGCTCGCCCCACATCCAGAGCCTCGCCGACAGGCAGCCCCTGCTGCTGTCGGCCATCGACCCCGAGGTCGACTGGATCCGCAACTCCCCCGACCCCAGAACCCGGAAACTGCTGATGCACGGGACGCATTCCCTCATGGTGGTGCCCCTGCGCGCCAGGGACACGATCCTGGGAGTGGCGCATCTGTACCGCACAGCGGCCCGCCCGGACTCCTTCGAACCCGACGACCTCGTTCTCGTACAGGAGTTGGTCGCTCGCGCCGCCGTCTGTGTGGACAACGCCCGCCGCTACACCGGCGAGCGCGACGCCGCCGTCACCCTCCAGCAGAGCATGCTCCCGCGCAGCGTGCCGGACCAGAGCGCGGTCCACGTCGCGCACCACTATCGGCCCGCCCGCGCACACGCCGGGGTGAGCGGCTGCTGGTTCGATGTGATACCGCTGTCCGGCGCCCGCGTGGCCCTGACCGTCGGGGACATACCCGGCACGGGCGTCGAGGCCACCGCCTGCATGGGTCAGATCTGCTCCGCCGTACGTACCCTCGCACAACTGGACCTCGCCCCCGACGAGGTGCTGGCCCGGCTCGACGACATGGTTCCGCGTCTGGTCGAACGCGAACACACCGCGGGATCCCCACCCATCATGGAGAAGCTGGTCGGTGCCACGTGCCTGTACGTGGTCTACGACCCGGTCTCCCGCCGGTGCGTCATGGCGAGCGCCGGCCACCCCGCGCCCGTCGTCGCCGATCCGGCCGACCAGGTCCGCTTCGCCGAACTGCCGTCCAACCAGCCGCTGGGCCAAGGTGACCCCGTCTTCGAACCCCACGAAGTAGAGCTTGCCGAGGGAAGCGCCCTGGTGCTGTACACCCAAAGCCTCGTCCACGCTTGTCATGCGGACCGCACGCTGAAGGAGCGGCTCGGCGCGATCATCACGCGGTCCCGCCGTTCACCGGACGAGATCTGTCGAGCAGTTGTCGACGCGGTGACCCCTCACCTGGCGCCCCAGGACGACTTGGCGCTGCTTCTCGCCCGCACCCGTACGCTCGACGCCGCGCAGGTCTTCACATGGGACGTGCCACCTGATCCCACCGCCGTCGCCGACGCCCGTTCGCTCGCCCTGCGCCGGGTCCACGAGTGGGGTCTGGACGACCTGGCCTTCAGCACCGAACTCATCATCAGCGAACTGGTCACCAACGCCATCCGCCACGGCACCCCACCGATCCGCCTCCGGCTCATCCGCGACCGCATGCTGATCATCGAGGTCAGCGACGCCAGCAGCACCTCACCGCACATCCGCCGGGCCGCCACCACCGACGAAGGCGGACGCGGGCTCTTCCTCGTCGCCCAGTGCTCCCACCGCTGGGGAACCCGTTACCACGCCACCGGCAAGACCATCTGGGCAGAACAATCCGTGACCGACAGCCCTCTCGCCGCGTCGCACCGTGGCCCGGAGAAATTCTGAGGGTCCGGACAGCGCGCCTGCCGCCACCGACGACAACGCTGCCACCCGAACAGTCGACAGCGGCAGGGGAGGCATGCGACCAGGCCGAGCACACTGCTCGACAACGTCGACGGACGACGGCGGGCAAGCGCGTACCGACGAATACGTCGGGCGAGAGGCACGGCCCCGCCCGGGAACCGCCGCTACAGGACGGACTCACCGCTCTCGACAAGGGGTTTCCGGCCCGCCCGAGGTCCGCTCGAGGGCGCTCCACGACGACCGGGAAGGGGCCCTTGGAGCCATTGGGTGACGGCCACCGCGTGGCGGGACGAGGCGTGGGCGAGGCGGGTGAGGTGAGAGGGCGGGCAGGCGGGCGGACAGTTAGCCTGACCGGCCAGGAGCCCCCTCGACGTCGGGAGCAGCACGTGGCAAGGCTGGGAGTGTGGAAGTGGGCGGGAGAGCACGGCCGCCTGCTGCCGGCCGTCCTGCTTCTCTTCGCCGTGTCGATGGACCTCGGCACGCCACCCACCGTCAGCGCTTCGGCCCTCTACACGGCTGCGATCCTGGCGGTCGCCCCCCTGCTGTCCCTGCGCGGCACCCTCCTCACCGGGGTGAGTGCGTTATTCCTCGACTGGGCCATGTTCGTCAATTTCGGCTATCGCCAGAGTGCGATCGCCTTCAGCGAGCTGAGCATGGTCGCGACAGTCACCGTGATCGCGGCCTTCCTCAATCGCCTCTTGTACCACCGGGAGATGCGGCTTCGGTCCGTACGCGACATTGCAGCCGCTGTTCAGCGTGCCGTCCTGCCGCACCCGCCGGAGAGAATCGGTCCGCTGCGCTTCGCCGCACGCTACGAGGCTGCTCAAACGGATGCGCAGATCGGCGGGGACCTGTACTCGGTGGTCGACACGCCGTTCGGCGTGCGCTGCGTGATCCGCGATGTACGCGGCAAGGGGATGGGAGCCCTCAGGGCGGTCGCGGTCGGCATCGGGACTTTCCGAGAGGCAGCCCAGCAGGAACCCAGCCTGATCGGCCTCGTGGAACGGCTGGAACGGGCCGTCGCTCTCGAGGCCCGGCAGTCGGGGAGTACGACCGAGCTCGAAGGGTTCATCACAGGCGTGTTGGCGGAATTCCCCCGGTGGGGAAAGGAAGTCCGGTTGGTCAACCGAGGACACCCGGCGCCTTTGCTGTTCCTGGGAGACACAGTGCAGTACGTCGAGCCCGGTCGGCCCAATCTGCCCCTCGGCCTGGCTGCCCTCGGCACCAATCCCGAGTGCGTCGACACGGTGACGTTCCCCGAAGGGGCCAGCCTGCTGCTCTACACCGACGGACTCACCGAAGCCCGGGACGAGACGGGCACCTTCTACGACCCTGTCGGCAGGTTCAAGGGGCATCGGCATCCCGGCCCGGAAGCCCTCCTTGACGCCCTGCTTGCCGACGTGTCCCGGCACACCGGTGGCCAGAGAACTGATGACTTGGCGCTGCTGGCCATCACCCGGACACCCGACAACACTTGACCGACGAGCGCTGGCGGCCAGCACTCCGACGTCTGGCGGCGTCGCCTCTCACCGACGGGGCTGCAACAGCCCGGGTGCTGACGGCCGTACCAACAGCGTCATCACGCGGGCCGGCGCCGCTCGCTGCCTCAACACCACCCCGCTCACCGGCCGTTCAGGCAGGCTCGAGGACCACCGATACCGCAGGGGAACCGAGGCGTGTGACGGCAGTTGTCCGGCTGTCATCGGATCGTGCGCCGACAAGCAGGTGTTCTGCGACTCCCCCGGCTCCCCTTCCAGCGGCAGCGCACTGAACGGTCAGACGATTCGGTTCTCCGCGCTGACCATCCAGGCGTACTTCTCCAGGGAGTCGATGATCGCGTGCAGCAGGTCGGCCGTGGAGGGATCCTCGCTGTCGACCTGGTCATGGTGGGTGCGCAACGTGTCGACGGTCGCGCGCACACGCGTGGTGACAAGATCGACGACCGCGCTCACGCTCAGCTCGCCCTCCGGGAACGGGGGGAGCGTGGTGGTCGTGGCCACGGTGTCGGAACGGCCGTCCGGCCAGGTTCCGAGAGCGCGCATGCGTTCGGCGATGGTGTCGGCCGACTCCCGGGCGTCGTCGACGATCTCGTCCAGTTGAAGATGCAGATCCCGGAAGTTGTGGCCGACCAGGTTCCAGTGGGCCTGTTTCCCCTGGAGATGCAGTTCGACGAGATCCACCACGATCTGCTGCAACGCTCGGGCGAGCTGTGGCGAGGCCGTGAATCCGGTGACGTCGGTCTCCGAGCGTCGGGAACCCCCAGGAGAAGCGGTCATGGCGTGTCTCCTTCAGAAAGCACCACACAGCAGCCCTCCTGGAACAGGAGGCCTGTTCATCTACGCGATCAACCCTACGTAGGCCTCCCCGTGCCGCCACCGCGCCTGATCCGGTCGGGCGGACATCCGAGGGGTACGTGCCGCCGCAGACAGAGCCCGTAGGGTTCCACCCATGGTGACTGCGACTGTCCGCGAGTGGAGCGACGAGGAAGGATGGGGCGTGCTCGACTCACCCGAGACGCCCGGCGGCTGCTTCGGCCACTTCTCCGCCATCCAGATGACCGGCTTCCGCACACTGTCGCCCGGACAGCAGGTGGACCTCACCTGGGAAGCCCCCGGCTTCGAACAGGACGGGTACGACTACCGCGCAGTGAACATCGTGCCTCGGCCTGCCTGACATCCGCATCCGGCTGTGAGGGTGTCGATGGAGCCGCCTGAGGTCTGCCCCTTCATCTGACCAATGCGTGCTGCCCGGTCGACCGACGGCATGCCGATCACTCGGAGGAGATCAGGCAGCAGACGAGGACGAACGCGGCGAACCAGCCGGTGAGCGCAGCGATTGTTCCGATGGTCCAGGGCCATTCGAGCTCCCACCGGGCGACCGCGCGCCACAGCATGTAGACCGAAACGAGGAGTGCCACGACCAGCCCCGGAACGCCGAGGACGAATGCGGCGAAGAGCCAGGTGTCGTGAGGGTTGAGTTCGCAGCCGAAGCCGATCCCCTCGCATCGGCCCCCGGCGACCGACGTGGGGAGCTGCGTCCACCACAGGGTCAGTCCGCCGACGAGCAGGCCGTACCAGGCAGCCATGAATGCCAGACTCCGCCAGACGAGGGTCCGCCTGGCTCCGTGTGGAATCGGGTTCACGATCGTGACGTACCCAGCCGTCCGGTGCGTACCCGTCGGCGTACTCACTCGCGCTGAGCAGGATCCTTGCTCGCGACCCGGGCGTACGCCGTGCGCTCCTCGGTGTCATTCGCCGGACGTGCGGCCGGCCCTCCTCTCCAGGCGCCTCGCGTCTCGGTGGCTTCTCACCGAACTGCGCATCCACACCGCGGCTACGAGGAACACCAGGCCGGACACCACCGCCAGCCCCCAGGACGCGTACGCGATGCCAAGGACGCACCCGGCCAGCCCGATCAGCGCGACGAGCCCGCTTCTCCAGGCCGTCCACAGGACGCCCCGCTGCGCATTGTCGAACACCCTGCCGCCCACGCCGAAGCTGGTGACAGGACCGTTCTCGCTGTCCTCTCGTTTCGGCATCCCGGCAGCGTGCCGCCTCAAGACGTGGGTGTGCGTTGACGCCCGTCCAAGGCCAGCCGTCGATCCGGCGGCGGCTTCGCTCCCGTCTGGCAACGCGCTGGTGAGCGCGGTGGCCGTCAACAGGCTGATGCGCGAGGGGCGGTGAGTTCTCAGGCCGGACTTCATGAGGACGCCTTTCGCGAGCGGAACGGACAGATCGCGGGCACCGCTCCCGGGGGCCTGGGGGGAACGCGCCGTGGCGGCACGGAAGTTGTAGCGGCGAAAGATTGCCGCTCGACAACTGACGGATGTTCTGCGCGTGCCACCTCTACGCGCATGGCCCACGTGTTGTCGGAGCTGCCCCACCCGGGGGTCCCTGCGGGATTCACGGGATTCGGCACTGACGTTCCCCACTTGGATCGCCGCCGGGGCCACTGTCGGTGCCCCCGTCTAGATTCTCCGCGTGACCGAGTCCTCCTACCTCGCTGCGGTCCGGGAGTCGTACGACACCGTGGCCGCCGCATACACCGCTCGTGTGAAGACCCCCGCCGAGCTGGACCCCTTGTCCCGCTCGATGCTGGCCGCGTTCGCCGAACTCGTACGGGCCGATGACCGCGGCCCGGTCGCGGATTTGGGGTGCGGCCCCGGCAAGGTGACGGCACACCTGGCCGGCCTGGGAGTTTCGGCATTCGGGATCGACGTGTCGCCGAAGATGATCGAACTGGCGCGAGAGGCCCATCCGGGCCTGCGGTTCTCTGTCGGTTCGATGACGGCGCTGGAGCTCGACGACGGAGTGCTCGGCGGGATCCTGGCCTACTACTCGACTCACCACACGCCGCCGGAGTTGCTGCCGGTCGTGTTCGCGGAGTTCCATCGCGCCCTGGCGCCCGGTGGGCATCTGCTGCTGGTCGGTCATGTGGGGGACGGCGAGCAGGTGCGTCCCACGCATGCCTATGGCGGCCACCCCGTCTCGTACCGGTCCTATCTGCTACCGGTGGACCGGATCGCCGAACTGCTGGACCAGGCCGGGCTCGCCGTCACCGCACACCTGGTGCAGCGGCTCGACGAAGGGAGGAAGAGGACGATCGCCAGCTTCCTGGTCCGCAGACCGGAGCTTCCCGGGGCTTGAGATCAAGGCCAGGGACGCGCTCAAGCCCTTCCCGGCCGCACCTGCCGAGATCCGGCCGGTCGAGCGAATCCCCCTCGGCGATCCCGCCAAGGGCGTGATCCAGTGGCGACCGGCCCCCTCGGGCCGTCACAGCGGAACCCGTCGATGCGGTGTCCGCGCGGGGGCCCTGCGGACCACGGCGGCCAGGGCCGCCCCGACGCCACCACCCGGCGTTACTGCTGTGCACCCATCTGCATGCTCGACGTCGTACCACGGTCGGCTTCGTCGTGGACCAGCAGGGAGAGCAGGGACGCCACGGTCAGACCGGCCTCGGCCGGATGCCGCAGCACCTTGCCCTGCTCGATGCGGTAGGTGTTCGTGCGTCCCTCGCGCATGTGCGACAGATAGCCGTCCTGCTCAAGATCGGAAATGATCCGCTGAACGGCGCGTTCGGTGAGCCTGCAGTGAGCAGCGATGTCTCGGATGCGGACGTTCGGGTCATCAGCGATGGCCGCCAGCACGCGTGCGTGGTTGGTGACGAACGTCCATCCGCTGTGAGGTTCCGGCACTCCAACCATGGGTGAATCTTAAGGTTCACCCTTGGCTGCAGTCGAATACGTGACATATATTTCGTGCAAGCAATGACGTGTTCGATCGCGGGAAGACCCCGCGACGGAGGATGACCGGGTGTCCTGGGGAGAGACCGTGATACCGGAGCACGCCTCGGGAATGCAGGCATCGCCACAAGGTGAGGGCCAAGCCGCCCCAACGCCGAAGCTGCCGTACGTCATGACCCTCACCACCCGTCCCGAGGGCGACAGGATGGTCGTGGTGCTGCGCGGCGCCATCGACTGGGAGGACGAAGAAGCGCTCAGGCGCGCCCTGCTCGACGCTCTCGGCCGGTCCGTCCGGGGAATCGACCTCGACGTCAAGGGGGTCTCCTTCTGGGACTGCTCCGGCCTCAATGTCCTGCTCGCCGTGCGCCGCGTGGCATTGCTGGACGGCAAGACAGTGGTCCTTCGGGCGACCAGTCCCGTGGTGGATCGCGTACTCGAGTTGACCGACACGCTGGCGCTGTTCACTGACGGCGCCGAGCAGTGATCACTTCGGCGGTGCCGGGGCCCACCAGGCTGACGCGCTCGCCGACCTCTCGGCCCGACCACGCCCCGCAGACGCTCGGGTAAAGTCTCCCCGTTGATCAGAAGGGGGCTCACATGCGACTTCGCTGTGCCGTGCTCGACGACTTCCAGCAGATCGCGACCTCCGTCGCGGACTGGTCGCCGCTGGAGGACCAGGTCGACGTCGTGTCCTTCGCCGTGCACTTCGCCGACGAGGACACCTTGGCCGAGGCACTCGCCGAGTTCGACATCGTCGTCACGCTGCGCGAGCGCGTCGCGTTCCCTGGCTCGCTGCTCGCCCGGCTGCCCCGTCTGAAGCTCCTTGTCGCCTCAGGGATGCGGAACAGTGTCATCGACTACGCCGCCGCCGAGGCGCACGGAGTGACCGTGTGCGGCACGGCGAGTTCCTCCACGCCGCCCGTCGAACTGACCTGGGCCCTGCTGCTCGGGCTCGCACGCGGCATCGTGGAGGAGACCAACGCCGTGCGCGGCGGCGGGCCTTGGCAGAGCACCGTGGGAGCCGATCTGCACGGGCGGCGGCTGGGAGTGCTCGGCCTCGGGAAGATCGGCAGCCGGGTGGCGCAGGTCGGGCTCGCCTTCGGCATGGACGTCGTCGCCTGGAGCCGGAACCTCACCAAGGAGCGCGCGGACGAGGTCGGCGCCGAACTCGCCTCCTCAATGGACGTCTTGCTCGCGAGCAGCGACTTCGTCTCGGTGCACCTCGCGCTCGGCGACCGCACCCGCGGGCTGATCGGCGCTCGCGAACTCGCGCTGCTGAAGCCGACCGCCTATCTGATCAACACCTCCCGCGCCGCCATCGTCGACCAGGACGCGCTGCTGACAGCGCTGCACGAGGGCCGGATCGCGGGCGCCGGCATCGATGTCTTCGACGTGGAACCGCTTCCGGCCGACCACCCGATGCGCACCGCGCCGCGCCTGCTCGCCACCCCGCACCTGGGTTATGTGTCGCGCGCCAACTATGCGACGTACTACGGCCAGGCCGTCGAGGACATCCAGGCGTACCTCGCCGGAGAGCCGCTACGCCGCCTGGGCTGATCCAGCCGGCCCGGTATCCCGGTCCCACCGGCCCCGCGGCGCGTCCGTCGTGGTCGGCCCGCACCGTGCCGTACGCGGTCGGCTGCGGGTTCCGCGCGCCGGGCGACGGCAAGCGCCGGGGCGCCGACCGCGCCCTGGCTCAGCCGCGCGGGTTGCGCGTCGGCAGCAACACGTGCGCTGCGGTGCTCAGCGTTTCCACCGCGCCCGCGAACGCGGCCAGTCGCTCCGGTGCGACGGGCCTGCCGGGTGCCGCCTCGGGCCAGGGGAGGGTGGCGAACATGAAGTAGGCGAAGCCGCGGGTACGGACCGCGGCGAACCACTCCGGAGGCACCGAGCAGTGGGCGTTGAGGTACGGCATGGTGAGGACGGCCTGACCCGCCTCTGCCAGCAGCGTCATGGGCAGGCCGGGGCGCTGTGCGCCGTCCACGACATCCCCGCCAAGGTTCAGCCCGTTGTTGCGCAACAAGGCCGCCACGGCGGCCGCTGAGCCTTCGGGGCCGTTCGCGCCGTCGCCGAGGGAGTAGGCCAGGAGGTAGGGCATGTCCCCGTCGGGGGCTTGCCCGCTCCAGGCCAGAACGACGAGCGTGCCGAGGTCGGCGGCACGGAAGGGGCGCGTGTCGCTGGGAGTTGTGGTCACCGCGGAACCGTATCGACGGGCCACGGCACCGCTGGACGCTTCCTCGCCCGACCGGGGGATTCAGGCGACCGCGACCACACGAACGAGGGATCCGCAGTGACGGTACGGTCGCGGGCAGCGGCCGAGGTCACCGGCCCGCGAGAGGAAGCCCGCCCAGCAGCCGGGCGGGAGTGCCCTGCTGGTTGAGCGTCTTCGTCGTGCTGTTCACGGTGCTGAGCACGGAGTCCTTGTTCTCGGTGTCGAGCCCGTCCGACTGGTGCGCGAGGGGGCGCACGTCCAGTGACTTCTGGCTGGTGATGGCCTTCAGGGCGCCGTTCAGGCTGGTGGGCGTGATGTCGGAGGTGTCCCCGGCGAATGCGGGAGCGGCGAACGCGGGGGCGGCGACACCGGTGGCGGCCAGGGAACCGGCGAGGACGGCGGCGACCTTGAGGGACTTCATGGTGTCCTTTCTTCGGCGACCCATGTCACCGGGGGAAGGGGTGCTTCCTGGCTAACGAGCCCCCTGACCCGCGGAAACCCCGCTCGCGGAAGATTTCTGCGGCCCCTGCGGAAGAAAGGCGCACGTCCCCCGGACGGTAGGACGCCGTACGCGTCCGAGGGACGTGCGGATGCTGCGAGTGTGCGGGTGCGGCGGACAGCCGTCGGGGTTCTTCACGAGCGGACCGGCGGCTGTCCGGCGCGTGGGGTACCCCGACTCACATCATGGGACGGGACGGCGAGGCCGTGGACGGCGCGGTGAGGCTGGGGCTCGGCATGGGCCGCAGGCTGGGCATCGGGGGAAGACTGGGCATGGGCGGCAGGCTGGACATCGCCGGCAGGCCGCCCTCGATCATGTCGGAGACGACGACCTTGACGAGTGCGCCCAGCACTCGCGCGGCAGCCGGCAGCACCCTGGTGGAGTCGCCCGAGGTGGCGGCCGCCATCAGCCTGTCGACCGTCGTCTGCAGGTCGGCGAGTGCGTCGCCGAGCACCGCCGACCGGGTGGGCGAGGTCATCGGCGCGGGCGACGCCGTCCGGGTGGGCGAGGTCATCGGCGCGGGCGACGCCGGACTGCCCATCTTGGCGATGGCGTCCTTGGCGGCCTTGCCGAGCCTGGCCGCATCGCTCGCGGAGAGCTGACCGTTGTCCGCCTTGAGCACGGCGGTGACCAGTTCGGTGACCGGTACCACGGCGCTGTTGATGCTGGACAGCTCCTGGGCCCGCGCCAGCAGCGCGTCGGCGCCGGGCAGGGGTGCCGTCGCCACCTGCGGCCGGCCCCGAGCGGAGTCGTGGCCGGCGGCCACGGCGGCCGGCCCGGTTATTCCGAGGAGGAGTGTGGCGCAGAGGGCGGAGGAGGCGAGGCGGCGGGCGGGCAGAGCACGCATGGGTGTTCCCTTTCGTTGTGAGCCTTGAGCCTTGAACTCACCGTGAAAGGTGACATCCGGGCCTGCAACCGATCGGATGCATTCCGTGCTGTCCGCAACCCCCCGGAACCCGCTTCTTGCCTGGTCAGAGGCTCTTGCATGAGTTGAAACCCGATCCGCCCGTTCGAGTAACGCCCGGACGGGCGCACAACGCCAACCGGCCGTCCCCCGGAGGGGGGACGGCCGGTAGAAGGGTCCGCTGAGGCGTCAGCCGTTGACGCAGCTGTTGCCGAACGCAGGGTTCAGCAGGCCGACCACGTCGACCGTGTTCCCGCACACGTTGACCGGAATGTGCACGGGGACCTGCAGGACGTTGCCCGACAGGACGCCCGGGGAGCTGTCGGCGGCGCCGCTTGCGCCGCTGTCGGCCGCGGCGATGCCGGCGGTGCCGGCCACGGCCGCAGCAGCAACGGAAGTCAGGGCCAGGCCCTTCGCGATACGCGACATGGAGAGGTACTCCTTGGGGATCGTCACAACAGCCGGGGCGGAATGCCCGACGTTGAGTCAACTGCGAGGTGGACGCCGTGGTTGCGCCTCCGATGGGGTGATGTCCCACATCACCGTGGTTTACGTCTCCGGCGCATGTGGCCCACGCTCCCCGGCCCCGGCCCGCGGCCGACGACCGGGACCGCGCCCATCGGGAACAGGTCGGCCCACCTGGAGCGGGCCCGCCCAGGCAAGAGGGCCGGACCCGCTGCGCCGGGCCCGGCCCGCCGGTCCGCGCGTCCCCCGAAGCGACGGCCGGCGCGCCCAGCCTGCCGTCAGATGATCCTTCCGGTCTTGGAAAAAAGCGCAATCCGGTTCGGCGGGAGCACAAGACTGGTCGCCTCACCGCTGATCCGGTCCGGCCCGGGCAACCCGGCCGGAACCGCCACGATCGCCCCGCGCGCCGCCGCGAACTCCCGCGGCGTGCAGCCGGTCAGCGCCCGGAACTCCCCGCTGAGATGCGCCTGGTCGTAGAACCCGCAGATCGCCGCGGTCTCGACGGCCGACCTGCCGGACGCGAGCAGACGCCTCGCGCGTTGCATCCGCAGCACACGTGCGGCGACTTTGGGGGCGAGCCCGATCTGCTCGCGGAACCGGTTCTCCAACTGCCGTACGCTCCAGCCGACCTCGCCCGCGAGCCGCGGCACGGGGATGGCGCCCCCGCTGCGCTGCAGCACCGACCAGGCGCGCACCACCCTGGCCGAACTCGGCGGCCCCGTCCGGAACCAGCGGGTGAGCACGTCGTCGAGCAGGTCGAAGCGTTCCGTCCAGCCGGGCAACGTGGCCAGCGCGGCGGCGAGTTCACCCACGCTCGCCCGTCGCGACGTACCCGGCCGGCCGCGGGCGAGCGCATGGGGCAACGCGTCCGGGTCCACCGCCCGGTTGGTCAGCTCATGCTGCGGCGTGCCGATCAGCGTGAACGCGGCCCACGGCGCGAGCAGAACCTCGATGCCGGCGATCCGTCCCCCGTGATCGCCGACGGCCGGGGTGGTGGTCGGCCCCGAGTAGACCGACACCAGGCTCGTCGTGGGCGCCCCGGCGCGGGAGATGCGTACGGGGCCCTCGAAGCCCAGCAGAAGCGTCGCCGCACCGATCGGGGCCTCCAGACGGCTGCGCGGACCGTTCAGCGCCAGCCGGAGCCCGCGGTAGGCGATCACGCCCGGGCGCAGCCGCGGATGGGGCGGCGACACCACGGTGTCCCAGTCACCGCCGGGCCCGTGTCCGCCCCGCGACGCCATCGCACGCTCCATCGGCCCTCCCCCAGCAGACACCGGGACCCACCATGGTGCACGCCATCGGAGGAGGCCGGAACCCCGCCTGCCGGCAGGTGCCCGTCGGTCCTCGTCCGCGGGTCTTCGTGGCGCCTACGCCCCGCAGGACCTCAGGAACGCCCGGGTCCGCTGTGCGATCGGCAGCGGCTTGTCCGCGTCGCACGGGTACATGTCCTGCTCCACGATCGCGAACAGGTCGACGTCGAGTTTCTGCGCGGCCGCGAGCACCGGTTCCAACGCGGGGACGCCGGAGGGCGGTTCGCACATCACACCCAGCGCCACCGCGGGTCCGAACGGGATCTCGTCCGCCCGGACCTGGGCCAGGATCTCCGGGTCGACCTGCTTGAGGTGGAGGTACCCGATGCGCTCCCCATAGGCCTCGATCAGCTTGACGCTGTCGCCGCCGCAGTACGCGTAGTGCCCGGTGTCCAGGCACAGCGACACGGCCGAGGAGTCCGTGGCGTCGAGGAACCGGGTGACGTTCTCCTCGCTGTCGATGTGTGTGTCGGCATGCGGATGGACGACGATCTCCAGTCCGTACCTCTCGCGCACCTCGCGTCCCAGCCGCTCCGTCTGCGTGGTCAGGTGCCGCCACTGCTCGGCGGTCAGCGTGCTCGGCTCCAGCACCTCGCCCGTCTTGTCGTCCCGCCAGAACGCCGGGATGACCACGAGGTGCGAGGCGCCCATGGCCTGGGTCAGCGCGGCGATCTCCGAGACGTGCGCCCAGGTGGAGTCCCACACCTGAGGCCCGTGGTGCAGCCCGGTGAAGACCGTGCCCGCGGAGACCTTGAGGCCGCGCCGCCCGGTCTCCTCGGCGAGCACCGCGGGATCGGTGGGCAGGTAGCCGTACGGGCCTAGTTCGATCCACTCGTACCCGGACTGGGCGACCTCGTCGAGAAAACGCCGCCAAGGCACCTGCCGGGAGTCGTCCGGGAACCAGACACCCCAGGAGTCGGGGGCCGATCCGATACGGATGCGGGAGAGTGGGCCTTGAGGTGACAACGACGTCATGGGCGTCAGCTTCCGATCCCTCCGAAGCCATGTCAAGCTGTCGTCCGAATGTCTGGACAAAACATTGACACGGCTCCCTCAGCGCGGCTAGACCTGGGGGCAGCCGATGCGAAGGGAACTCGATGGAGGAGTTCAAGGAGCCCGCGCCGCACTCCGCCGAAGGGCCCGACGGCCCGCCCGGCCCCGGCGAGCCGTACGACCTGATCACCATGGGCCGGATCGGCGTGGACCTCTATCCGCTGCAGACGGGCGTGCCGTTGCCGCAGGTGACGTCCTTCGGGAAGTTCCTCGGCGGTTCGGCGACGAACGTCGCGGTCGGCGCCGCACGCCTCGGACGACGTACGGCCGTGATCACACGCACGGGCGACGACCCCTTCGGCACCTACCTCCACGAGGCGCTGCGCGGCTTCGGCGTGGACGACCGCTGGGTCACGCCGGTCGCGGGACTGCCGACCCCGGTGACGTTCTGCGAGGTGTTCCCGCCGGACGACTTCCCGCTCTACTTCTACCGGCAGCCCAAGGCTCCGGACCTGGAGATCGACGCGCACGAACTGGACCTGGACGCGATCCGCGCCGCGCGCGTCTTCTGGATGACGGGCACGGGCCTGAGCGAGGAGCCCAGCCGCACCGCCACCCTGGCCGCGCTCGCCCATCGCGCCAAGGCCGGGATCACGGTCTTCGACCTCGACTGGCGGCCCATGTTCTGGCAGGACCCGGCGGCCGCGCGCCCGTTCTACACCGAGGCCCTTCGCCACACCACCGTCGCCGTGGGCAACCTCGACGAGGTGGAGATCGCCACCGGCGAGCGCGACCCGCACACCGCCGCCCGCGCCCTGCTGGACGCCGGCGTCGAACTCGCGGTCGTCAAGCAGGGCCCCAAGGGCGTCCTGGCCGTCGCCGGCACGGGCGAGTCGGCGGAGATCCCCCCGCTCCCGGTCAAGGTCTTCAACGGCCTGGGCGCCGGTGACGCCTTCGGCGGGTCCCTCTGCCACGGACTGCTCGCCGGCTGGCCGCTGGAGCAGATCATGCGGCACGCGAACGCCGCAGGCGCCATCGTCGCCTCCCGTCTCGAGTGCTCGTCCGCCATGCCCTCGGCCGAGGAGATCGAGGACGCGGTCACAGCGGGAGCGGTGCGATGACGGCCGGGCGCGGCGGCGACGCACGACCCGACGGAGCCGGCACCGCCTACCGGACGGGCCCCGCGGTCGTGCGCGCACGTGTGGAGAACCAGGAGGCCGCTGCCGCACGCGTGGAGGACGAGGAGAACGCGACCGCGAGCCTGGCACAGAGAAGGGCCCCCATCGCGCGCGTGGCACACGAGCAGACTCCCGCCGCGCGCGTGGACATCGCCGATCTCGTCCGCCTCCGTGCCCACCGTCCCGAGGCGATCGCCGAGGCGGCCGCTCGCCGGGCCCGCCGCCCCCTGATCGACGACGCCGGCCGGCTGATGATCGTCGCCGCCGACCACCCCGCCCGCGGCGCCCTCGGTGTCGGCGACCGCAGGATGGCGATGGCCAGCCGTGCCGACCTGCTGGAGCGGCTGTGCCTGGCACTGTCCCGTCCCGGTGTCGACGGGGTCCTCGGCACCGCCGACATCCTGGACGACCTGCTGCTGCTCGGCGCCCTGGACGGCAAGGTCGTCATGGGGTCGATGAACCGCGGCGGCCTTCAGGGCGCCTCCTTCGAACTGGACGACCGGTTCACCGGCCACCGCCCGCAGGACATCGAGCGGCTCGGCTTCGACGCAGGAAAACTGCTGCTCCGCATCGACTACGACGACCCGGGATCGCTCGACACCCTGGAGTCCGCCGCGCGTGTCATCAACGAGATGGCCGAGCGCCGGCTGCCCGTCTTCGTCGAGCCGTTCATCAGCCGCCGCATCGCCGGGGGCGCGCTCCGCAACGACCTGAGCGCGGACGCCGTGACCAGGTCCATCGCCATCGCCAGTGGTCTGGGCGGGAGTTCGGCGTACACCTGGCTGAAGGTCCCCGTCACGGAGAACCCGGACGACATGGCCCGGGTCATGGAGACCTCCACGTTGCCCGCCGTGCTGCTCGGCGGTGACGTCGGAGAGGACCAGGAGGGCGCGTACGAGAAGTGGCGCGGGGCCCTCCAACTGCCCACCGTCAAGGGCCTGGTGGTGGGCCGTTCGCTGCTGTACCCGGCGGACGGCGACGTCATCGCGGCCGTGGACACCGCCGTAGGACTTCTGTGAGGGCCACATGAGCAACGAGCTGTACGTCCCGAGGGGCGCCACCGCGAACGCGCAGTACGCCCTCGACATCGACCCCAAGCGGGCCGGCTGGAGTCACAGCAGCCTTCGGATCGTGGAACTCGCGCCTGGCGGTTCGCACATGTTCACCACCGGTGACAGCGAATGGATCGTGCTTCCCCTCGAGGGTGCCTGTAACGTGCACATTGAGGACAAAAGGTTCGAACTCCTGGGCAGGGACGACGTATTCGCGGGAGCTTCCGACTTCGCGTACGTGCCCCGGGACGCCCGGGTCCAGATCGCCTCCGGCGCGGGAGGCCGCTTCGCCCTGGCAGGAGCGAAGTGCGAGCGCCGACTCCCCGCCCGCTACGGCCCCGCGCCGGAGGTCCCCGTCGAAGAGCGCGGCAGTGGCACCTGCGCCCGCCGGGTGCGCAACTTCGCCTCGGCCGACGCCTTCGAGTGCGACAAGCTCATCGCCGTCGAGGTGATCACGCCCGGCGGCAACTGGTCCTCGTACCCGCCCCACAAGCACGACGAGACGCGGCCGGGCGAGGAGACGGAGCTGGAGGAGATCTACTACTTCGAGATCGAGGGCCCGAACGGTTTCGGGTACCAGCGCGTATTCCCCTCCCGTGAGGGCGGATCCGACGTCCTCGCCGAGGTCCGCAGCGGCGACGCCGTGCTCGTACCCGACGGCTGGCACGGCCCCTCCATCGCCCAGCCCGGACACACCATGTACTACCTGAACGTCATGGCCGGGCCGGGTGGGGAGCGCCAGTGGCGGATCTGCTTCCACCCGGACCATACGGAGGGATACCGATGACCTCGACGACGAGGCTCACGGTCGCGCAGGCGCTCGTACGCTTCCTGGCCGCCCAGTACACCGAGCGCGACGGCGTGCGCCGTCGGCTGATCGGCGCGACATGGGGCATCTTCGGCCACGGCAACGTCGCGGGCATCGGGCAGGCGCTGCTCGAGTACGGCGATGCCATGCCCTACCACCAGGGCCGTAACGAGCAGTCGATGGTGCACGCGGCGGTGGGCTACGCCCGCCAGTCGAACCGGCTGTCCGCACATGCCGTCACGACGTCCATCGGGCCCGGTGCCACCAACCTGGTCACCGGCGCCGCCCTCGCCACGATCAACCACCTCCCGGTCCTGCTGCTCCCCGGCGACGTCTTCGCCACCCGTCCGGCCGACCCGGTGCTCCAGCAACTCGAGGTCCCGCACGCCGGGGACGTGTCCGTCAACGACTGTCTGCGTCCGGTCTCGAAGTACTTCGACCGGATCACCCGCCCCGAGGCACTGATACCGGCCGCACTCGGGGCCATGCGCGTCCTCGCCGACCCGATCGACACCGGCGCGGTCACGCTCGCGCTGCCGCAGGACGTGCAGGCCGAGGGTTACGACTGGCCCGAGGAGTTCTTCGCCGAGCGGACGTGGACGGTGCGCCGTCCGGCCGCCGACCCCGTCGAACTCGCCGAGGCCGTCCAGGCGATCCGCTCCGCCCGGCGGCCGCTCGTGGTGGCCGGCGGCGGCGTCCACCACAGCCGTGCCGAGGACGCCCTCGCCGAGTTCGCCTCGGCGACCCTCATCCCGGTGGCGTCCACGCAGGCCGGCAAGGGCTCGCTGCGCTGGGACCACCCGCAGGACGTGGGCGGCGTCGGGCACACCGGGACGGCGACCGCCGACGAACTGGCCCGCACCGCCGACCTGGTGATCGGCATCGGCACCCGCTTCACCGACTTCACCACGGCCTCCGGAACCCTGTTCAGCGGCGACGGCGTCCGCTTCCTCAACCTCAACATCGCCCCGTTCGACGGCCACAAGCTCTCCGGCCGGCCACTGGTCGCGGACGCGCGCAGCGGTCTCGAGGAACTGACCGAGGCGCTGGAACTGCACGACCACCGCGTGGACGCGGCGTACGTCGCCGAGTACTCGGAGGACAAGCAGCGCTGGGAGCACCGGGTCGAGGCCTGCTTCGAGGCCGACGAACCCGACGTCCGGCCGACTCAGCCGCAGATCATCGGCGCGCTCGACGCCGTCGTCGACGAGTCGGACATCATCGTCAACGCGGCCGGCTCGCTCCCTGGCGACCTGCACAAGCTGTGGCGGTCCCGCTCCCGTGACCAGTACCACCTCGAGTACGGCTACTCGTGCATGGGCTACGAGATCCCGGCGGCCATCGGCGTGAAGATGGCCGCCGCGGACCGGCCCGTGTGGGCGCTGGTCGGCGACGGCACGTATCTGATGATGCCGACGGAGCTCGTCACGGCCGTGCAGGAAGGCGTAGCGATCAAGGTCCTGCTCGTGCAGAACCACGGCTACGCCTCCATCGGCGGCCTGTCGGAGTCGGTGGGCGGCGAGCGCTTCGGCACCGCCTACCGCTTCCGGGCGCAGGACGGCACCTACACGGGGGCGCCGCTGCCGGTGGACCTCGCCGCCAACGCGGCGAGCCTCGGCATGCGCGTGTTGCGTGCGAAGACCGTGCAAGGCCTGCGTGCCGCCCTGGCCGAGGCGCGCGACGCGGACACTCCCACATGTGTCTACGTGGAGAGCGAAACCTCAGACACTGTGTCGGGCGCGCCCCCGGCACAGGCCTGGTGGGATGTACCTGTGGCCGAGACCGCGACAAGGCCGTCGGCGGTCAAGGCGCGCGAGGAGTACGACCGGCACGTCTCGACCCGACGCCGCCATCTGTGAAGGAGTTCCTGGGCATGACGAAGATCGTCAATCACTGGATCGGCGGCAAGACCGTCGAAGGCGCGTCGGGTACGTACGGTCCGGTGACGGACCCGGCGACCGGCGCCGTCACCACGAAGGTCGCCTTCGCGTCCGTCGACGAGGTGGACGCGGCCGTAGCGGCGGCCAAGGACGCCTACCGGACGTGGGGCCAGTCCTCGCTGGCGCAGCGCACGTCCATCCTCTTCAAGTTCCGGGCGCTGCTGGACGCGCACCGCGACGAGATCGCCGAGCTGATCACCGCCGAGCACGGCAAGGTGCACAGCGACGCGCTCGGCGAGGTCGCCCGCGGCCTGGAGATCGTCGACCTGGCGTGCGGTATCAGCGTGCAGCTGAAGGGTGAGCTGTCCACGCAGGTCGCCAGCCGCGTGGACGTGGCCTCGATCCGGCAGCCGCTGGGCGTCGTCGCGGGTATCACGCCGTTCAACTTCCCGGCGATGGTCCCGATGTGGATGTTCCCGATCGCCATCGCGTGCGGCAACACGTTCGTGCTGAAGCCCTCCGAGAAGGACCCGTCGGCGTCCGTCCGCCTCGCCGAGCTGCTGGCGGAGGCCGGACTGCCGGACGGCGTCTTCAACGTCGTCCACGGGGACAAGGTGGCCGTCGACCGGCTGCTGGAGCACCCGGACGTCAAGGCGGTGTCCTTCGTGGGCTCGACCCCGATCGCCCGCTACATCCACACCACGGCCTCCACGAACGGCAAGCGCGTCCAGGCCCTGGGCGGCGCCAAGAACCACATGCTGGTCCTGCCGGACGCCGACCTGGACGCGGCGGCCGACGCGGCGGTCTCGGCGGCGTACGGCTCGGCGGGAGAGCGCTGCATGGCGATCTCCGCCGTGGTGGCCGTCGGCGCCATCGGCGACGAGCTGGTGGAGAAGATCCGCGAGCGCGCCGAGAAGATCAAGATCGGCCCGGGCAACGACCCGACCTCCGAGATGGGCCCGCTGATCACGAAGGTGCACCGCGACAAGGTGGCGTCGTACGTGGCGGGCGCGGCGGCGGAGGGCGCCGAGGTCGTCCTGGACGGCACCGGCTACACCGTCGACGGCTACGAGGACGGCCACTGGATCGGCATCTCGCTGCTGGACAAGGTGCCGACCACGGCGAAGGCCTACCAGGACGAGATCTTCGGCCCGGTGCTGTGCGTGCTGCGCGCCGACACCTACGAGGAGGGCGTCGAGCTCATCAACGCCTCGCCGTTCGGCAACGGCACCGCCATCTTCACCCGGGACGGCGGCGCGGCCCGCCGCTACCAGCTCGAGGTCGAGGCGGGCATGGTCGGCGTCAACGTGCCGATTCCGGTCCCGGTGGGCTACCACTCCTTCGGCGGCTGGAAGGACTCGCTCTTCGGAGACCACCACATCTACGGCAACGACGGCACGCACTTCTACACCCGCGGCAAGGTGGTCACCTCCCGCTGGCCCGACCCGTCGGAGGCCCCCGCGGGCGTCGACCTCGGGTTCCCGCGCAACCACTGAAGCACCGTCGTAAGCCCCGTCAGGCCGTCCGGATACCGGACGGCCTGACATTTTTTTAACGCGTTCGCTGCGGTTCCCGTGCGGGTGTCATCAAACGGGTGATGAAGGCTGGGACCGTGAATCACCTTTGAAAGCAAGGTCCAAGGACGCAAGTTCTTGGGTAATGAGAAAGATGGACGCCGTGCCCTGAGAAAGCGACGTGACGTGGGTCGCTTTACAAGTACGGAATCCGAAGGTAAACGGCCATTGACGCAGCGGTTTTCGTCGGGGTTCCATGCAGCCCACCGGGAGAGGACGAGCAGCAGGACGACCCAGCCTCCGGAGGCGATAGCGCTCCCGCCCGAACCACCGCCGCACGAGTCGATCGGAACCCGCCGCATGACCGATACGCTCCGCCCTGTCGAGACCTCCGTAGCCCCGGCACCGGAGAGCAGTCCCAAGACGCTCAAGCGCTCCATCGGCGTCGTCGGCGGCACCCTGCTCACGCTGTCCTGCGTGACGCCCGCCTCCACGCTCTTCGTGGTCGTACCCGACCTGTTCGGCTCGCTGGGCACCGCGACCGCCGTGACGATCGCGATCGGCTCCCTCCTCTGTATCGCCGTGGCGTTCTGCTACTCGGAGCTGGGCACCCTCATCCCCAGCGCGGGCGGCGAGTACGCGATGGTCTCGACGCTGGCCGGACGGCTGGCGGGCTGGCTGGTCTTCGTGCTGTCCCTGCTGGTCGTCGTGATCGTTCCGCCGGTGATCGCGATCGGCACGGCGGACTACCTCGCACCGGTCGTCCACCTGGACCCGTCGATGACGGGCGCGGGAGTCATGCTGCTCGCCACCCTGGCCGGTCTGCTGGACCTCCGTGCCAACGCCTGGATCACCGGTATCTTCCTGGTCCTGGAAGTGGTGGCCGCGGGCGTCGTCGCGGTCCTGGGCTTCACCCACAGCCAGCGAGGCCTGGGCAGCCTGGTCTCGATGCAGGTGGCCGGCTCACAGGGCCACACGGACACCGTGACGGCCATGCTGGTGGTCTCCGGGCTCGCCATCGCCCTCTTCGTCACCCAGGGCTTCTCGACCGCCGTCTACCTCTCCGAGGAGTTGGAGAACCCGCGCCGCAACGTCGCCCGCACGGTCCTCGCCACCCTCGCCATCTCCACCGTGGTCATCCTGGTGCCGGTCGTGGCCATCACCATGGGCGCCTCCGACCTGAAGGTGCTGACGAGCGGCGACATCAGCAGCATGGTGACCGCCTGGTCCAACTCGGCCGTCGGCACCTTCGTGAGCCTGTGCGTGGCGCTCGCCATCATCAACGCGGGCATCGTCATGGTCATCCAGAACTCCCGCGTGCTGTTCGCCTCGGCCCGCGACAAGGCCTGGCCCGGGCCGGTCAACAACGCCCTGTCCAAGCTCGGCCGGTTCGGTTCCCCGTGGGTCGCCACCCTGGTCGTCGGTGTCCCGGGCGCGCTCCTCTGCTTCGTCAACCTGGACACCCTCTACGGCGTCACCGGCGTCTCGGTGACCGGCATGTACCTGCTGGTGGCCGTCGCCGCCCTGCTCGCCCGGCGCGGCTCGCACCGGCACACGCCCGCGTGGCGGATGCCGCTGTGGCCCGCGATGCCGCTCCTGCTGATCGCGGTCCTCGCGTACGTCCTCAGCCAGCAGGAGGTCGACTACCTGCTGTGGACGGGCGGCATCACGGCGGTCGCCACGCTGTACTGGGCCCTGTACCTGCGCCCGCGCCGCGACACCCGCTGGCTGGTGTCGATCCCGGAGGACGCACAGGTCTGAACCCCCTGGAGAGTCCCGCCGGCGGCTCTCGCAGCGGGTCAGAGGGCCGGAGCCACGCCCGTCTCCAGAGCGGCGAGTACCGAGGAACCCGAGTACACCGGACGGCCGCCGCGCAGGACACGGAGGTGGACGGTGCCCACCGGATGGTGGGTGGAGTGGCCGAGACGGTGCGGGGTGAGGGAGGGCAGGGGCAGCCGCAGAACGGGGCTGCCTGCCGCCTCACCGGTGAGCTCAGCACGGATGCGCGGTCCGGTGGCGGTGAGCCGCCACCGGCCGGCCCGGTGTCCGCCCCGCACGATCGCCGCCGGAGGGAACAGGTGGACGCGCCGGCCGCCCATGCTGATCACCATGCCGCTGACCGGCACGGTGACCGGGCCCCGCCCGAGCAGGCCGCCGGCGAACGCGACACCGATTCCGCCGCCGTCGAAACCCTGGGCCTGCCCCCACCACCACTGGGGAGGGAAGCCACGCCCCCAGGACTTCTCCGCGTACACCTCGCACGCCGAGAGGTCCCAGCAGTGCTCACCCAGCCGTACCGTCCCCTCGACCCGCGCGTCGAAGAGGTGAGGGTGCCAGTAGTGGTTGAGCCCCGGCAGCAGGGAGAAGACGCCCGCGGCCGGAAGGAGGGTCCGCCGTGCCGGCGCGGGCACGACGGTCGCCTCCAGGCACACGTCCGCGAAACGGACGCACAGCGTGTCGCGGGCGAAGTCGAGCGCGGGCGGAACGCGCACCGCGTGGCAGCCGGAGGCGGCCCGGGCCCCGTCCTGAGTGGTCGACCGGACGAGGGAGAGCGGGCTCGCCGCGACCGTCACGCTTCCCCACGTACGGCTCCGGTGATGGTTGACCGCGCACGCGACCACGAGGACCCGGCGCCGCCCGGTGTCCGTGAACCGCCACAGATACCCCTCCATCCGGGCACCGTGGGACCGAAGTGCGTCTCCCCAGGGCGGGGTCGCGCCCGTACGGCGCCACCATGTGGCGGGCACCCTCAGGTCTCCCGCCGGGCGGTGTGCCCCGACGTCGCGGTGCATCGCTCCCGCCGGCAGCGGCGCACGGGCACGGCACCGGGGGCTTGGACACCGAGAGCTTGGAGTGCCGCCGCCGTCCCGCAGATCTGTGTGGCGGCCTCTGGCGCGTGTACCGGACCGCTCATGGCTGAGGTGCCCGGTCCTCGACGGGGCGCGGAGCGGGCGTGGCGCGTCCGGGCCCGGGCCGCCGCCGGTGCGCGGCCACAGCCGTCCCGACCAGCCACCCCACGAACAACGCGGAGGTGCCCACCGCGATGACGACCCACAGCGCGGGTGCCGGTGTGCCGCGCACGGCGAGGTCGACGAGCAGCGCCGTCGTGGTGGCGCAGGTGGTGAGCGGAAGCTGCATGGAGGCCCAGAAGGTGACGCGGTCCGCGCCGTACGGCTCCGCCAGCGCTCCGCGCCGCAGTCCCCGGAAGGCATGGATGCCGGCCGGAGCGCACACGAACAGGGCGGCCGCCACGATCAGCGGCAGCCGACCGGTGGCGGTCAGCGCCAGCACGCCGGTGTAGAGGCCCGCCTGCCCGGCCCCGTATGTCTTGACCACGCGCACCGGGCCGAGGGCGGCGGCGAGGGTGTGCTTGCCGACAAGTCGGTCGCCTTCGATGTCGGCCAGGTTCATGATCAGGCAGCGCAGCACCTGAAGAAGGCAGACGACGGCCGTGCACCACAGCAGGAGCGGGCTGAACCGGCCGGCCTGCAGCAGGGCGGCCAGCAGCGGGCCCATGCCGTAGAGCACGGCCGCGCAGGTCACTTCGCCGAACGCGTGGTAGTTCAGCCGCAAGGGAGGAGCCGTGTAGAACCAGGCCAGTGCCATCAGCGTGACGGCCAGGAATCTCGCGGATCCGCTGGGCATCGCGGCCGTCAGCGCGGTGCCGGTGAACAGGGCGACGAAGGCGGCGGAGAGGCTGACACCGGGCTGGAGGAGCCCGTCGACCAAGGTCCGGCTGCCGCCGGTCCAGGACGTGGGGGACGGGTTGGCCCGGTCCGCGTCGAGGTCGAAGTACTCGTTGCAGAAGTGCGTCATCAGGTGGGTCGACCAGGCGAACCCGAGAGTGAGCAGATACGCCGAGAAGGAGAACTCGCCCGTCGCGTGGACGGCCAGGGTGACCCCGAAGCCGGTCACCATCATGCTCTGGAACAGGAACTTGACCCGGGCCAGTCTGAGGAAGGCGGCCACCGGGCCGGTCCCGGCCGGTGCGGCGGCCGCCCGGGTGGGGCTCATAGGGCCTCTTTGGTCGCCACGATGATGCCGTGCGGAGTCCAGCCGGGCACCGTCATCCGCTCGACGGCGCCGAACCCCGCCTCGCGCAGGCACTGTTCGTGCACGCGCCAGGGATAGATCATCCCGCCCTCGGCGGGCAGGGACGCGAAGTAGACGCTGTCGAGGGCGGCGATCAGCGGTCCGTCCCCCTCGTCGTGGGACATCGAGTTGAAGACGACGGCACGGCCGCCGGGCCGCAGGGCATCGTGGGCCTTCCGCAGGAGGGCCGTGTTCTCCTCGGGGGTCCAGATGACCAGTTGGTGCGCGAAGAGCACACAGTCCATGTCCGCCGGGAACGGGTCGGCGAACATGTCGCACGGGTGTACCGAGACCCGGGAGGCCAGGCCCGCCTCGGCGATCCGTGCCTCGGTCACCTTGGCGGACGCGGGGATCTCCAGCACGGTGACGTCGAGGCCGGGATTGTGCCGGGCCAGGGCGATCGCGTTGACGGCGTCGCCACCGCCGCAGTCGAGCAGACGCCTCGCACCGGTGAGGTCGAGCTTGCGCACGAGGTGTTCGTTGGCCAGTTCGGACCAGGAGCGCATGTAGCGGTAGAAGACGTCTTCGAGGCGCGGGTGGCCGGCGAAGCGGTGGTACAGGTCGGGATCGTCACCCGGAATGCGCCGTAGGCCCACGTTGGTGTTCTGCCGCAGTGAGTCGACGAAGTCCGCCTGTCCTTCGTAGACGATGTGCTGTTCGAAGCCGACCGTGTCCTTGATCTTGGGCCAGGTCCCGTCCTTCTCGAGTGCGACGATGAGGTCGGCTGCCCGGTAGCGCGACCCTTCCTTGACCGTCAGACCGAGGGAGGTGCATCCCAGCAGCAGAATGGCCCCGGCCCGCTCCTTGAGCTCCAGGCGGTCGCGGATCTCCGCCTCCGTCAGCGGGCCTTGCGCGAGGAGCAGTTCGATCAGGCCGAGTTCGCAGGCCGCGTTCAGGTACTGGAAGGCCGCGTGCCCGAACAGGATGAACGACAGGCGGTCCATGGTCAGCCCGTGAGCCGGCTGTCCGGGAGCGGCCTGCGCCCCGGAGGGCTGCGCCGTGGTGGATGACGTCATGAGGAGCCTTCTGGCGGCGTAGGAGGACGGGCGCGCATGCGCGGTGGCCGTGCGTCATGCGGCACTGTGGCGACGACGCATGCTCGCACGCGAGATCAGCCTGGCGAAGGACCCCTGGTCCCTGCGGGTGAATGGGTCACTCACCCGGTCCAGGGGCCGGTGTTTCCCGGCATCGGGCATGCCAGGATGCTGCGTCGGCGGGAATCCTTCCGTTTGTCCTCACGACAAAGGACTCCGGGCATGGAGCTGCACACGACCACACTTTCCCCTCGTTCCCTGGAGCGGGACGCGGGTTCTGACGGAAAAAGGCCTCCGGAACTCCTGGGGATCGATCACATTCGGCTGTGCGTGGGAAACGCGCGGCAGGCAGCGTATTTCTATGTCACGGCTTTCGGCATGGAGCTGACCGCCCATCGCGCCGGTGAGAAGTCCCGCCACGGCACGGTGGAATATCTGCTCTCCTCGGGTGAGGTGCGGCTCCTTGTCACCGGCGGAGTCGAGCCGGACAGCACCGCCGCCCGATGGGCCGCCGATCACGCGGACGGTGTCAGTGACATCGCCCTTGAAGTGGCCGACCTCGACGCGGCCGTGGCCCACGCGGTCGCCGCCGGGGCCACCCTGGTCCAGGAACCCACCACCCACGCCGACGAGTCGGGGCAGATCCGTACCGCCGCCCTCGCCACCTACGGGGAACTGCGCCACACCCTGGTGGAACGCGGCCGGTACCAGGGATTGTTCATGCCCGGCTTCGACCGGCCTTCCGTGGCTCCCGCACCCCGCGGCCCCCGGCTCTTCCATCGCGTCGACCACACCGTGGGATGTGTGGAATACGGCCGCATGGACGAATGGGTCGACTTCTACCGGCGTGTACTGGGCTTCACCACCATGGCGGAGTTCATCGGCGACGACATCGCCACCGAGTACTCCGCCCTCATGAGCAAGGTCGTCGCCGACGGGACAGGAAAGGTGAAACTCCCGCTGAACGAACCGGCTCCCGGGAAGAAGCGGTCCCAGATCGACGAATACCTTCAGTACCACCGCGGGCCCGGCGTCCAGCACATCGCCCTGGAAACGGACGACATCCTCGCCGCGACCGATGCGCTCCGGACGGCGGGCGTCGATTTCCTGACGACCCCCGACGCCTACTACGACGACCCGGGACTCCGCGCCCGTCTCGGGACGGTCCGCGTCGACATCGCCGCACTGCGCGAACGCGGAATTCTGGTCGACCGGGACGACGACGGCTATCTGCTGCAGATCTTCACCCGGCCACTCGTCGACCGCCCCACCTTCTTCATCGAATTGATCGAACGTCACGGCAGCCAGGGCTTCGGAAAAGGGAACTTCAAGGCCTTGTTCGAGGCCGTGGAACGTGAACAGGAACGCCGGGGAAACCTGTAGTCACCTCCGCCTGGACAGATCTGAGGAGCGGTCGGTGAACCGTGCGACTCTCGCCAAGAATCCGGATGACGTCACGCGCATGTTCGACGAAGCGGCACACCGCTACGACCGGACCAACACGCTGCTGTCCGGCGGCCGCGACAGGGTGTGGCGCGCCCGTACCCGGGCGGCGCTGGGCCTCCGCGCGGGCGACCGATGCCTTGACGTCGCCTGCGGGACGGGGGTGTCCACCGAGGAACTGGCCAGGTCAGGAGCCACGGTCATCGGCATCGACCGCTCACCGGGGATGGTCTCCCAGGGCGGTGGCAGGGCCGTGGACATCCGTGTCGGGGACGCTCTGTCGCTGCCCTTCGAGGCACACGCCTTCGACGCCGTGACCATCATGTTCGGCCTGCGCAACGTGGTCGACCCGGTGGCCGCGCTGCGTGAGATGGCACGGGTCACCCGGCCCGGCGGACGGCTTGTCGTCTGCGAGTTCAGCCACCCCGTCTGGCCACCGTTCCGCACCGTCTACCTGCGCTACCTGATGGGCGGCCTGCCGCGGATCGCCCGCAGTGTCTCCAGCAATCCGGCCGCCTACACCTACCTGTCGGACAGCATCCTCGCCTGGCCCGACCAGCCCCGGCTCGCCACGATGATCAAGGAGGCCGGCTGGGGACACGTCGCCTGGCGCAACCTCACCGGAGGCATCGTCGCGCTGCACCGCGCGACCGTTCCGCAGGCGCCCGGCGCGTCGGGGTCCGGACCGGGGGAGCCACGAACGTGAGGGGTCCGGAACGGATCGACTCACAGGTCCTCGTCGTGGGGGCCGGTCCGGCGGGATCGACGGCCGCGTACCACCTGGCGCGGCAGGGTGTGCACGTGGTCATGGTCGAAAAGGCGGTCTTTCCACGGGAGAAGGTCTGCGGGGACGGGCTGACCCCGCGCGCCGTCCGGCACCTCGTGCGCATGGGCATCGACACGTCCGCTCCGGGCTGGAGCCGCAACCGGGGGCTGCGCTTCGTCTCCCGCGGAGTGGTCCTCGAGGTCGACTGGCCCGAAAGCGGCTCCTTCCCCGGCTACGGTCTCACCCGCACCCGGCACGACTTCGACCGGATCCTCGCCGAGCGGGCGGTCGCGGCGGGTGCCGTGCTGCACACGGGGACCAAGGCCGTCGAACCCGTCCAGGACGCGAGCGGGCGGATCACCGGCGTCGTCGCCGTGGGCCCCGAGCGCAGGCCCCTCACGTTCAGCGCGCCGGTGGTGATCGCGGCGGACGGCGTCGCCGGACGACTGGGCCTGGCCATGGGCGTCACCCGACTGGCGAGCCGTCCCGTGGGCACCGCTGTGCGCCGCTACTACCGCAGTCCCGTCAAACACGAGGACCCGTATCTGGAGTCCTGGCTGGACCTGCGCCGCCCGGACGGACGGATCCTCCCCGGCTACAGCTGGATCTTCCCCATGGGCGACGGCCGGGTGAACGTGGGTCTCGGCGTCCTCAACGACTCGCGCACCGGGGCCACCGACGTCCGCAAGATGCTCGCCCCGTGGCTCGACCGGACCCCGCAGGAGTGGGGACTGCACGACGAGAGAAGCGCCGACGGCCCGCTGCGCGGCGCCGCACTGCCCATGGGATTCAACCGCCTGCCGCACTACCACCGCGGTCTCCTGCTGATCGGTGACGCGGGAGGCATGGTCAACCCGTGCAACGGCGAAGGCATCGCGTACGCGATGGAGTCGGCGGAACTCGCCGCCGACCTCGTGGCCCAGGCCGTCAGCCGGCCCTCGGGGGTTTCCCGTGAACAGGTTCTCAGCGGCTACCGCCAGGAGATCTCCACCCGCCTCGGCCGCTACTACCGCCTGGGACGGGGCTTCTCCTCGCTGATGGCCCGTCCGATGTTCACCAGCCTGGTCACCCAGAACGCGGTGAAGTCGCCGCGCGTCATGGGTGCCATGGTGCGGCTGCTGTCGAACCTCTCCGACAGACCAGGGGCGGACGCCGTGGACCACCTGGTCAACTCCATGGTCCGCGTCATCCCCCGGGACCGGCGCCTCACCTTGCGGTAACCGCGGCTGACGGAACCGGCAGGGGTGGCTGCGCCCTCGTCGCGGGCCGGGGAAAGACGGTGGCCGGCCGCGGTCGTCGCTCAAGAACCGCTCGGCCCGTTCGGTACCCACGAGCCGAGCGAAGGGTCCCCCGCGGCGGTCAGGAACCACTCGGCCTGTTCCGCGCGGGCCGGTCGACGAGCTCCCGGTCACGGCGACTTCCGCGGCGGTCGTGGCACGGCCGTTTTCCTCCGGCCTTCACGTACCACGCCTGCGGTAGGCGGCAGCGGAGCCGTACGCCTCCGGGAGGGCAGCGGTTCAGCCCGGCGGCTGCTTCGGTTGTCGGTGCCGGGCCTTACCGTTGACGCATGGATCTTCGACTGCGGGCAGTCCGGGGGCTGCGCCGAAGGACCGTGGCCGCCGTGGCCGCGGTCCTCCTCGTGCTGGCCGGTGCCGGCACGTGGACGGCCGTCGCCTCGGACGACGCGCCCGCCGTACACCGCGCCGACAGACTCATGGACATGGGCGGCGGAGTCCGGATCGACACCTCGTACTTCACCTCGGGATCCGGTGGCCGCCGCCCGGCCGTCCTGCTGGCGCACGGCTTCGGCGGCAGCAAGAAGGACGTCGAGGGCCAGGCCGAGCAGCTCGCGCGCGACGGGTACGCCGTGCTGACCTGGTCGGCACGCGGATTCGGCAGGTCCACCGGGAAGATCGGGCTCAACGACCCCAAGGGCGAGGTGGCCGACGTCTCGAAGCTGATCGACTGGCTGGCGAAGCGGCCCGACGTCCAGCTCGACAAGCCCGGCGACCCGCGCGTGGGCATGGCGGGCGGGTCGTACGGCGGTGCCATCTCGCTGCTGGCCGCGGGGTACGACCACCGGGTGGACGCGATCGCCCCGGCCATCACCTACTGGAACCTGGCGGACGCCCTGTTCCCGAACGGGGTGTTCAAGAAGCTGTGGGCCGGCGTCTTCATGAACTCCGGCGGCGGCTGCGGCAGATTCACCACCGAGCTGTGCCGGATGTACGACCGGGTGGCCGAGTCCGGGATGCCCGACGCGCAGGCGCGGGCTCTGCTGGAGGAGCGGTCCCCGTTCGCGGTCGGCAAGGACATCAAGGTGCCCACGCTCCTGGTGCAGGGCCAGTCGGACTCCCTGTTCCCGCTCGGCCAGGCCGACGCGGCGGCCAGGGCGATCAGGGCCAACGGCGCCCCCGTGGACGTCGACTGGATCGCGGGCGGGCACGACGGCGGCGACCTGGAGACGAGTCGCGTACAGGCGCGCGTCACGGCGTGGTTCGACCGCTATCTGAAGGACGAGACGGGTGTCGACACCGGCCCTGCCTTCCGCATCACCCGCACCGGCGGCTTCAACTCCACGGACGGCACGATCCTGCTCCGGGGCGCGAGCGGGGACCTGTACCCGGGGCTGGAGAGCGGGCGGAGGACGGTCTCGCTCAGCGGCCGGCAGCAGAGTTTCGCGAACCCGGCGAGTGCCAACCCGCCCGCTGTCTCCGCGCTCCCCGGTCTCGGCGGCCAGGGCGGCCTGTCCCAGCTGTCGTCGCTGGGCATCGGGGCGTCGCTGGACTTCCCCGGGCAGTACGCGCACTTCGACTCACAACCCGTACGCGGCGACCTGTGGATCACCGGCTCGCCGACGGTGACCGTCCATGTGACGTCGACGAGTGACGACGCCGTCCTGTTCGGCAAGGTGTACGACGTCGGGCCGGGCAGCATCCAGCCGGTCCTGCCCTCACAACTGGTCGCCCCCGTCAGGGTGACCGGTGCCAAGGCCGGCAAGGACGTCACGCTGACCCTGCCCGCGATCGACCACGAGGTGCAGAAGGGGCACCGGCTGCGGCTGGTCCTCGCCTCGACCGACCTCGGCTATGCCTCCCCGGCGGCGCCCGCCACGTACACGGTCGCCCTGAAGGGCGCTCTGGAGGTGCCGACGACACCGGGTGTGACGGCCGCGGCGGCCCCGCTTCCCTCCTGGGTGTGGTGGTTCCCGCCGGCCGGCGCGCTGATCGCCCTCGCACTGCTCCTGACGGGCCGCAGGCGCCGAACGGCCACCGCGCCCGATCCCGCTCTGGCCTCCGTGCCGCTGCAGATCACGGACCTGAGCAAGCGATACGCCGGCGCGGCGGACCGGTACGCGGTGCGGGACCTCTCGTTCCGCGTGGAGAAGGGCCAGGTGCTGGGCCTGCTCGGGCCGAACGGCGCCGGCAAGACCACGACGCTTCGCATGCTGATGGGTCTGATCAAGCCGGACGCCGGCGAGATCCGGGTTTTCGGCCATGCGATCCGTCCCGGTGCCCCGGTGCTGTCCCGGGTCGGCGCCTTCGTGGAGGGCGCCGGATTCCTGCCGCATCTGTCCGGCCGGGAGAACCTGGAGCTGTACTGGCAGGCGACGGGTCGCCCGCCCGAGGACGCGCATCTGGACGAGGCGCTGGAGATCGCCGGTTTGGGGGACGCGCTGGCGCGCGCGGTGCGCACCTACTCGCAGGGCATGCGTCAGCGCCTCGCGATCGCCCAGGCGATGCTCGGCCTGCCGGACCTGCTGATCCTGGACGAGCCGACCAACGGCCTGGACCCGCCGCAGATCCGCGAGATGCGCACGGTCATGATCCGGTACGCGGCGGCGGGCCGCACGGTGATCGTCTCGAGCCACCTGCTGGCGGAGGTCGAGCAGTCCTGCACCCATCTGGTGGTCATGGACCGTGGGCGCCTCATCCAGGCGGGCCCGGTGGACGAGATCGTGGGCTCCGGCGACACGCTCCTGGTCGGCCTGGCCGCCGATGTCCCCGACCCGCTGGTGGAGAAGGTGGCCGCGCTGCCCGGAGTGGCCTCGGCGGTACGGACGGAAGGCGGACTGCTGGTACGCCTGGCATCCCCCGCCGAGCCGGCCGCCGCACCGGGACGCCACACGGAGCCGACCGCCCCTGCGGAGCCGATGACACCGGTCGGTGTGTCCGGGGCGGCGGTTGCCACCGACGTGCCCGCCGGGCCGATGGTGACCGGGGACGTTTCTGCCGGGCCGGACTCGCCCGCCGGAGTCTCCGTGGTGGCACTCGCGCCCGCTGTGAGCCCTCAGGAGCCGATCGCCTCCGGGACGGTCTCCGACGAGCCGGCCGTGTCCGAGGGCTCCGGCGAGCCGGTCGTGTCCGCCGTGCCTGCCGGGGGCACCGGCGGGTCGGCGGCAGCCGCTCGGCTTCTCGTCGAACTCGTCCGGCTCGACGTGCCGGTGGCCTCGCTGGGTCCCCACCGGCGTCTCGAGGACGCCTTCCTCACTCTGATCGGAGGTTCCGCATGAGTGCGCTCGCCGAGCGGGCGGAGACGGCCGACGGTTACCGGGCGCGGCGGACGCTGCCCCTGCGGGTCGAGCTCGTCCGGCAGTTGAAGCGGCGCCGGACGCTCGTCATGGGCGCGATCCTGGCCCTGCTCCCCTTCGTGCTGGTGATCGCCTTCGCCATCGGCGGTCAACCCGGCGCCCGCAACGGCCAGGTCACGCTGATGGACACGGCGACCGCGTCGGGCGCCAACTTCGTGGCGGTGAACCTCTTCGTGTCCGCCGGGTTCCTGCTGGTCATCCCGGTTGCCCTGTTCTGCGGTGACACGGTCGCCTCCGAGGCGAGCTGGTCCTCGCTGCGCTATCTGCTCGCGGCGCCCGTCCCTCGGTCCCGGCTGCTGTGGTCCAAGCTCGTGGTCGGTCTCGGCCTGAGCCTCGCGGCCATGGTGCTGCTGCCGGTCGTCGCGCTCGCGGTGGGCACGGCGGCCTACGGCTGGGGACCGCTGGACATACCGACCGGCGGCTCCCTCGCCGCGGGCACGGCGGCCGGACGGCTCGCGGTCGTGGTGGCGTACATCTTCGTGTCCCAACTGGTCACCGCCGGGCTCGCGTTCTGGCTGTCGACCAAGACGGACGCGCCACTGGGCGCGGTCGGCGGCGCGGTCGGTCTCACCATCGTGGGGAACGTGCTGGACGCGGTCACCGCTCTCGGCCACTGGCGCGACTTCCTGCCCGCGCACTGGCAGTACGCCTGGGTCGACGCCGTTCAGCCCCGGCCGGAGTGGGCCGGCCTGATCCAGGGCACCGTGGTTTCCATAACGTACGCGCTCGTGCTGTTCGCGCTGGCCTTCCGGGGTTTCGCGCGCAAGGACATCGTGTCCTAGGTCAACGGAGGATCTCCCACCGGTCTCGGCGGCCGCCCGCCGTGGCCGGTTCGAGATCCATCCGCAACGCCCCGTACCGCACATCCGGGCCCCTTCCGCCGTCACAGTCACAGACGTCGACGTCAGCGGAGACAAGGGGGCCCCATGGGGAACTACCGGACACGACGACCGCGCGGCACACTGCTCGCGCTCATGATCGCGGGCGGCCTGCTGATCACCGGCTGCTCGGGCGGCGCCTCGGACCACTCGGGCAAGTCGTACGGCTCGGCCCCGTTCCCCGCACCCGCGTACAGCGCGGGGCGGAGTGACGGCCGGGAGAGTGCGAACCACCTCTCCACGTTCGCACTGGACGTGGACACCGCCTCGTACGGCTACACGCGCCGCACCCTCGCCGAGGGACGTCTGCCGGATCCGGCGACCGTGCGCCCGGAGGAATTCGTCAACAGCTTCCGCCAGGACTACGAACGGCCGCGCGGCAACGGCTTCACCGTCACCGTCGACGGCGCGCGCACCGGCAAGGACGGCTGGTCGCTGGTCCGGGTCGGCCTCGCCACCCGCACCGCGCCGGAGGGCGAACGCCCGCCCGCGGCGCTGACGTTCGTCGTCGACGTCTCCGGTTCCATGGGCGAGCCCGGCCGCCTCGACCTGGTCAGGGACTCCCTCGGCATGCTGACCGACCGGCTGCGGGACGACGACTCGATCGCGCTCGTCACCTTCAGCGACGAGGCCAGGACGGTCCTGCCGATGACCCGCGTCGGCGGCCACCGCGCCCGCGTCCACGACGCGATCGACGAACTGCGGCCCACGGACTCCACCAACCTCGGCGCGGGTGTCCGCACCGGGTACGCCACCGCGGTCGAGGGTCTGCGCCCGGGCGCCACCAACCGGGTCGTGCTGCTCTCGGACGGGCTGGCCAACACCGGCGACACCGATGCCGACACCATCCTGGAGCGCATCGCGAACGCCCGCCGCGAGCACGGCATCACCCTCTTCGGGGTCGGTGTGGGCAGCGAGTACGGCGACGCGCTCATGGAACGCCTCGCCGACCGGGGCGACGGGCACACGACGTACGTCTCCTCCGACGAGGACGCCCGCAGCGTCTTCAGCGAGCAGCTGCCGCAGAACGTCGAGCTGACGGCCCGGGACGCGAAGGCCCAGGTCGCCTTCGACCCGCAGACCGTGGCGGAGTTCCGCCTTGTCGGCTACGACGACCGGCGCGTCGCCGACGAGGACTTCCGCGACGACCGCGTGGACGGCGGCGAGGTCGGCCCCGGCCACACGGTCACCGCGCTCTACGCGGTCCGCACCCGCCCCGGCGCCACCGGGCACCTCGCCACGGCGAGCGTCCGCTGGCTGGATCCCGGCACCCGCGCCCCGCACGAGGAGTCGGGGCAGTTGGAGACGGGCTCCCTCGACGACGATGTGTGGCGGTCCTCGTACGGACTCCAGGTCGCGGCGACGGCGGCGTACTTCGCCGACGACCTGCGCCAGGACGCCGCGCGTCAGGCCCCGCTCCCCGGCAGTCCGGGCCTCACCGCACTCGCGGAACACGCGGAGGGGCTGGCGGCGCGTCGGCAGGACACGGACGTACGGAGCCTCGCGAAGGCGATCCGGGAGGCGTCCGCACTGCGGGGCGCGGACTGACCCGTCCCCCGCACCGCGCGCCCTCGAACCGCACGATCTTTGTCCGCACCGTTGAAAATCCTTAACTCGCGAGTAAGTTGACCTCCAAGTAAGTACGCACGTCCGCACGCGAGCCGCGACCGGAGCCGTCATGAGCGTACGCAGGGATCTGAAACGGGCACGGAGGCGCAGCGACCTGGTGGACCGCACCGGGGTCGAGCTGATCAGGGACGATGCGGGGACGGTCCGCGAGGTGCGCAGCGCGCCGATGACGCCGCGCCCCTCGGCCGGCAGTACCGCCGACCTGCCCTTCACCAACGCGGCGGAGGCTCCCGGGGCGGTGGTGCTGCGCCGTCAGGAGGGCGCCACCTGGCGGCCGGTGACCGCGGCCGCCTTCGCCGCCGAGGTGGCCGCAATCGCCAAGGGGCTGATGGCGGCGGGTCTCGAACCCGGCGACCGGGTCGCGGTCATGTCCCGCACCCGCTACGAGTGGACCGTTCTCGACTTCGCGATCTGGGCGGCCGGCGGACAGTCCGTTCCCGTCTACGCCACGTCCTCCGCCGAGCAGGTCGACTGGATCGTGCGGGACTCGGGAGCCCGCTTCGCCGTCGTGGAGAGCGCGGAGAACGCGCACACGGTCGCGACGGCGACGGCCTCGCATCCGCAGCCGCCGCAGGTGTGGCGTCTGGACGAGGACGCCCTCGGCAGGCTCGCAGTCCTCGGCCGCGGCATCCCCGACGAGGAGGTGACCAAACGCCGCGCCGCGCTCGCCCCCGACACGGTGGCCACGGTCTGCTACACCTCCGGCACCACCGGCCGCCCCAAGGGCTGCGTCCTCACCCACGCCAACCTGCACGCCGAGGCCGCCAACACCGTCGAACTGCTCCACCCCGTCTTCAAGGAGGTCACCGGCCAGGTCGCCTCGACCCTCCTGTTCCTGCCGCTGGCCCACATCCTAAACCGCACCCTGCAGATCGCCTGTCTGATGGCCCGTATCGAGCTGGGCCACTTCCCGAGCATCAGGCCCGATGAACTGCGGCCCGCGTTGCGGGAGTTCCGTCCCACGTTCCTGGTGGCCGTCCCTTATCTCTTCGAGAAGATCCACGACACGGGTCGTGCCACCGCCGAACGGATCGGCCGCGGCGCCTCCTTCGACCGCGCCGACCGTGTCGCGGTCAGCTTCGGCGCCGCGCACCTGAGGAAGTTCCTGGGCGGCGGAAAAGGCCCGGGCCCGGGGTCGTACGCGGCGCGGGCACTGTACGACCTGCTCGTCTACCGGCGGATCCGCAAGGAGCTGGGCGGCCGGATGCAGTACGCCATCAGCGGCGGCTCCCCGCTCGACCGGGATCTCAGCCTGTTCTTCTACGCCGCCGGGATCATGGTCTACGAGGGCTACGGGCTCACCGAGACGAGTGCCGCCGCCACCATCGTCCCGCCCCTCGGGCCCCGCCCCGGCACGGTGGGCCTGCCCGTCCCGGGCACGGCCGTCCGCATCGCCGACGACGGCGAGGTCCTGATCAAGGGCGGCGTGGTCTTCGGCGGGTACTGGAACAACCCCGCGGCGACGGACGCCGTGCTCAGCGGCGACTGGTTCGCCACGGGCGACCTGGGGGCGCTCGACCAGGACGGCTATCTCACCATCACCGGCCGGAAGAAGGACATCCTCATCACCAAGGGCGGCAAGAACGTCTCCCCCGCCGTCCTGGAGGACCGGCTGCGCAGCCGCTCGCCCGTCGGCCAGTGCATCGTGGTGGGCGACAACCGCTCTTATGTCGCCGCCCTGATCACGCTGGACCCCGAAGCGGTCGCCCACTGGCTCGCCGTGCGCAGACTGCCCGCGGACACCCCGAGGTCCGAGGTGGTCCGCGATCCGCAGATGCGGGCGAAGGTGCAAAAGGCCGTCGACCACGCGAACCAGGCGGTCTCCCGGGCGGAGTCCATCCGCAGATTCGCCTTGGTCGAGGGCGAGTTCACGGAGGAGAACGGACTGCTCACCCCCTCCCTGAAGATCAAGCGGCAGGCCGTGACAAAGGCGTACGCGCGGGAGATCGAGGAACTGTACGGCGACTGAGGCCGTACGAGAGCCGTCGCACCGGCCCGAGCACGCCAAAGGGGCGGCCCGCCGAGCCGCTTGGCGGGCCACTCCTGGTGTACCGGGCTCAGCTGTTGCCGGTGCCGTTGCCGGACAGGACCGGGATGTCGTCCAGGATGTGCGACAGCGGCTCGTCACCCTTGGCCTGAGTGGAGTTCTCGGTGCACTGCTGGTTCTGCGGCGACGACAGGACCGGGACGTCCTGGACGGCGACCGGCACGACGCCGACGAGAGAACCGGCGTTGACCTTGGCGGGCAGGCCGACACAGGGCTTGTTCAGGGAGCCCTGAACGAGGGCCATCTGGGGGCTCATGCTGCCGTACGTGGCCGAGTTGCCGTACTGCTGCGTGGAGCTGTTGCCGTTGGTGGACGTCGTGCCACCGTCGTCGCTGATCGCCAGCGCCTGCTGTGCGGCCGCCGCCGAGGCGCCGACAACGGATGCGGCGACTACCGCGGCAGCCATGAACTTCTTCATCACTTGCTGGTCCCTTCTGGAGAAACCCCGTCCACCGGAGCGCTCTGGACAACTACCAGGCGATCTCTTGGTTGCTCCCATTCACTCCGATGGTCCATACGGAGGAGTGGAACAGAGCCGTGTCCCACCTGCGGAATGACCGAATCAGCCGCCGTGGACCGGCCCGTCCGGGTGAATTTCCGAAACCACTCCGAGAGGGCCGGGTCGGTGGCAGAGCAGGACCATGGATCTTGGCCGGGAAAGGTACGGGAAATGTTCCGCAAGGGAATGGCCGGCGTCCGCAGCAGCCGCTCGTCCGGGGCTCGCTCGACAGGCTCTGCGTAGGCCCGCCGGCGAAGGCGAACGCCGGATCGCTCATGGGTCTCGTGCCGGTCGCGGCCCAGGACGTGCCGGTCCTGTCAGCCGCGCAGAACCAGCACTGCGCCGGGAACTCGACCTGGGCCAAGGGTGACGAATCGTTTTCGCACCTCGCGAACGACATCCCGGTCCTGGCGGGCAACGACACCGGCAACAGCCGAGGTTCGGGCTGCACGCCACTGCCCGCACCGAGCAGACCAGCGTCGAGTTGGGGCGTGCCCTGGAGCAACTCCCCATCCTGCTCGGTGCATTGCCTCGACTCTTGCGCGATCGGATCGATCCCCGATGCGCTTTGCGTATGAATTCACTGACGGCGTTCGGGTGAATCAGTTGGCGCATGCAGTTCGGGAGTTGCTTCAGCCGCCT
The DNA here is from genome assembly GCF_040644975.1 of Streptomyces sp. NPDC046900. Classification (NCBI taxonomy): domain Bacteria; kingdom Bacillati; phylum Actinomycetota; class Actinomycetes; order Kitasatosporales; family Streptomycetaceae; genus Streptomyces; species Streptomyces sp. NPDC046900. Next base: position 18,803 of record NZ_JBEYXD010000044.1, on the reverse strand, counting down.
ATTCCTCGTTTCACAGTGTGCAGGTCGTGCGGCGAGCTGTTCAAGTTGTGCTCGCTCGGCTCCGGCCGTCACAGGGGCACGACCGCACAGAAGGGAAACCACGTGAAGCACAAGAAGAGCGCTGCCGTTGTCGCCGGCGCCATCATGGCCCTGGGAATGGCTGCTCCGGCGATGGCCGACTCGGGCGCCGAAGGTTCCGCCGTCAACTCTCCGGGTGTTCTGTCCGGGAACGTCATCCAGATTCCCGTGCACGTGCCCATCAACGCGTGCGGCAACACGGTCAACGTCATCGCGCTGCTGAACCCGGCGTTCGGCAACGCGTGCTCCAACAGCTGACGTCATAGCCGCCGCGGCTGATGTCCTCACTCACCAGCCGCCCGGCCGTGTCAGGGCCGGCCTTGGACTGCACTTCACGGCTCCAGGGCCGGCTTTCCCACTACTACCAGCAGGAAGACAACTAGATTGCGACAGACCCTGAGCAGGGGAATGGTCGCGGCGGCCGCCGCGACGGGCATCCTCTCCCTGTGCGGCAGCCCGGTGTTCGCGGACTCGCAGGCCGACAGCACCGCGGCCGGATCACCGGGCGTCGCGTCCGGCAACACCGTCCAGGTCCCCGTGCACATCCCGGTCAACGTCTGCGGCAACACGGTGAATGTGGCCGCGGCGCTGAACCCCGCCTTCGGCAACTCCTGTGCCAACGGCGGCCCCGCGGCGCAGGCGGCCCCTGTGCAGCAGCCCCCCTCCGTCCCGGCGCAGACCCCCCGTGACAGCGGTTCCGGCTGCGCCCCGTGCTCGAGCGGCCCCGGCACGACCCAGCCTGGTGTCGGCGTCTCGCACACACCGGCGCAGGGGACCAGCCAGACCGGCCAAGAACACCCCGCGCAGCCCAGCGTTCCCCAGCAGCAGCCGAACACGCCGGAGATCGGCGTGCCGGCGATCAACTCGCCCAGCACGCAGACGCATGTGGCGCCCGCCGCCCTGGCCGAGACCGGCAGCGAGGGTCTGCTCGCGGCCTCGGCGGTCAGCGTCGCGATGCTGGCCGGCGGGCTCATCCTGTACCGACGGGGCAGGACCACGTCCCACCGCTAGCGGGCCGGTGCCGGGCACCTCGCGCGCCCGGCACCCGCGCCGCACAATTCCTCCTCACGGCACGGCCCAGGGGCGGTAACCCATTCACACGGGTGCCGCCCCTGGGCCGTATCCGTGTGCGGAGCTCGGAGGTGGGTCCGGGGCGGCGAAGACGCCTTTGACGGCCTCGAATTCATCATCCGTGTCACAAAGAACTCCTCCGTGTCACACATGTCCCGGATACGCGGCCCTTCCGTCACACCCGGTTCACAAGCCCTGTCCGCTTCGCGAGGTGCCTCGTTGAGGGAGCACAGGCTTTGTGATCGCCAGCGCAGCGCCCGGCTCCCCCGACGACCTCCCCCAGGTCGCCGCCGCGGCGCGCGCGGGGAGGTGCTGCTGATGACCGAACGTCGTCTCTGGTCCTACAAGGAGATCGCCGCGCACATCCGGGTGCAGCCGGACACCGTGAGGTCCTACCGCAAACACGGACTGCTTCCGCCACCCGACCATGTGGAGGGCGGAAAGCCCTACTGGTACGCCGACACGGTGCGGCACTGGGTGGCCTCCCGCCCCGGCAATCGCGGCCGCGGAGAGACCTGACTCTTCCGGTTCGGCGGACGGCCCGCCCCACGCGGGGCGGGTCACTCGCCCGTCGTCGCCTTCGCGGCCGTGCCGGGTGCGTAGCTCCGGGGGCCGGAAGGGACCGCGACGACCCGGCCCGTCCGTCGATGACGTCTCAGATCCACGGTTCGATCACCGTCACTCCGTTGCCCGGGGCAGTACCCATCGCTGCCAGGGCCTCGGGGGACGCGCTCAACGGAATCGTCGAGGTGACCAGGAGGTCGGGGCGCAGGGCGCCGGAGCGGACCAACTCCAGCATGGGCGGGTAGGTGTGGGCCGCCATGCCGTGGCTGCCGAGGATCTCCAGCTCCAGGGCGATGGCCCGGGACATGGGCACCGGGGTCGTACCCGAGGTGGACGGCAGCAGGCCGACCTGGACATGACGGCCGCGGCGGCGCAGGCCGTTCACCGATGCGGCACACGTCGCCGGGGAGCCGAGTGCGTCGAGGGAGACGTGGGCACCGCCGCTCGTCAGGGCGCGGACGGCCTTCGCCGTGTCCTCGGTGGCCGTGGCGTCAAGGCACTCGGCCGCCCCGAACTTCCGTGCCAGGTCGAGGGCCTGAGGCGATACATCGACGGCGACGACCCTCGCACCACACGCCGCCGCGACCATCACCGCCGAGAGGCCGACACCGCCGCAGCCGTGCACCGCGACCCACTCCCCCGCCGCAGCCCGGCCCTGCTGGACGACCGCGCGGAAGGCCGTGGCGAACCGGCAGCCCAGCGACGCGGCCGTCCGGAACGACATGTCCTCGGGGACCGCGACGAGATTCACGTCCGCGTGCTCCAGCGCCACGTACTGTGCGAAGGAACCCCAGTGCGTGAACCCCGGCTGGGTCTGCCGCTCGCACACCTGCTGGTCGCCCGCCGCGCAGGACGGACAGGTCCCGCAGGCGCAGACGAAAGGCACCGTGACCCGGTCGCCGGGCCGCCACCCGGTCACTGCGGCGCCCACCTCCTCGACCACACCCGCCAGTTCGTGGCCTGGCACATGGGGAAGGGTGATGTCCGGGTCGTGTCCCATCCAGCCGTGCCAGTCGCTGCGGCACAGGCCCGTCGCCTCGACGCGCACCACGACACCGTGCTCGGAAGGCTCCGGGTCCGCCACCTCGCGCACCTCGGCCGGCTCTCCGTACCGCTCGAACACCACCGCACGCATACGACCGCACCCTCCGCCCGCGTCTGCGATCTCCGGGTCCGGGCCCGAACCCGGAGATCATCCCTTCGACGGAACGCTAGCCGCGCGCCCCGGCCTTGTCGCGGTCCCGGTCGGCCTCCGGTTCCTGGACGATGACCGCCACCGGTTCCTCCTCGCGCAGCCCGAACCGCTGGTGGAAGCGCCGCAGCGGTGCGGGAGCCCACCAGGTGGCCCGGCCGGTCAGTCGCATCACCGCCGGGACCAGCAGGCTGCGCACGACCATCGCGTCCATCAGGACCGCCAGCGCGATGCCCAGACCGAGCATCTTGGTGTTGGTCACCCGTGAGGTACCGATCGCGACCATCACCACCGCCAGGATGACCGCCGCCGCGGTGATCAGCCCGCCGGTGCGCTGCAACCCGAAGCGCACCGCCTCACGGTGGTCGCCCGTGTGGTCGTACTCCTCCTTGATACGGGACAGCAGGAAGACGCCGTAGTCCATGGAGAGACCGAAGGCCACGCAGAACATCAGGACCGGCAGCGTCGTCTCGATCGAGCCCGGACTGGTGAAGCCGAGCAGGCCCGACAGATGCCCGTCCTGGAAGACCCAGACCACCGCACCGAACATCGCCGTGAGACTCAGTGCGTTGAGCAGGACCGCCTGCACCGGAATCAGCACGCTGCCGGTGAGCAGGAAGACCAGGAGCAGGGTGACAGCGGCGATGACGGCCGCCGCCCAGGGCAGCCACTCGGTGATCGCGTGCTTGGAGTCCACCAGGATCGCGGCCGTGCCCGTCACCGAGGTGTCGAACGGGGCTCGGACGCCGCGCAGTTCGCCGACCAGCCGCTGCGCTCCGGAGTCCACCGCCTCGCCCCTCGGCTGAACCGTGAAGTACGCCTTCTCGCCGCTGACCAGCGGTCCGTCCACCCGCTGCACCTCGGGCAGAGCTGCGACGCGGTCCTTGTAGGCGGCGTACTGCGCCGGGGTGGCCCGTCCCTCGGCGAGCACCTCCAGGGCGCCGCCCGGGCTGCCCGGGAACCCGTCGCGAATGTGCTGCTGCACCACATGGGACTCGGCGCCCGAAGGCAGCTGGCGGTCGTCCGCCGTGCCGAACTTCACGCCCAGGAAGGGCAGTCCGAGGATCACCAGGCCGACCGTGGTGGCCACGGCGAAGACCGGGGCACGCCGCATGACGAGCGTGGCCATCCTGCCCCAGCCGGTGCCCTGCCGGGTCTCCCGCGGGGCCCCGCGCCTGAACAGCCGCCTCAGGTCGAGGGCGTTCACCCGGTGGCCCAGCAGCACCAGGGCCGCCGGGAGCAGGACCAGGGCTGCCGCCGCGGCCAGGAGCACCACCGCGATCCCGGCGTAGGCGAAGGAACGCAGGAAGTACTGGGGGAAGACCAGCATCGCGGCCAGGGAGACGGCCACCGTCAGGGCGGAGAAGAGGACCGTACGCCCCGCGGTGCGCAGCGTCACGGCGACGGCGCTCAACGGGTCGCCGTCCGTGGACAGTTCCTCGCGGAACCTGCGCACGATGAACAGCGCGTAGTCGATGGCGAGGCCGAGGCCCAGGGCCGTGGTGAGGTTCAGCGCGAAGACGGACACGTCGGTGAGCTCGGTGAGCCCGCGCAGCACGGCGTTGGTGCCGAGGATGGCGACGATGCCGATGCCCAGCGGGAGCAGGGCCGCGACCGCGCTGCCGAAGACCATCACCAGCAGCACCAGGGTGACCGGCAGGGCGATCAGCTCCGCCCGGGCCAGGTCCTCCTGGATCGTCGTCTGCATCTCGGAGCGCACGGCGACCGGGCCGCCGACCTTCACCGTCACCGGGCCGTGTGCTCCCCGGTAGGAGGGCGCGATGCGGTCCAGGGTGTCGCTCGCCGTCTTCTCCTCGCCCGTGATGTGCGCCGCTATCAGCGCCTCGTGGCCGTCCGCGGCGCGCAGCGCGGGCGCGCCCGACTTCCAGTAGGAGCCGACTCCTGTGACACCGCGCTCCGAGGCGAGCCGCGCGGTCAGACGCTCGGCCTCGGCGGCGACCGCCGGATCGTCCACGGACCTGTGCCCGGAGTCGACGAGGAGCAGCAGATTGGGCTGTGAAGCGGGGAACTCACGCTCCAGCGCCGTGGTCGCGTACGTGGACTGGGCGGCCGGGTCCTGCCAGCCGCCGCTGCCCAGCCGGTCGGCGACCCCGCTGCCGGCCATCACGGCCAGCGCGGTGAGCAGCAACGCGACGAGCAGCGACAGCCGGGGCCGCGCGGTCACGAAGCGGGTCCAGCCGCCGGGCCGCGCACCTCCCGGTCCTGTACCCCCGGGGTCCATGCCCGGTTCGGATCCGCCCCCTTCGTCGCGCCTGTCCCGGCGAACTGTGTTGTTGACTTCGGCCATGATGCGGTGTCCCCTTCACCGTGACCCCGCATCCTGTACGTCCGTGCAGGGGGCATGGGTCGTCCATTGCACATAGACTGGCAAACACGAGTCTTCGCTCGCGTTCCAAGAATGCGAGCGCCCGCTCGTTTTTGTCAATCGCGTTCCGAGAAGCTGGGGATAACGCGTGCCCAAGAGTCAGCAGACGGAGGGGCCGGTCACCGGGCCGGCCACGGAACCGGCCGAGCAGCAGCCGCAGGAGACCAGGCCGCGCCGCCGTCAGGCGCGCGGCGAGCGCCGCATCGCCCAGCTCCTGCAGGCCGCCGCCACGGTCTTCTGCCGCACCGGCTACACCGCCGCGAGCACGAACGCGATCGCCCGGGAAGCCGGCGTCTCCCCGGGCACGCTGTACCAGTTCTTCCCGAACAAGGAAGCGATCGCGATCAGCCTCGGCGACGAGTTGCTGCGGCAGTGGCAGGAGTCGCAGGACCGGGCCCTCGCCCAGGAGAACCTCGGGCTGCCCCTGGCCGAGATGCTGGACGCGACCCTCGACCCGCTGATCGCCTTCAACGTCGAGAACCCCGCCTTCGCCGTCCTCCTGCACGGCCCCGACACCCCCGGACCGATCGCCCAGGAGCACAACACCCTGCACGAGGCCTCGCTCACCCGCATCGAGCAGATGGTCGCGGGCTATCTGCCGACCACACCGTCCGACGAGCGCTCCCGGACCGCGAACATGGCGCTCGCCCTCTTCAAGGCAGGCCTCGACCTGATCATGTCCCACGAGGGCGTGGAGCGGGAGGCGTACATCGCCGAGCTGAAGAGCGTGATGTACCGGTATCTGGAGCCGCTTCTGGGCGAGAAGCCCAGCCCCTGAGGCCGTCGCGCGGCCGCCGGGGCTCGGCACGGCAGCCGCGCCCGCGCGGCAGCCCCACCCCGCGGTCCCGACCCCCCCACCCAGCCCCGGCCCCACACCGCGGCCCCGGCGCACCCCACCCCACCCCGCCCGCCGACCCCGCACGGCAGACGGGCCCGCGCGGCAGCCCAGGTCCGCAGCCCGGCCCCGGCACGCCGCCGCCCGACCCCGCGCGCCGGATCCCGGACCCGAGGAGCCCGCACCCGCGACGCGCCCCGAACCTCTTTGATGAATACCCCCTAGGGGTATAGTGTGGTTACACGTAAGCCTCACGCGCCTCCTCGAGGAGTAAGTAATGACCGCGCAGACCGACGCCCCTGGTTCCGTGACGACCGTCTACAAGGTGAGCGGAATGAGCTGCGGGCACTGCGAAGGCGCCGTCTCCGGCGAGATCTCCGGGATCACCGGAGTCAGCTCGGTCACCGCCGTCGCATCCACCGGCGAGGTGACCGTGGTCTCCGCCGCGCCCCTCGAGGACGAGGCCGTGCGGGCCGCGGTCGACGAGGCCGGTTTCGAACTCGTCGGCAGGGCCTGAAGCACCAGCATCTGCTCTCCGCACCGGGCCGTGCCGACCAGCTGATACTGGCTCCGCACGGCCTGGTCCGTTGTCTGGAGTCCGGACATGACCAGCACCACAGCACCCGCCCCGATAGAGGTCGCCGCACCCGCCGAGGTCGAGCTCACCATCGGCGGCATGACCTGTGCCTCCTGCGCGGCCCGGGTCGAGAAGAAGCTCAACCGCATGGACGGCGTCACCGCCACGGTGAACTTCGCCACAGAGAAGGCGAAGGTCGCGTACGCCCCGGGGATCGAGGTCGCCGACCTGATCGCCACGGTGGTGAAGACCGGCTACACCGCGGAAGAACCCCCGCCGCCCCGGCCCGAAGCGGCCGACGTGCCCGAGGGGACCGACGGCGGCGGCCGGGACCCCGAGTCGGCCGCCCTCCGTCAGCGCCTCACCGTCTCGGCGCTGCTCGCCCTGCCCGTCGTGCTGCTCTCGATGGTGCCGGCCCTGCAGTTCGACAACTGGCAGTGGCTCTCACTGACGCTGGCCGCTCCCGTCGTCGTATGGGGCGGACTGCCGTTCCACAAGGCCGCGTTCACCAACGCCCGGCACGGCGCCGCGACCATGGACACCCTGGTCTCGGTCGGCACGCTCGCCGCGTTCGGCTGGTCCCTGTGGGCGCTGTTCTGGGGAGATGCCGGGATGCCCGGCATGCGTCACGGCTTCGACCTCACCGTCTCGCGCACCGACGGCTCCTCGACCATCTATCTCGAAGTGGCGGCCGGAGTCGTCGCGCTCATCCTGCTCGGCCGCTATCTGGAGGACCGCTCCAAGCGGCGCGCGGGCGCGGCGCTGAAGTCGCTGCTGGAACTCGGCGCGAAGGACGTGGCGGTCCTGCGCTACGAGGAGGGCGGGCGCGACGCGCTCCAGGGTGACGGCGATGGCACGCAACGGGCCGTCGCTCGTGAGCTGCGCATTCCGGTGGCGCGGCTGGCCGTCGGCGACCGGTTCGTCGTACGGCCCGGCGAGAAGATCGCCACGGACGGGACGGTCGTCGAGGGGGTCTCCGCGGTCGACGTCTCCATGCTGACCGGGGAGTCGGTGCCGGTCGACGTGGCGGCCGGCGACGCCGTGACCGGCGCGACCGTGAACGTGGGGGGCCGGCTGGTGGTCGAGGCGACCCGGGTCGGCGCCGACACCCAGCTGGCGCGGATGGCGCGGCTCGTCGAGGACGCACAGAACGGCAAGGCCGACGTGCAGCGGCTCGCCGACCGCGTCTCCGGGATCTTCGTCCCCGTCGTGCTGCTGATCGCCCTGGGCACGTTCGGGGTGTGGCTCGGTGTCACCGGCGACATGGTGGCCGCGTTCACCGCGGCCGTCGCGGTGCTGATCATCGCCTGCCCCTGTGCGCTGGGCCTGGCCACCCCGACCGCGCTGATGGTGGGCACGGGCCGCGGCGCCCAGCTGGGCATCCTCATCAAGGGCCCGGAGGTTCTGGAGTCCACGCGCCGGATCGACACGGTGCTCCTGGACAAGACCGGCACGGTCACCACCGGGCGCATGACCCTCCAGGGGGTGTACTCCGCCGAGGACGCCGACGAGAAGGAGGTTCTGCGGCTCGCGGGCGCCCTGGAGCACGCCTCCGAGCACCCCATCGCCCAGGCGATCGCGGCGGGCGCCCAGGAGCGCGTCGGCGGCCTTCCTGAGGTGGAGGGCTTCGAGAACGTCCCCGGGCTGGGCGTCCGCGGGCGCGTGGAAGGGCACGAGGTCACCGTGGGCCGCTTCCCGGGCGCCCTCCCTGCCTCCCTGGGCCGGGCGAAGGCCGGGGCCGAGACGGAGGGGCGTACGGCCGTCGTGGTGGCCCGGGACGGCGTGGCCCTGGGCGTGCTCACCGTCGCCGACGCGGTCAAGGAGAGCAGTGCCGAAGCCGTACGGGAACTGCGCGCGCTCGGGCTGAAGCCGGTCCTGCTGACCGGTGACAACCGGACGGTGGCGGAGGCCGTGGCGCGCGCCGTCGGCATCGACGCGGGCGAGGTGATCGCCGAGGTGCTGCCCCAGGACAAGGTCGAGGTCGTCCGGCGCCTCAAGGCCGAGGGGCGGACGGTCGCCATGGTCGGTGACGGCGTCAACGACGCCGCCGCGCTCGCCACCGCCGATCTGGGCCTCGCCATGGGTACCGGCACGGACGCGGCGATCGAGGCCGGCGATCTCACGCTGGTGCGCGGTGATCTGCGGGTGGCGGCGGACGCGATCCGGCTGTCGCGGCGGACGCTTGCCACGATCAAGGGAAACCTCGTGTGGGCGTTCGGATACAACGTGGCCGCTCTGCCGCTGGCCGCCGCCGGGCTCCTCAACCCCATGATTGCCGGTGCGGCCATGGCGTTCTCCTCGGTGTTCGTCGTCACGAACAGCCTTCGGCTCCGGACGTTCTCCTGACGCGAGAGCCGCAGCCCCTCTAGAGTCCGAGGCGTGCCTCACATAAGCTCTTCACAAGGCTCGCGCATCATCCTTACGCTGGGGCCTCGATCGCCTTTTCGGGGCTCTTGCGCACCTTCAGGACATATGCAAGAGATGCAGATCACAATGATGTGAACGTAACCAGCGGAAGGGTTCGTGAGTCTAAGTTGGCGATGTCAGAAGCGTCTTGGGGGGCGTGACTGACATCTGGGGATGTCTTGGGGGACGTTCCCAGGAACTGCGTTGCCGGGGCACGTACACCGGGGAGCTTTGAGCGGCCCTCCCGTCGGTACGCGTCCCGGCAGACCGCATCGCAGTGGTACGCCGAGTTGTGCTCGTTTTGCTCGCAGCGATTCAGGCGCTGTCCCGCAGACGCCCGGCCGGATCCCGTGGGGGGAATCCGCACCGGGACATGGGAAGGCGCCCTGTGTGCCGGCCCGTGGGGGGACCGTCTGCAGGGCGCCTTCCGCTTATCGCATGACGCACAACACGCACCAGGCGTACGTCGCTCTACGACGACGTACGCCTTACGTACACAGAGACAAACGCCTCACGTACGCGGAAATACTCAGCGCTCCTCGACCGGAACGAAGTCGCGCTCTACCACGCCCGTGTAGATCTGGCGCGGACGGCCGATGCGCGAGCCCGGCTCCTTGATCATCTCGTGCCACTGGGCGATCCAGCCCGGCAGCCGGCCGAGGGCGAACAGGACCGTGAACATCTCGGTCGGGAAGCCCATCGCGCGGTAGATCAGGCCGGTGTAGAAGTCCACGTTCGGGTAGAGCTTGCGCTCGACGAAGTAGTCGTCGGACAGCGCGTGCTCCTCCAGCTTGAGGGCGATGTCGAGGAGCTCGTCCTCCTTGCCGAGGGCGGAGAGCACATCGTGCGCGGCGGCCTTGATGATCTTGGCGCGCGGGTCGAAGTTCTTGTAGACCCGGTGGCCGAAGCCCATCAGGCGGACGCCGTCCTCCTTGTTCTTCACCTTGCGGATGAAGGTGTCGACGTCGTTGCCGGAGTCACGGATGCCCTCGAGCATCTCCAGGACGGACTGGTTGGCGCCGCCGTGCAGCGGGCCCCACAGCGCGTTGATGCCGGCGGAGATCGAGGCGAACATGTTGGCCTGCGAGGAGCCGACCAGCCGGACCGTGGAGGTCGAGCAGTTCTGCTCGTGGTCCGCGTGCAGGATGAGCAGCTTGTCCAGCGCGGAGACGACGACCGGGTCGAGGTCGTACTCCTGCGCGGGGACGGAGAAGGTCATGCGCAGGAAGTTCTCGACGTAGCCGAGGTCGTTGCGCGGGTAGACGAAGGGGTGCCCGATCGACTTCTTGTAGGCGTACGCGGCGATCGTCGGCAGCTTGGCGAGCAGGCGGATCGTCGAGAGGTTGCGCTGCTTCTCGTCGAAGGGGTTGTGGCTGTCCTGGTAGAACGTGGACAGCGCGGAGACCACCGAGGAGAGCATCGCCATCGGGTGCGCGTCGCGCGGGAAGCCCGTGTAGAAGTTCTTGACATCCTCGTGCAGCAGGGTGTGCTGCGTGATCTCGTTCTTGAAGGCGGAGAGCTCGTCGACGGACGGCAGCTCACCGTTGATCAGCAGGTAGGCGACCTCCACGAAGGTGGAGCGCTCGGCCAGCTGTTCGATCGGGTAGCCGCGGTACCGGAGAATGCCCTTCTCGCCGTCGAGGTAGGTGATGGCGGATTTATATGCTGCGGTGTTGCCGTAACCGCTGTCCAGGGTGACCAGACCGGTCTGGGCGCGGAGCTTCCCGATGTCGAAGCCCTTGTCGCCGACGGTGCTGTCGACCACCGGGTAGGTGTACTCGCCGCCGTCGTACCGCAGTACTACAGAGTTGTCGCTCACGTCTTCCCTCACCGACGTAGTGCCTCATCTTCGAGGTGCCCTGACTGTCTCTACCATCCCCCATTTGGCGCAGGAGAGTGCACTCGGGGTCGACCCTTGGGCTCATCGGCGGCACTGAGTGCCGTCAACTGGCTCATCCTGCCCGCCTCCGCGCGGTTCCGGAAGTGCTCTGTGACCTTTGCGACTCGTTTGATCGATCATTTTTTTGGATTGCCGTCGGGAGGCCTGCAACTCAGCCCCGGAAGGCCTCGGGGACGGTCTGGAGTCTGCCCTTGCGTGGCTCCGGAGACGGGTCCGGACCCCGCCCTTCCGGGACCCCGGGGCGATCTGGAACCGGGATGCCCGGGCTCAGTCCTCGAGGCGTCTCGGGGACAGCCGGTAATCCAGGGCCGTACCGCGCCGGCCCGCCGACACCGTACGCACCGCCTGTCCGATCGCCTTGCGTGAACCGACGAGCACGACCAGCTTCTTGGCGCGGGTCACCGCCGTGTACAGCAGGTTCCGCTGGAGCATCATCCACGCCCCGGTGGTCACCGGAATGACCACGGCCGGATACTCGCTGCCCTGGGAGCGGTGGATGGTCACCGCGTAGGCGTGCGCCAGCTCGTCCAGCTCGTCGAACTCGTACGGGACCTCCTCGTCCTCGTCCGTCAGCACCATGAGGCGCTGATCGACCGGGTCGAGCGAGGTGACCACGCCCACGGTGCCGTTGAAGACACCGTTTTCCCCTTTTTCGTAATTGTTGCGAATCTGGGTGACCTTGTCGCCGACACGGAAGACCCGGCCGCCGAACCGCTTCTCCGGCAGGTCGGGTCGGGCGGGGGTGATCGCCTGCTGGAGCAGCCCGTTCAGGGTGCCGGCCCCGGCGGGTCCCCGGTGCATCGGCGCGAGCACCTGCACATCCCGGCGCGGGTCGAGCCCGAACCGGGACGGGATCCGCCGCGCCGCCACGTCCACCGTGAGCCGGCCGGCCTCCTCGGTGTCGTCCTCCACGAAGAGGAAGAAGTCCTTCAGGCCGTCGGTGAGCGGGTGCTGCCCGGAGTTGATGCGGTGCGCGTTGGTGACCACGCCCGACTGCTGGGCCTGGCGGAAGACGCGGGTGAGGCGGACGGCCGGGATGGGGCTCCCGTCGGCGAGCAGATCCCTGAGGACCTCTCCCGCGCCGACGCTCGGGAGCTGGTCCACGTCGCCGACGAAGAGGAGATGAGCACCCGGTGCCACGGCCTTGACCAGCTTGTTGGCGAGCAGCAGGTCGAGCATCGAGGCCTCGTCGACGACGACCAGATCGGCGTCGAGGGGACGGTCCCTGTCGTATGCCGCATCACCGCCGGGCTTCAGTTCGAGCAGCCGGTGGACGGTGGAGGCCTCGGCACCCGTGAGCTCGGAGAGCCGCTTGGCGGCACGCCCTGTCGGCGCGGCGAGCACGACCTTGGCCCGCTTGGCCCGGGCGAGCTCGACGATGGACCGTACGGTGAAGGACTTGCCGCAGCCGGGCCCTCCGGTCAGGACGGCGACCTTCTCGGTCAGCGCCAGCCGTACCGCCTCCTCCTGCTCGGGCGCCAGCTCGGCTCCCGTGCGGCCCTTGAGCCAGCCCAGCGCCTTGTCCCACGCCACGTCCCGGAAGGTGGGCATCCGGTCGTCCTCCGTCCGCAGGAGACGCAGCAGCTGGGCGGAGAGGGAGAGCTCGGCGCGGTGGAAGGGGACGAGGTAGACGGCGGTGACGGGATCCCCTCCGTCCGGTCCCGGTAGCCGTTCCCGTACGACACCGGGGTCCGAGTCGTCCTCGGGGGGCGCCGCCAGCTCGGCCAGGCACTCGATGACGAGCCCGGTGTCGACCTGGAGCAGCTTGACCGCGTCCGCGATCAGCCGCTCCTCGGGGAGGTAGCAGTGCCCCTGGTCGGTGGACTGCGACAGGGCGTACTGGAGGCCGGCCTTCACGCGCTCCGGGCTGTCGTGCGGGATGCCGACGGACTGGGCGATCCGGTCGGCGGTGAGGAATCCGATGCCCCAGACGTCGGCGGCGAGGCGGTAGGGCTGGTTCTTGACGACGGAGATGGAGGCGTCGCCGTACTTCTTGTAGATGCGCACGGCGATGGACGTGGACACCTGGACGGTCTGGAGGAACAGCATGACCTCCTTGATCGCCTTCTGCTCCTCCCAGGCGTCGGCGATCTTCTTGGTCCGCTTCGGGCCGAGGCCCGGCACCTCGATGAGCCGCTTGGGCTCCTCCTCGATGATCTGCAGGGTGTCGAGCCCGAAGTGCTGGGTGATGCGGTCGGCGAAGACGGGGCCGATGCCCTTGACGAGACCCGAGCCGAGGTAGCGGCGGATGCCCTGGACGGTGGCCGGCAGGAGCGTCGTGTAGTTCTCCACGGTGAACTGCTTGCCGTACTGGGGGTGGGAGCCCCAGCGCCCCTCCATCCTCAGCGACTCCCCTACCTGGGCACCGAGGAGCGCGCCCACGACGGTGAGCAGATCAGCGGCGCCGCGGCCGGTGTCGACGCGGGCGACCGTGTACCCGTTCTCCTCGTTGGCGTACGTGATGCGCTCGAGCACACCCTCCAGCACGGCCAGACGCCGCTCACCGGCACCCGCCTGCTCCGCCCGACTCGCCTCCTGGGTCATGATCCGACGCTACCGAAGAGGACTGACAGTCGGTGCCCCCGGCGCCCTTCCCGCGCGGCCGCGGCGGATCCGAGGGCCTTGCATGATGGGGCCATGGATCCGGTGCTCCGCGACCTGCCGTCCGCCTTCTGGAGCGTTCCCTACGTGGGCTCCCGCTTCCCGGGGTCGCCGGCGGTGGCGGCGCGCCCCGGCCTTGCGGCGGGTGCGAACTGCCAGCTGTTCGCCTACGAGGTGCTCCGGCACTTCGGCCTGACCCCACCCGCCCTGCGCTCGAGCGACCTGTGGACGGACACGCGGGCCACGGTCCGGGTGTCCGCCGCCCGGCCGCTCGATCTGATGCTGTTCAACGCCACCGCCGCCCCGTACGGCGCCCATGTCGGGGTGCGGGTGGGCGAGGGACGGGTGCTGCACCTGTGCGCGGAGGTGGGCCGGCCGGCGGTCTGGGAGCCGGCGGAGTTCGCGGCGCGGGAGCGGTACCGGGTGCTGGTCGGCATCAAGCGGGTGAACTCGAGGCGGGCGGACGGGGCGTTCGGCGACGGGGGTTGACGGCGCTCTCCTTGGGCAAGGTCACTTCACCTCGGAGTGTGCCGTCCTCCCCCATTCCCGACTCCGGACGTCCGGTCGCCCATCAGCGCAGCTGTTCCACGCGGACGCCGACGTCGCCGAGAAGTACCGTCCTGCGTCAACCACTCCGTGGTCACCCGCCGGCCGCGAGTTCGCGCAGGGTGGTGAGGTCGGCGGTGCGCGGTTCGGCCATGGGGTCCACGTGGCCGGCACCGGCCTCATCCGGCAGACCGGACGCCTCGGTCAGCGCCGCCGACGGGGTCAGACCGCGATCATGGGCGGCGCGCAGGCGATCCAGCCACAGCAGGCCGGCCTTGTACCCGTCCTCGTCGGCGTCGTCCCTCGGCTCGAAGCCTGCCGCCCGCTCGGTGTCGGACGCCCACAGATAGCCGAGGAGTCCATGGTCCCCGTGTACGGGAACGTAACGGACCTCGCCGTCCGCCGAGCGCTTGTAGCCGGGCTCGGCAAACCCCGGAGCGTGCTGGAAAACCCGGTTCCGGTAGGGAATCTCAAAGCTGCCCCAGACGTCCGAGGCGGCACCGTCGGCGCCGAAGAAGTTCCCGACACCGGACTCGGTCGGCCGGCCGAAGTACGTGGGATCATCCGGGTCGGTCTCCGAGTCGAGTGCCACCGCGAGATCATTCAGCACGGCAGCCAGGCGCGGCGCGTTGGCCTCGGAGATGCCGGGCTGAGGGCGTCCCTTCAAGTCGTAGGGCATCCAGGCGTCCGAGAACGTGACGAGATCGACGGAGACGAAGTCGGCGAACGCGGAAGCCCCCAGTCGGAACAGTCCCTCCTGAAGGACTTCACCCTCCCCGGTCAGCAGTACACCGGCGCAGTCGACGGAGGCGTCGCCGGAACCGACCTCGCCGGGGCGCAGGCCCGACCTGACCCTCGCCGCCAGTTGTTCCACCGCCTCGGCGACCTCATACGCGCCGGGCACCGTGAGCTCCTCGCCGAACAGTCGACTGTTCGACGTACCCGCCTCCGCGACGGACACGCGCACCGCCGGCTCGCCGGCGGCAAGCCCGTGCACGGCCATTACCTTGTACGCGATCAAAAGATCACGAAGACAGCGGACCAGGGCGTCCGCCGCCTCGTCGCTACGGCCCCAGGTCCAACGGGCGACAGGCGTACTCGCGATCACGGCGTTCCCTCCGGGGTGAATTTGCCACCACGCGGAACGAAGACGACTCCGTCCGGTGTGCGAATGACGAACTGCACGTTCTTGCCCTCGTATCCCTTCTGCAGCCGTCCGATCTGACTCTCCACCTTGCTCCGCGACCTCTGGCGGGCCCGCTCCATCACTCGCGGGTAAATCGAGCGCTGGGCTCCAAGTCCACGTGACGGACCGGGCCGGCACAGCGCCGGTCAGTGCTTACCCGTGAGTCTCTCGGTCGCCGACTCGATGAACGCGGCAGCCTCCCGTTCGGGGATCTCCACGTGATCGACATCGTTGTGCCCCAGTTCGTACAGGCGCAGGTACTCGGTGGGTTCCCAGTGAAGGTTCCGGGTGAAAGCCTCGTCATGCGCCTCTGCCTCGCGTCCGACGAGTCGCCGTCGCACGATCCCGCGCGGATTGCTCCGTGGATACCCGTCGCTGATCTTCGCGTAATACGTGATCCGGCCCTCGGCCCCCTCATCGAGGGCGTCGAGCGTGCTGGGGGCCAGCGACAGGAACGGCTCGACGCCGAGGTTGGACTCGAAGTTTCCGTACGGGATCATCACGCCGTACAGGTCGATGAACTCCTCGATCGAGTAGCCCCCACCGCGTTCGTACATGAGCAGCAATGGCTCGTACCGCTCCGGAAGTGCCGGCAGCCTGTCCCCGTGCGCAGCCGCGGCCGCGGCCCAGCGTACGGCGCCACGGCAGGTTCTCGCCGTGGACGGCGTGGAGACCTTGTGCTCCAGGAACTCCTCCAACTCGCCCGCCGGCTCCCGGTCGAGCCGGAAAGCCGGGTCGGCGAACTCCGTGACGTCGAAGAAAAGCCATTCCTCCTCGACGCCGTACTCCTTCGCCCACAGCGCGGCGCGGCGCAGGTACTCCCGCATCAGCAGGGCGCGTGAACGGGTACGGGCGCTCGCCACGTCCCAGTCGCCGTACCAGCCGACCGCGCGCAGGCGATCCAGGACCGTACGCGAAAGCTCGGTACTCACTACGGATCCGTCCCCTTCAGGCGCAGTTGGTGGTGGAGCAGCCCTTCCGCTGCAGCTCGCGCCGAAGGCATCGACTCGCAGAACGACGCCTCCGGCGCCCACCCAGGAATACCGTCACAGCATGTCCGTGAGGTCGGGCCCCCGGCCGTCAATCAGATCCGGCCTCTCGATGACGTAGCCTTCGGCGTGCCCGAAGTAGGTCGGATCACCCGGCTCGGCTGTCGCTCCGAGCAAGGATTCGAGTCCCTGCACCGTCGCACTCAGTCGAGGCGCGTTCCGCTTCTGGACATCCGGGTGAGGGCTCCCCCTGAAGTCGCAGTAGCCCCAGATGTCATGAAAGACTGCAAGCTCAGCAGCGAGGTGGCGCTCATCCGGGTAGACGGTCAACTCCACCAGATCAGCTTCGTGATGCTCCCTGCCCTCGGCATCGAGCCACGTGCCCATGCCGGAGACGACGAGTGCGCCGACTTCGGCATCGGGGAATCCCATGGGGCGGAACAGCTGGATCTTCTGTGCGAGTTCGGCTTCATCGAGACTGCCCTTCAGGGCGAGGCTCGTGCCTGCCCCGATGCTGCCACGCCCGGGGAGGAGCCACTTCCACTCCAGTTTGCTCGGCTCCAGCAGCCCGTGCTCGCGCAGCACCACCGTCATCCGTGCGGCGGTCATCAGTGCCGAGTCGAGTCCCGGTGGCGCGAAGCCGTCCAACTCCCATTCCCACGAGGCGCACGGCTCGGGTGCACGCATCAAAGTGGACATCGGTTTCCTAACGGGCAGACCTGGCGCTCGGCCGGGATGGTGATGGAACATTCCCGGAAGCGACGCTCATAGGTCGCGCCGGTCCTCCTTGCGCCAAACCCTCGCGGGCTGTCCTCTTTCGTCCCACTCCTGGTGCGACAGCAGGGTCAACCCGTCTTCCGTGAGCACCCTCTCCGAAGCGAGCTTGCCGTTCTGGTGCCACTCCCGGGAAAGTCTCGGGGTCGAGCTTCACCGCGACAGCACCGCCCTACACCATTCAGCCCTGCGAAGCGGTGTTCTCCCACGCTCGGGTCGGGCGCCCCTCCTCGTCCCATTCGTAATGGGACAGCGGGGTCCCGCCGTCCGCACTGTGAAGCTTCTTCTCGGCGAGGACTCCGTTCTCGTGCCAGCTCTTGTACTCACCCGACAGGGAACCCGTCCTCATCGTCCCCTCCGCGCGCAGGACCCCGCTCTTGTACCACTCACGGAACGGACCGTCCCGGTACCCGTCTGTGTACGTCACCAGACTCACACGGTGTCCGGCGAGGTACTCCTCGACTTCCCCTGTGAAGAGTTCACCGCGATACAGGAGTCGCTGGGCATAGTCGAGGTCCACATCGGGATCGTCTAGGTCGATGCGCTGCATGTACATCACCATGGAATGTAGTTCGTGTTGATGTCGGGCGGGTGTCCCAGGAACCGGCCGAAGCCGCTCGGGACATCATGCAAGAGGTGGGAACAGTTGACGCAGAAGGGCGCTCGCTTCGGAACGACCTTTACTCCCAGAGCGTTGGGCTCCTTCATGAACGGGAAGTAGACGGAGGCATGCATCTGAGCCATCCCCCGCGCATCGGTGGGCAGCCCCAGCTTGCTGCGCTCGTGCAGTAGCTGATTCACCGCCTTGACCTCGGCGTGCTCGAGCAACTCAGCGGGATGCGGTTTGTTTCCTGAGATCTCGTGATAGCGCTCGGCAAGCGTCGGGTGCAGGTCTTCGAGGGGGATCAGCGCTTGACCCGGCCGTCCATTGATCCCTTCGAAGACAAGCCCCGTGTGCCTGTCCAGAACCACACCGACAGCCTGACCGGTTTCTGTCTTCGGGAAATCACCCGTGTTCTTGGCCTCAATATATACATGGGTCCGCTCTCGGGACAGAGCCTGCATGAAGCTCTCGACCGGGTGTCCGTCGACCTTGGTGATCAGTCCATTTTGAGTTTCCACTCGGCTTTCGTCGAGCTTGCCCAGGAGCTTGTCCCCCGGGCCGGCGTCGGGCATCGGGGTATGGCCGCCAAAGGCGTCCGAAGCGCGGTAGTCGTCCGGGATCCCGTCCAGGAAGTCCGGAACTTGGTCGTGGAAGTGCGGAATCTCGTGGGGCGGTAGACCGTCGGCACCGGGAATCCCTGGAACAGCACTGTGGTGCACGATCTCTCCCACATTGTGCCCCGCCTCCCCACTGTGGTGTACGCCGTCTCCTGTTCCGTGGTGGGCGACTCCCTCGGTCGCACTGTGTGCGCCGTTGTCGCCATGGGTGTGCGGTGTGGAGCCGTCCTGGTGCGAAGCGGAAGAGTGCGGATGGGTCCCGTCACCGCCGGGGTGAGTGCTCGGCGGTTCATGGCCGGCCGAGGGACCCGACCCATGCTCGTGGGCGCTTCCGCCGGGGAGGTGGTCTCCGGCGTTCCCGCCGGGAAGGTGGTCCCCGGTGTGCACGGTCGGGACGTTCTCGCCGCCCGCGTGCACGGTGGGCATGTCGTCGCCGGCATGGACGGCGGCGTCGTCGCCGGCGCGGCCCACGTCGCC
>NZ_JBEYXD010000043.1:0-73267 GCF_040644975.1 Streptomyces sp. NPDC046900 | reverse complement strand
CACCTGTTGGGTGCCCCTTGCTCTGCGGCGTTCTCGATCTCAGCAATCAGATCATCGCAGGCCGGGGGCACCCTTCTGCTATCGGAGCGTCAGTTGAGATTCCCAGCTGAGCACATGAGGTAGACGGCTGCGGCCATCAATGGTGCGAAGAACTCCGCGGACAGGCCGACGTGTTGGAGACCTGCCTCGCGCGCTGGTCGATTTGGGTTCAGAAAGCTTGCTCGGCCCAGACGGTCTTGCCGCCGAGCGAGTAGCGGACGCCCCAGTTTTGCGCGAGTTGGGCGATGATGAAAAGGCCGCGGCCGCCTTCGTCGACCGTCTTGGCGTGGCGCATCCGCGGGGCGACGGGATTGCCGTCGTGGACCTCGCAGGTGAGGGCACGGTCCTTGATGAGCTGCAGCCGTAGGGGCGGGGTGCCGTAGCGGACGGCGTTGGTGACCAGTTCGCTGACGATCATTTCGGTGGTGTAGGCGGTTTCCTCATCCACTCCCCAGAGGGCGAGCTGGTGTTGGGTGTGGGTGCGCGCCGTGGCGACGGCTTTGGGGTGGTGGTCGAGATGCCACGCGGCGACCTGGTTGGCGGGGAACGGGTGGGTGCGGGCGAGGAGGAGGATGACGTCGCCGTGGCGGGTGTCGTCGTCCCCCAGTTGGTGGATCACGTCATCGCATAGCTCCTGCAGTGGCCGGTCGGGGTGGGCCAGCGCCTGTTGGAGGGTGTCCGCGGACGGGGAGGCGTGCAGGAGGGATGCGGTGTAAAACGCGAGGACGCTGCCGTCGGCGACGGAGATCGTCGTGGCGGCGAAGGGGGGTCCCTCGGCACCGCCCAGAGTGGGTCCGGCGGGCAGGTCAGGGATCTCGGTCTTCCCGTCGGGATGGGCGATGACGGGTGGGGGGTGGCCGGCCAGGGCGATGGTGCAGGTCTGGGCGAGCGGGTCGTAGATCGCGTAGACGCAGCTTGCCGTGAGTGGCTGCCGGTGCAGGGGGTCGCCGGGCGGCAGAGCGGCGCGTTCCTGGGCCAGGCTTATGGCGGTGTCGTTGAGGCGTGCGAGGAGTTCGTCGGGTTCCAGGTCGAGTGTGGCCAGGGAGTGGTGAACGGTCCGTAGCTGTCCCAGGGTGGTGGCCGCGTGGATGCCTTGTCCCACGGCTTCGCCGACCACCAGTGCGGTGCGGGCGCCGGATAGGGCGAAGGTGTCGAACCCGCCGCCTCCGCCCACTTCGGAGGGCACGTGCAGGTGCGCGGTTTCCACGGTGGTCTGCGACGCCGGGCGGGGAGGCAACACATGGCGCTGGATTGTCGAGGCGATGGCGTGTTCGCGGGTGTAGCGGCGGGCGTTGTCGATGCACAGCGCGGTGTGAGCGGCGACTGCGAGGGCGAGGGTGACATCGTCCTCGTCGTAGAAGTCCGCCTGGTCGGTGCGGTACAGGCTCAGCAGGCCGAGCACGGTTCCGCGCAGCGTCAGGGGTGCGGTGATCAGGCTGTGGGCACCGGATATGTCAATCGCCTCGGCGTGCGGCGGGTCGGCTGCCAGCCAGGGTGTGTCGGGGCTCAGGGCGACGAGGCGGGGCTTGAGGTCGGCGAGCGTCTGGGCGTACGGCGTCGGCGACGGCAGAGCGCGCACGTCACCCACCGGATGTGCCTGTATCTGCTCCTTGCCGCCGCTGTGGCGGAAGGCGGCTCGGCGCAGCGGTATCTCCCGTCCCAGAGGGCTCGGCGGAGGGTCATCGCCGCGTATCACCGCGTCCACCACTTCCACCACGGCGATGTCGGCGAGGTCCGGTACCACCGCCTGCACCAGTTCCTCGCAGGTGGCCACAACGTCGAGGGTCTGTCCCACGTGCTCGCGTACCGAGCCGAGGACGCGCAGACGGGCGCGCACCCTTTCGCGTTCGGTGACATCGAGCATCTCCGCCAGCACCCCCCAGATCCTCCCTTGCGAGTCCTCCAGACGAGAGACCGAGACGGAGAACAGGTACTCCGGCCCCGGCGCGCCCTTCGGACGCACCCCTACCAGCCGCCCCCGTGCCGGCGTGCCGCTCTCCAGCACACCGTGCAGCATCGCCTCCACCTCACCGGGAGCGGAAAGGTCGTATACGTCGGTGATGTGCCGACCGATGATCTGTCGCGGGGGCGCTGCGTGCAGCACGGGCCTGATGAGGTGGATTCGTAGGATGCGCAGCTCTGTGTCCAAGATCAGCAGGCCTGTAGGGGATTGGTCGAACAGAGCTTCCAGCACTACAGCACCCTCGACGGGCGAGATGGCTTCGTTTCGCGCCACGGCAACCACCTCCACTGTCCAGCCTGTGCGCCGCTTCCTCGCTTCGCGAGACGTGTCGGACGTCAGGGCTCTGGGTGGCTGGCCTGCCTGCTCGGCTTGGGCTGTCATCTGAGTGTGTCGGAGGTATGTCGCGAACACCGAGACAAGGAGAGGGGCGGGAGGCAGTGAGACCAGCTCCCGCCCTCTCGTGTCGGCATCGCCCTGGGCAGCTACCGAATTCGGTACGTGTTCGGGCGAGTGGCCTGGCAGGCCGGCCCGGCCTGAAGCTGCGAGGCGTGATCAATACACCTAGGCTGATTCCGTTTGCCGCCTGGTACGCACGACCTCTCTGGCGGTGCCCGCCAGCAAGCCCGCTGCGAGCAGCCCGATAACGATCGAACCCTGTCGGATTCCGTCGGCGTCGTGTCCGTCGAGGTAGGTAATGTGGCGGACCTCGGTGGGGCGCGTCGGGTTGTATACGACGGATATCCGCGTGCCCGGCATTGCTTCGGTTGCTGAGCTGACCGCGACATCGATATCCGCGCGTACGGGGCCGGACGGTGTGCCAAAGCGCACGGTCACGCCAGTTGCCCAGCCGTCCTCCGACCGGCTGGTGATCTCGACTACGGTTGCGTAGGTCCTGTGGCCCCGGTCCCGGAGATTCGCCAGTATCTGGTACTCCTGACCAGCTTTCCATCCCATGCCTCCGGCAAAGGTGGCGAATATCAGGAAACCTACGGCGATCGATCGGGCCTTCGCCCAGCGGGGGGCCAGCAGCCACGATTGCGGACCGAGCCGCAGCAGCCCTGCCACGAGCCGGCCCGGTGCTGAGATATGGCCGGACCCGCGATGAGCCCAGCCCAGGCGGCGTACCAGCAGCCAGGAGACACCGTTCGCTGCAGCCAGCGCCACCGCCCAGCCGAGAACATAGAGCCACAACGGCCCAAGCGGCCCGAATGCCATCCACACCACGGTGGCCACGACGATCGCCAGGGCCCCCGACCCAAAGGGAGGGACGTACTCATCCCGGTCGCCGCTCAGGGCGGACTTGCGCTCGTCCATGTGCGCCTCCACACCCGATACGAGACTCACGGGCTGCCGCGCTGGTTTAGTAGTACCACCCGGCCGCCCCGCGTCAGAAGCCTCGGCCGCTTCCGGGCCTCACCTGGGCCGATGCCTCAAGATCCCGTCCACAGCTCGTCCACGGACCTCGACATAGAGCCGCTTTCGGCGGCATAGCGCTGCACAAACACGAAGACCCCGGCCTCAGCGTTTCCGCTGGTGACGGGGTCTTTGGGCACCTCATACAGGGTGCCCCCGGCAGGATTCGAACCTGCGCACACGGCTCCGGAGGCCGTTGCTCTATCCCCTGAGCTACGGGGGCGTGTCGGCCGTTCTCTGCGGCGACGGGTAGAACCCTACCAGCTCTTTCGGGGTCGTCATGAACAGGTTTCCCGGGCTGTGCGTCGAGCGCGGCTCCCCTGGGCAAGGGGGCAACGCCGCGTGGAGGCAGCCCTCAGTTCGGCTCTGGCGGCCGCTGCTGCCGAATGGCGGAACCGGTGTCGGGCGCGGCTCGCCCGGACGGGGTGGAAGTCGGGGAAAACCCGGACGCGGCCCCCTGTGTCCACCTACTCTCGAGTTGTGCCAGGCGTGTCCGGCCGGGTGCTTGTTGTAGACGACAACAAGGTCATCCGGCAGCTGATCAGGGTCAACCTCGAGCTGGAGGGTCTCGAGGTCGTGACCGCGGCCGACGGTGCCGAGTGTTTGGACGTCATCCATCAGGTACGGCCCGATGTGGTCACCCTGGATGTCGTCATGCCGCGGCTGGACGGGCTGCGGACCGCCGCCCGCCTTCGTGCCGATCCCCGCACTCGGAACCTCCCCCTCGCCATCATCAGCGCGTGCACTCAGTACGAGGTCGAGAGCGGCCTCGACGTGGGCGTCGACGCGTTTCTCGCCAAGCCCTTCGAGCCGTCCGAACTCATCGACCTCGTGAAGGAACTGATGGAGCGTCGTCGGCGCGTCGACTCCGGTGCCGAGGTCGCGGCGGAGGTCGCAGGCTCCATCGGTGGTGTGCTCGGCCCAGAGGACACCCAGCACACCGAGCACGCCGTCCATCCCGATCCCGCGGGGCGCCCAGGAGCCTGAGCAGCTCGCTCTTTCGGGGCTCGGGGCTAGAGGCCGAAGGTTCGGCTGGCAACAGTGGCCCCGGGCGGCATCAGATCGCCGCACTCGCCTCAGCGGCCGCATCGGCTTTCAGTGGCCTCAGCTGCCTCAGCCGCCTCAAGTCCGTCTCTACGAGCCCCCATCGGCATCGAGACCCGAGTGGGACCACGGCGCACGCGAGCCCCAAGCCCCCGGGCCTCGCCCAGCCCACTCAGCGCCCCCGTCCACATCCCGGACGCTCGACCCAAACCGGCTCGCATACCCACCCCCCTCCTCCCATACCCTTGTCCCGTGACCCCCGTCGAGCTCTCCCGTACCGTGCTGCGCGCGGTGCGTTGCGCTGTGGACGACGGGGAACTCAGCGTCGCCGTGCCTGAACATGCCGTCGTCACCGTGCCCGGGCCCGGAGGCCGTGGCGATTACGCCACCAACATCGCCCTGCAGCTCGCCCGTCCCGCCGGGTGTCCGCCCCTGCAGGTGGCCGAGATCCTCTGTCCTCGGCTCCGTGACGCGGCCGGAGTCGCCGACGTCGAGATCACCGGGCCCGGTTTCCTCAACATCCATCTCGAACCGGCCACCGCCACCGCCGCCCTCGTCGGGGAGATCCTCGACCGCGCGCGCCCCAACGGCGGCCAGTGCCCCAGTGGCCCCATCCGCCTCACGGGGACCAGCCGCCCCGACGGCCCCACCGCCACCGGCGACAGTCACCCGGCCGTCGGCCACAGGACCCCCGCCGCCGGCCCCAGGCAAACGGCCACCACCGGCCACATCCGCCCCGCCGTCGGCCCCACGACCCACACCCCCACCGGCCCCAGGTATACGCCCCCCACCACCGACCACACCCCCTACGGCCACACCCCCACCCTCGCCCAAACCGTCGTCCCCCTCCGTATCCCCTACGAAGTACGCGCCGAAGTCGTCGCCGACACCCTTGTTCGGGTCATCGCCACTCAGGGCGGCCGTGCCGAGGTCGATCACGTTCGTCCTGGGGAGACCGTCGATCTGCGGCCCGTGCCGGCGCCCGAGGACCCCGCTCCTCTCGGGCCCGATGCCGCCCGCTGGGCGCTGCTGTATCCCGCCGGCCACGACCGGCCCCGGATCACCGCCGATCATCTGCTGCAGCGTGAGAGCAACCCTCTCTTCCGCGTCCGCTACGCCCACGCGCGCGCCCGTGCGCTCGGGCGCAACGCCGTCCGGCTGGACTTCACCCCTGTACCCGGTGATGTGACGGACGTGCCGAGCGCCGCCCCTCTCGTCCGTGCCCTCGCGGAGTATCCGAACGCCCTCACCCAGGCGGCCGCCCACCGCGCGCCCGACCGGCTCGCCCGGCATCTCGTGGCCGTCGCCGATGCCCTGCTGGCCTTTCAGCACACCGTGCTCCCGCTCGGCGACGAGAAACCCTCGGCCGCCCACCGGGCCCGGCTCGCTCTCGCCGAAGCTGCCGGGACGGTGCTGGCGGGCGGCCTGTCCCTGCTCGGCATCAGCGCACCCGACTATCTCTGAGAGAGCTCCGATCACACCATGAGCCGTTCCGCACATCCCGCCGGGCCCCGCTACGCCGACGTCCTGCCCGAGGGCCACTACTCCGCCCCGCCCACCGACCTGAACTCCCTCGACCCGAAGGTGTGGGCCCAGACCGTCACCCGGGACGAGCAGGACGGCGTCGTCCGCGTCGGTGGTGTCGATGTGAAGACCCTCGCCGAGCAGTTCGGCACCCCGGCCTACTTCATGGACGAGGCCGACTTCCGGGCCCGCGCCCGGGCCTGGCGCACCGCCTTCGGTGACGACGCCGATGTCTTCTACGCGGGAAAGGCGTTCCTGTCCCGTGCCGTCGTGCGCTGGCTGAACGAGGAGGGGCTGAACCTCGACGTGTGCTCCGGCGGTGAGCTCACCACCGCGCTCGCCGGTGGCATGCCCGCCGAGCGCATCGCCTTCCACGGCAACAACAAGTCCGTCGAGGAGATCACCCGGGCCGTCGAGGCCGGCGTCGGGCGGATCGTGCTCGACTCCTTCCAGGAGATCGTGCGGGTCGCGCACATCGCCCAGTCCCTCGGCAGGCGGCAGCGCGTCCAGATCCGGATCACCGTCGGCGTCGAGGCGCACACCCACGAGTTCATCGCCACCGCCCACGAGGACCAGAAGTTCGGCATCCCGCTGGCCGACGGGCAGGCCGCCGAGGCCGTGCGACGCGCCCTTCAGCTGGACGGGCTCGAGCTCATC
Source organism: Streptomyces sp. NPDC046900 (assembly GCF_040644975.1). Lineage (NCBI taxonomy): Bacteria > Bacillati > Actinomycetota > Actinomycetes > Kitasatosporales > Streptomycetaceae > Streptomyces > Streptomyces sp. NPDC046900. Next base: position 66,627 of record NZ_JBEYXD010000043.1, on the reverse strand, counting down.
GGCATCCACAGCCACATCGGGTCGCAGATCTTCGACACGTCGGGTTTCGAGGTCGCCGCCCACCGGGTCGTGGGGCTTCTCAAGGTCATCCGGGACGAGCACGGCGTCGAGCTGCCCGAGATCGACCTCGGGGGAGGGCTCGGGATCGCGTACACCAGTGACGACGATCCCCGTGAGCCGCACGAGATCGCGAAGGCGCTGACGGAGATCGTCACGCGTGAATGTGAGGCCGCCCGTCTGCGCACTCCGCGGATCTCCGTCGAGCCCGGGCGCGCCATCGTCGGGCCGACTGCCTTCACGCTGTACGAGGTCGGGACCATCAAGCCGCTGGAGGGCCTGCGTACGTACGTCTCGGTCGACGGCGGCATGTCCGACAACATCCGTACCGCTCTCTACGACGCCGACTACAGCGTCGCCCTGGTCTCCCGGGCGTCCGACGCCGAGCCCATGCTGGTCCGTGTGGTCGGCAAGCACTGCGAGAGCGGCGACATCGTCGTACGGGACGCCTTCCTGCCCGCCGACCTCGCGCCCGGTGACCTGATCGCCGTGCCCGCCACCGGCGCCTACTGCCGCTCGATGGCCAGCAACTACAACCACGTGCTCCGCCCGCCGGTGGTCGCCGTGAGCGACGGCGAGGCCCGGGTGATCGTCCGGCGGGAGACGGAAGAGGACCTGCTGCGTCTCGACGTCGGCTGACCGCGTGTGCGGCCCCTCGGGTGCCCCTGGGACCCGGCGGAAGATCTTGCGGTCTTCCGCCGCTGACAAAATGAAATGCTCGTCTCACGATCCGGACAAAGGGCAGAAAGTACCGTCCGGTGAGTGAGACTGGTCGAACCGTGGACCGCATGAGGAAACGAGGTCGGATGATGCGTACGCGTCCGCTGAAGGTGGCGCTGCTGGGCTGTGGGGTTGTCGGCTCAGAGGTGGCGCGCATCATGACGACGCACGCCGCCGACCTCGCCGCCCGCATCGGAGCCCCCGTCGAACTGGCGGGAGTCGCCGTACGGCGGCCTTCCAAGGTGCGCGAGGGCATCGACCCCGGCCTCGTCACCACCGACGCCACCGCCCTGGTCAAACGCGGGGACATCGACGTCGTCGTCGAGGTCATCGGCGGTATCGAGCCGGCCCGCACCCTCATCACCACCGCCTTCGAGTACGGCGCGTCGGTCGTGTCGGCCAACAAGGCCCTGCTCGCCCAGGACGGGGCCGCCCTGCACGCGGCGGCCGAGGAGAACGGCGAGGACCTCTACTACGAGGCGGCCGTCGCCGGGGCCATCCCGCTGATCCGGCCGCTGCGCGAGTCGCTCGCCGGTGACAAGGTCAACCGGGTGCTCGGGATCGTCAACGGCACCACCAATTTCATCCTCGACAAGATGGACTCCACCGGGGCGGGCTACCAGGAGGCCCTGGACGAGGCGACCGCCCTGGGATACGCGGAGGCCGACCCCACCGCCGATGTCGAGGGGTTCGACGCCGCCGCCAAGGCCGCCATCCTCGCCGGGATCGCCTTCCACACGCGGGTGCGCCTCGACGACGTCTACCGCGAGGGCATGACCGAGGTGACCGCCGCCGATTTCGCCTCCGCCAAGAAGATGGGCTGCACCATCAAGCTGCTCGCCATCTGCGAGCGCGCCGCCGACGGGGGCTCGGTCACCGCGCGCGTGCACCCCGCCATGATTCCGCTGGCCCACCCGCTCGCCTCGGTGCGCGGCGCGTACAACGCCGTCTTCGTGGAGTCGGACGCCGCCGGTCAGCTGATGTTCTACGGGCCCGGTGCCGGGGGCGCGCCGACCGCCTCCGCCGTGCTCGGCGATCTGGTCGCCGTGTGCCGCAACCGGCTCAACGGTGCCAAGGGGCCCGGCGAGTCCGCGTACGCCGCCCTGCCGGTGTCCCCGATGGGCGATGTCGTCACGCGGTACCACATCAGCCTCGACGTCGCCGACAAACCGGGTGTTCTCGCTCAGGTCGCGACCGTCTTCGCCGAGCACGATGTCTCGATCGATACGGTTCGCCAGCAGGGCAGGAATCAGAGCGGTGGCGACGCGGTGGTCATCGAACAGGGTGGTGAGCGGCGGGACGGCGGCGAGGCGTCCCTCGTCGTCGTCACCCACCGTGCGTCCGACGCGTCCCTGGCCGGGACCGTCGAGGCGCTGCGCAGCCTCGACACCGTGCGGGGTGTCGCCAGCATCATGCGGGTTGAAGGAGAGTAGCCAGCAATGACCCACCAGTGGCGCGGAATCATCGAGGAGTACCGGGACCGGCTTCCGGTGTCCGACAGCACGCCGGTCGTCACGCTCCGTGAGGGTGGTACGCCGCTCGTGCCCGCGCAGGTGCTCTCCGAGCGCACCGGGTGTGACGTTCATCTCAAGGTGGAGGGCGCCAACCCCACCGGGTCCTTCAAGGACCGCGGCATGACCATGGCCATCTCCAAGGCCAAGGAGGAGGGCGCGAAGGCCGTCATCTGCGCCTCCACCGGCAATACGTCCGCCTCCGCGGCCGCCTACGCCGTACGCGCCGGCATGGTCTCGGCCGTGCTCGTCCCGCAGGGCAAGATCGCGCTGGGCAAGATGGGCCAGGCGCTGGTCCACGGGGCGAAGATCCTCCAGGTCGACGGCAACTTCGACGACTGCCTCACCCTCGCGCGCGCCCTGTCCGAGAACTACCCGGTAGCGCTGGTCAATTCGGTCAATCCGGCGCGTATCGAGGGCCAGAAGACGGCGTCCTTCGAGATCGTGGACATGCTCGGCGACGCTCCCGACATCCACGTCCTGCCGGTGGGCAACGCGGGCAACATCACCGCCTACTGGAAGGGCTACCAGGAGTACGCCGCGGACGGCGTCGCCACGCGGACCCCGCGCATGTGGGGTTTCCAGGCATCCGGTTCCGCCCCGATCGTGCGCGGTGAGGTCGTCAAGGACCCGTCGACCATCGCCACCGCGATCCGCATCGGCAATCCGGCGTCGTGGAAGTTCGCCCTGGCGGCGAGGGATGAATCGGGCGGCTTCATCGATGAGGTGACGGATCGTGAAATCCTGCGCGCCTACCGGCTGTTGGCCGCGCAGGAGGGCGTCTTCGTGGAGCCCGCCTCGGCCGCCTCGGTCGCCGGCCTGCTGAAGGCCGCCGAACAGGGCAAGGTCGACCCGGGGCAGCGGATCGTGTGCACCGTCACCGGCAACGGGCTCAAGGACCCCGACTGGGCCGTCGCGGGCGCCCCGCAGCCGGTCACGGTCCCGGTCGACGCGGCCACGGCGGCCGAGCGGCTCGGGCTGGCATGACGCGGCGACTCGCGCGACGCGGCCGCCGCCGAGGGATAACCCTGTAGGCACCCGGCTGCGGGGGCACAGGGGGGCATACGACACGCATCGTGCGCCTCCTGTGCGCCCTATGTCGCCACAGAACCTTCCTTCGATAAGCTGTACCGAACCCGCCCGCCGCATATGCCGCGGTACACCGCCGTCCCTGCGTCCCGGCCCTCGGGTTTTCCGCACGTATCGCATGTCATTCGACCATCACGCAGCTCAAGGAGAGTCATCGAGCGATGGCCGGTCCAGCCTTCCGCGCCGCCGCCGTCAGGGTGCGCGTCCCCGCCACCAGCGCCAACCTCGGCCCGGGCTTCGACGCCCTCGGCCTCGCGCTGGGGCTGTACGACGACGTGGTCGTCCGGGTGGCCGACTCCGGGCTGCACATCGACATCGCCGGTGAGGGCAGCGAGACGCTCCCGCGCGACGAGAGCCATCTCCTCGTACGGTCTCTGCGTGCCGCCTTCGATTCCCTGGGCGGGCAACCGCGCGGCCTGGAGATCGTCTGTGCCAACCGCATTCCGCACGGTCGGGGCCTCGGTTCCTCCTCCGCCGCGATCTGCGCCGGCATAGTCGCCGCCCGCGCCGTCACCATAGGCGGCGACAGCCGCCTCGACGACGCCGCGCTGCTGGAGCTCGCCACCGAGATCGAGGGCCACCCGGACAACGTCGCGGCCTGCCTCCTCGGCGGGTTCACGCTCTCCTGGATGGAACGCGGCGCCGCCCGCGCGATCCGCATGGACCCCGCAGATTCCATCGTTCCGGTGGTTTTCGTCCCCGGAAAGCCGGTGCTGACCGAGACCGCGCGCGGACTGCTGCCCCGCTCCGTACCGCACGTCGACGCCGCCGCCAACGCGGGCCGCGCCGCTCTGCTCGTCGAGGCGTTGACGAGGCGTCCCGAGCTGCTGCTGCCCGCCACCGAGGACCGCCTTCACCAGGAGTACCGCGCCCCGGCCATGCCGGAGAGCACTGCGCTGGTGGAGCGGCTGCGGGCCGACGGGATCCCCGCGGTGATCTCCGGCGCCGGACCCACCGTCCTGGCGCTGGCCGACGGCGCGAGCGCCGACAAGGTGGCCGACCTGGCGGGCGACGGCTGGGCCGCCAATCGGCTGGACCTCGACAGCCAGGGAGCGAGCGTGCTGCCGCTTGCGTCCTGACACACGGTTGCCGGATTTGGAGAGGGGGAATGTTTGTTGGATCCGGTAGTGTTAACCTCAAGTCTGCACCCGACCCAGCCATGGCGAGGTGCTTCGTGTCCCAGTCCGGGACAACCATTCTTCCGGGAGCCTCCCAAGCCGCACTGTGTTCCGTATCACGTACGTGAGTACGTCGTACGCGGACACTGAACGGGTTGCAGAGCACGCTCCGGAATCGGCGTGAACGAGCCGCGTGACACAAAACCGGGTGTCACTGCTTCGGGAAGCGCCAATCACCAGATATTTCCTCCGCCGCTTTTGGCGGACCACCGCCCCGGCACGGTCCACACAGCAGGGACTCAAGCCGGACAGCACAACCGGTCGCCGAGCCAGACAGGCCGACGTCCGCTCCAGGGAAGGACCCTTCGTGAGCGACACCACCGATCTGATGGGCGCACGTGTCGAGGAGACCGCTGCCGCGCCCGCCACGGACGCCTCCGCGCCTGCCACCGGTGCCGGCTCCCGGCGGCGCCGCGGTACCGGCCTCGAGGGCATGGTGCTGGCCGAGCTGCAGCAGGTCGCATCGGGCCTCGGCATCAGGGGCACGGCGCGCATGCGCAAGAGCCAGCTGATCGAGGTCATCAAGGAGGCGCAGGCGGGAGGCGGTGCCCCGGCCAAGGCCGAGGACGCCACCGAGACCAAGCCCAAGCGCCGGTCCACCTCCAGGACCCGCACCGGCGACGAGGCCGCAGCGGCCGAGCCCAAGGCCGAGAAGCCGGCCGAGCAGGCCGTGGCCGCGCAGCAGATCGAGATTCCCGGCCAGGGAGCCGGTGACGACACCACGGCCGAGCGCAGCCGCCGCCGTGTCACCGCCGAGGCCGGCAGCCCCGAGACGGTCGCCGCCGAGGCGAAGACCGAGGCGCCGGGCCAGCAGGCGCAGCCGCAGGGCGACGCCGGTGACGGCGACGGCCGCCGCCGCGACCGCCGTGAGCGCGGCCGTGACCGCGACCGCCGGGGCAAGGGCGACGAGCAGCAGGGCGGCCAGCAGCGTCAGCAGCAGGGCCAGCAGCAGCAGGGCGGCGGCCGCCAGGACCGGCAGCAGCAGGACGACGACGACTTCGAGGGCGGGCGCCGGGGCCGTCGCGGCCGCTACCGTGACCGCCGTGGCCGCCGTGGGCGCGACGACGTCGCCGAGCCGCAGGTCACCGAGGACGACGTCCTGATCCCCGTCGCGGGCATCCTGGACATCCTCGACAACTACGCGTTCATCCGTACCTCGGGCTACCTGCCGGGGCCGAACGACGTGTACGTCTCCCTCGCCCAGGTCCGCAAGAACGGCCTGCGCAAGGGTGACCACATCACCGGCGCGGTCCGCCAGCCGAAGGAAGGCGAGCGCCGCGAGAAGTTCAACGCGCTCGTCCGCCTGGACTCCGTCAACGGCATGGCGCCCGAACACGGCCGTGGCCGCCCGGAGTTCAACAAGCTGACGCCGCTGTACCCGCAGGACCGGCTCCGCCTGGAGACCGACCCGGGCGTGCTGACCACCCGCATCATCGACCTGGTGTCGCCGATCGGTAAGGGCCAGCGCGGTCTGATCGTGGCCCCGCCGAAGACCGGCAAGACCATGATCATGCAGGCGGTCGCCAACGCGATCACCCACAACAACCCCGAGTGCCACCTGATGGTCGTCCTCGTCGACGAGCGTCCGGAAGAGGTCACCGACATGCAGCGGTCGGTCAAGGGCGAGGTCATCTCCTCGACCTTCGACCGTCCGGCCGAGGACCACACCACGGTCGCCGAACTCGCCATCGAGCGGGCCAAGCGTCTGGTGGAGCTGGGCCACGACGTGGTCGTCCTGCTCGACTCGATCACGCGTCTGGGCCGTGCGTACAACCTCGCCGCGCCGGCCTCCGGCCGCATCCTGTCCGGTGGTGTCGACTCCACGGCTCTGTACCCGCCGAAGCGCTTCTTCGGTGCCGCCCGCAACATCGAGGACGGCGGTTCGCTGACCATCCTCGCCACCGCCCTGGTGGACACCGGGTCCCGCATGGACGAGGTGATCTTCGAGGAGTTCAAGGGCACCGGCAACATGGAGCTCAAGCTCGACCGGAAGCTCGCCGACAAGCGCATCTTCCCGGCGGTGGACGTCGACGCGTCCGGCACCCGCAAGGAAGAGATCCTGCTCGGCGCCGAGGAGCTCAACGTCGTCTGGAAGCTGCGTCGGGTGCTGCACGCGCTCGACCAGCAGCAGGCGATCGAGCTGCTCCTCGACAAGATGAAGCAGACGAAGTCGAACGTCGAGTTCCTGATGCAGATCCAGAAGACGACGCCGATGCCGAACGGCGACTGAGCGCGTCCGGCACCCTGAGGGCCGCCCCCGTCCGACCGGACGGGGGCGGCCCTTTTCGCCTTCTCGGGGCAGGGCTTCCGGCCCCGTGCGCCCGATCATGCCGTTTGCCATTGCAAGGCGCCAGGAAGCCGCGGGAGAGACTTTCGCCACAAGGGTCAAGGTCGGTACCGGTTTGCAGCGGTACGACATTTTCGAGTGAAACCCCAGGTGGGAGGGTGTCTTTCCGGCTCGGCGGTCACGGACCGTGCTTGACTTCCCACACGGTGGGCACCGTGCATTGTGCAACCCTGTCCCGGGTTTCTCCGTCTGACGTACGGAGTGACCATGGAGCGACAGGGGTCCCTCGTCCGGGGGACACCGAGATCGTCCGACAGGGTCACGGTCGACCAGGACTGGCCCTGAAAACAGGGGGTACGCGAACGGACGAGGACTGAGGAGCACATGCCTGCGGACACCACACCGGACGACGGCATAGCCGACGAGGCGGCACTGTCAGGCCCGCGCGGCCGGGCCAAGGGCCGCCGCCGCAAGCCCCGCGGCAAGGGACGCAGGGCGCTCCTCGTCACTGCCTGGACCGCTGCCGGTATCGTCGTGCTCGGCGGCACGGGTCTCGGCTACGTCTACTTCAAGCTCAACGGCAACATCAAGAGCGTCGACATCAACCAGGCCCTCGGCGCCGACCGGCCCACCAAGGTCGACAACGGCTCCGAGAACATCCTGGTCCTCGGCTCGGACAGCCGCTCCGGCAGCAACAAGAAGCTGGGCGGCGGCACCGACGACGGCAGCGCACGCTCCGACACGGCGATGATCGTGCATCTCTACAAGGGCCACAAGCGGGCGAGCGTCGTCTCCATCCCGCGCGACACGCTGGTCGACCGCCCCCGGTGCACCGGCACCAACGGCACCGCGTACCCCGCGGCCTCCGCCGTGATGTTCAACTCCGCCTACTCGACGGGCGGCGCCGCCTGCGCGGTGAAGACGGTGGAGTCGCTGACCGGCGTCCGTATGGACCACTACGTCGAGGTGGACTTCTCCGGCTTCCAGAAGCTGATCGACGACCTCGGCGGCGTCCAGGTGACCACCACCAAGAACATCGACGACAAGAACAGCCACCTCGATCTGCAGGCGGGCACGCACACCCTCGACGGTCAGCAGGCGCTCGGCCTGGTGCGCACCCGGCACGGCGTGGGCGACGGCTCCGATCTCGGCCGCATCCAGCTCCAGCAGGCCTTCATCAAGGCCCTGGTGGAGCAGGTCGACCACATCGGCGTGCTCAGCAGCCCGACCAAGCTGCTGGACCTGGCCGACACCGCGACGAAGTCCATCACCACCGACTCCGACCTGGCCTCCGTCAAGGCACTGGCGTCCTTCGCCGACGGGCTCAAGGGCATCGGCTCCTCGCACATGGACATGGTGACGACGCCGGTCGAGTACGACCCGTCGGACCCCAACCGGGTCCTGGTGGAGAAAAGCAAGGCCAAACTGGTGTGGGACGCCCTGAAGAACGACAAGCCGATCCCGGCGAGTGCGACGAAGGGAACGGCGACGGGCGAGGCCAAGGGCGTCGTGGCGTCGTCCTGACCAGGGTCTCCGCACACCGGCGGCCGGCCGGCCCCCGGGCCTCTGGGAACCTCTGCCGGCGCACCGGGCAGGCACCCCGGGGCTCCGGGCGGTAGTGGGAATAGATCACTTGTGCCCCCGGTTTTGGGGGATGCGGCCAGTCCTGGCAGACTGGTACGTCGGCTCCGGTTCACGCTCCCGTATCCCGCGGCGGCGACCCGGCGCCCTCCATGAACCTAGGAGACACCTTGAAGCGCGACATCCACCCCGAGTACGTCGAGACGCAGGTCAGCTGCACCTGTGGCGCGTCGTTCACCACTCGCAGCACCATCCAGTCCGGCACCATCCGGGCCGAGGTCTGCTCCGAGTGCCACCCGTTCTACACGGGTAAGCAGAAGATCCTCGACACCGGTGGCCGTGTGGCCCGCTTCGAGGCCCGCTTCGGCAAGGCTGCCGCTGCCAAGAAGTAGCGAGCCCACAGCGCCGGTCTCCGGCGCCCCCTTTTCGCACGCCGAAGCGGGGGCGCCGGGACCGGCGCTTTGCGGTGCAGCCACTGTTCGTCGTACATACGTCCCCATGTCCAGGCCGGACGGGGACATCCCATGGGAGCCGGAGATGTTCGAGGCGGTCGAGGAACTGGTCGGTGAACACGCCGACCTGGAGAAGAAGCTCGCCGATCCGTCGGTCCACGCCGACCAGGCCAACGCACGCAAGCTCAACAAGCGCTATGCCGAGCTGAGCCCGATCGTCGCCACGTACCACTCCTGGAAGCAGGTCGGCGACGACATCGAGACCGCGCGCGAACTGGCCGCCGACGACCCGGACTTCGCCGCCGAGGTCAGGGACCTGGAGAAGCAGCGCGAGGGTCTGACCGAGAAGCTGCGCCTCCTGCTCGTCCCGCGGGACCCCAGCGACGACAAGGATGTGATCCTCGAGATCAAGGCGGGCGCGGGCGGCGACGAGTCCGCCCTGTTTGCCGGCGACCTGCTGCGCATGTACCTGCGCTACGCCGAACGCGTCGGCTGGAAGACCGAGATCATCGACTCCACCGACTCCGAGCTCGGCGGCTACAAGGACGTCCAGGTCGCCGTGAAGACCCGCGGTCAGCTGGAGCCCGGCCAGGGCGTGTGGGCCCGCCTGAAGTACGAGGGCGGGGTGCACCGTGTGCAGCGCGTGCCCGCGACCGAGTCGCAGGGCCGTATCCACACCTCCGCGGCCGGTGTGCTGGTCACGCCGGAGGCGGAGGAGGTCGACGTCGAGATCAACCCGAACGACCTCCGTATCGACGTCTACCGCTCCTCGGGCCCCGGCGGCCAGTCCGTCAACACGACCGACTCCGCGGTGCGCATCACGCACGTTCCCACCGGGGTCGTCGCCTCCTGCCAGAACGAGAAGAGCCAGCTGCAGAACAAGCAGCAGGCGATGCGTATCCTGCGCTCCAGGCTGCTGGCCATGGCGCAGGAGGAAGCGGAGAAGGAGGCCGCGGACGCCCGCCGCAGCCAGGTCCGCACCGTCGACCGCTCCGAGAAGATCCGCACCTACAACTTCCCGGAGAACCGCATCTCGGACCACCGTGTCGGCTTCAAGGCGTACAACCTGGACCAGGTCCTGGACGGCGACCTCGACGCGGTGATCCAGGCCTGCGTCGACGCGGACTCGGCCGCCAAGCTCGCGGCCGCGTAAGGCACGTACACAATCGGAGGACCAGCGTGCAGCAAGATTTTGGGGGGCGACCCTCAAGCCCCCGCAGTGTGCTGCTCGCGGAGGTGGCCCAGGCCACCCAGCGGCTGGCCGACGCCGGCGTGCCCTCGCCGCGCAACGACGCGGAGGAACTCGCCGCGTTCGTGCACGGCGTCAGGCGGGGCCAGCTGCACACCGTCAAGGACTCGGACTTCGACGCCCGCTACTGGGAGGTCATCGCCCGCCGCGAGGCCCGCGAACCGCTCCAGCACATCACCGGACGCGCCTACTTCCGGTACCTGGAACTCCAGGTCGGGCCCGGGGTGTTCGTCCCGCGCCCGGAGACCGAGTCGGTCGTCGGCTGGGCCATAGACGCGGTGCGCGCGATGGACGTCGTCGAGCCGCTGATCGTGGACCTGTGCACCGGCTCGGGAGCCATCGCGCTCGCCCTGGCCCAGGAGGTGCCGCGGTCCCGTGTCCACGCCGTGGAGCTGTCCGAGGAAGCCCTCCAGTGGACACGCAAGAACATGGAAGGCTCCCGGGTCGACCTGCGCCAGGGGGATGCCCTTGCGGCCTTCCGCGACCTGGACGGCCAGGTCGACCTCGTGATCTCCAACCCGCCGTACATCCCGCTGACCGAATGGGAGTACGTCGCTCCCGAGGCCCGCGACCACGACCCGGAGATGGCCCTCTTCTCCGGCGAGGACGGCCTCGACCTCATCCGCGGCCTGGAGCGCACCGCGCACCGGCTGCTGCGCCCCGGCGGTGTCGTCGTCATCGAGCACGCCGACACCCAGGGCGGCCAGGTGCCGTGGATCTTCACCGAGGAGCGGGGCTGGGCCGACGCGGCCGATCACCCCGACCTCAACAACCGCCCCCGCTTCGCGACCGCCCGCAGGGCGCTGCCGTGAGCACCCCGAAGACTCTCTTTCCGCAGCAGTACGTGTACGAGGAGGCCAGCTGAAGATGGCACGGCGATACGACACCAACGACGCGACCGACCGCACGACCGGTCTGCGCGAAGCCGCGTCCGCCGTCCGCCGTGGCGAACTCGTGGTGCTGCCGACCGACACCGTGTACGGCATCGGCGCCGACGCGTTCTCCTCGGAGGCCGTGAGCGACCTGCTCCAGGCCAAGGGCCGGGGCCGTAACATGCCCACGCCCGTCCTCATCGGCTCCCCGAACACCCTGCACGGCCTCGTCACGGACTTCTCGGAGATGGCCTGGGAGCTGGTCGACGCGTTCTGGCCGGGCGCCCTCACGCTCGTCGCCAGGCACCAGCCGTCCCTGCAGTGGGACCTGGGGGACACCCGTGGCACCGTCGCCGTGCGCATGCCGCTGCACCCGGTCGCCATCGAGCTGCTGACCGAGGTCGGCCCCATGGCCGTCTCCTCCGCGAACCTGACCGGCCACCCCGCACCGGAGACCTGCGACGCCGCGCAGGAGATGCTCGGCGACTCGGTCTCCGTCTACCTCGACGGCGGCCCGACGCCCGGCAACGTGCCGTCGTCCATCGTCGACGTCACGGGCAAGGTGCCGGTCCTGCTGCGCCAGGGCGCGCTGTCGGCCGAGGAGCTGCGCAAGGTGGTCCCCGACCTCGAGGTGGCGAATTGACAGCCCCTGACGCGGGGCGTGGCATAGGCAACGGGGACGAGACGGGGAGCCCGGCACAGGTGGGGCTTCACCGTGACACCTTCCGCATCCTCCACGTCAGCACCGGCAACGTGTGCCGCTCGCCGATCACCGAGCGGCTGACCCGGCATGCCCTGGCGGACCGGCTCGGCGACCCCTTGTGGGGCGGGCTGATCGTGGAGAGCGCGGGCACCTGGGGCCACGAGGGCGCGCCCATGGAGGCGAACGCGGAGACGGTCCTCGCCGACTTCGGTGCGGACCCCTCCGGCTTCGTCGGCCGGGAACTCCTGGACGAGCACGTGATCCGCGCCGACCTGGTCCTGACCGCGACCCGCGACCACCGCGCCCAGGTCATCTCCATGGGCCACTCGGCGGGCCTGCGCACCTTCACGCTGAAGGAGTTCACCCGCCTCGTACGCGCGATAGACCCCGCCACGCTGCCTCCGCTGGAGGACGGCGTGGTCGCCCGTGCCCGCGCCCTGGTCCGGGCCGCGGCGGCCCTGCGCGGCTGGCTCCTCGCCCCCACGGTCGAGGCGGACGAGGTCTTCGACCCGTATGGGGCACCGCTGCCGTTCTTCCGTTCGATCGGGGACGAGATCCACCAGGCGCTGGACCCGGTGGTGACGGCCCTGACGGGCGTCCGGGCCCGGGCCTGATCAGGGCCCAGGCCCGATCCGCGATCCACGACTTCTTCGCAGGCGACGCCCGTGCCCGTCGGGACGGCCGCGCGCCGCAGCCCCGGTGCGCGCGGGAAGGGGGCAGGCCCTCCCGTGTCCGGGGCGGTACGGCCAAGGCGCCACGGCCCCCTGTGCGTGCGGACGGGGGACCCTGTCAGGGCCCATCGGGGTACCCGCGCGGACGCGGTGACCGGCGGGCCCGGGGCCCCTGGCCTACATTGGACGTACGTTCCCGACGCCCGGAGCCCACCATGGCGGTCACGCACACCCTCGAGGCCGACGTCCTGCAGCGGCAGGACCCCGAGCTGGCCGAGATCCTCCTCGGGGAACTCGACAGGCAGTCGACGACGCTGCAGCTCATCGCGGCGGAGAACTTCACCTCGCCGGCGGTGCTCGCCGCCCTCGGCTCCCCGCTCGCCAACAAGTACGCCGAGGGCTACCCCGGCGCCCGCTACCACGCCGGGTGCGAGATCGTCGACATGGCCGAACGCATCGCCGTGGAGCGGGCGAAGGCACTGTTCGGGGCCGAGCACGCCAATGTGCAGCCGCACTCGGGATCGTCCGCGGTGCTCGCCGCGTACGCCGCACTGCTCAGGCCCGGCGACACCGTGCTCGCCCTGGGGCTGCCGTACGGCGGCCATCTCACGCACGGCTCGCCCGCCAACTTCTCGGGCCGCTGGTTCGACTTCGTCGGCTACGGGGTGGAGGCGGACTCCGGGCTCATCGACCACGAGCAGGTGCGCACCCTCGCCCGTACCCACCGCCCCAAGGCCATCGTCTGCGGGTCCATCGCCTATCCGCGGCACATCGACTACGCCTTCTTCCGGGAGGTCGCCGACGAGGTGGGCGCCTACCTCATCGCCGACGCCGCCCACCCGATCGGCCTGGTCGCCGGCGGCGCGGCGCCCAGCCCGGTGCCGTACGCCGACGTCGTCTGCGCCACCACGCACAAGGTGCTGCGCGGCCCGCGCGGCGGCATGATCCTGTGCGGGAGCGAACTCGCCGAGCGCGTGGACCGGGCCGTCTTCCCCTTCACCCAGGGCGGAGCGCAGATGCACGCCATCGCCGCCAAGGCCGTCGCGTTCCGGGAGGCGGCGACGGAGCCGTTCGCCGTGTACGCGCACCAGGTGGTGATCAACGCCCGTTGTCTCGCGGCGGCCCTCGGTGCGGAGGGGCTGGCGATCATCACCGGCGGCACCGACACCCATCTGCTGACGGTGGACCCCGCCCCGCTGGGCGTGGACGGCCGTACCGCGCGGGGGCGGCTCACGGCGGCCGGCATGATCCTCGACACGTGTGCGCTTCCTCACGGCGACGCCCGCGGCCTGCGCCTGGGCACCGCCGCTCTGACCACGCAGGGCATGGGCGAGGCCGAGATGACGTACATCGCGGAATTGTTCGCGGCCGTGCTGCGGGACGAGGCGGACAGCAAGAAGGTGCGTGAAGAAGTGCGGGAGCTCACCGGAAGATTTCCGCCGTATCCCGGCCCGTAGTGGGTAGGCGGAGCGGAGTGCACAGCCACCCGTGCAACCATCGTCGCTACCCGTTAGTCCTCAACCGTATGCACGCGAAGCTAGGCTGTGGGGCTGAGGATGTTCAGCGAGATCTGTGGGGATGCCCGTGCGTGAATACCTGCTGACGCTCTGCATCACGGCCGCGGTGACGTATCTGCTGACAGGGCCGGTACGCAAGTTCGCGATCGTGGCCGGAGCCATGCCGGAGATCCGGGCCCGTGACGTGCATCGGGAACCGACCCCCCGGCTCGGCGGTATCGCCATGTTCTTCGGCCTGTGCGCGGGCCTGCTGGTCGCCGACCACCTCAAGAGCCTCAACGAGGTCTTCGCGAAGTCGAACGAGCCGCGGGCGCTGCTGTCGGGCGCCGCGCTCATCTGGCTCATCGGTGTCCTGGACGACAAGTTCGAGATCGACGCCCTGATCAAGCTGGGCGGCCAGATGATCGCCGCGGGCGTGATGGTCATGCAGGGTCTGACGATCCTGTGGCTGCCCGTACCGGGCGTCGGCCTGGTCGCGCTCACGCAGTGGCAGGGCACCCTGCTGACGGTGGCGCTGGTCGTCATCACGATCAACGCGGTCAACTTCGTCGACGGCCTCGACGGCCTCGCCGCCGGCATGGTGTGCATCGCGGCCGCCGCGTTCTTCATGTACGCCTACCGCATCTGGTACGGCTACGGTCTGGAGGCCGCCGCCCCGGCGACCCTGTTCGCGGCCGTCCTGATGGGCATGTGCCTGGGCTTCCTGCCGCACAACATGCACCCGGCGCGGATCTTCATGGGCGACTCGGGCTCGATGCTGATCGGCCTGGTGCTCGCTGCCGGGGCCATCTCGATCACCGGCCAGGTGGACCCGGACGCGATGAACCTCTTCTCCGGTTCCGAGCGGGCGACGGTCCACCAGACCGTCCCGGTCTACATCCCGCTGCTGCTCCCGCTGACGATCATCGCCGTCCCGGCCGCCGACCTCGTCCTCGCGATCGTGCGCCGCACCTGGCGGGGCCAGTCGCCGTTCACGGCCGACCGCGGGCATCTGCACCACCGGCTCCTGGAGATCGGTCACTCGCACAGCCGGGCCGTGCTGATCATGTACTTCTGGTCGGCGCTGATCGCCTTCGGCGCCCTGGGGTACTCCGTGAACTCGGCGTCGCTGTGGATCGTGCTCGGGATCGTGGCGCTGAGCGCGGTCGGCCTGGTCCTGCTTCTGCTGCCGCGGTTCACGCCGCGTGCGCCCCGCTGGGCGGAGGCGTTCGTTCCGCCGCGCTACCGCCGCCGGGCCCCCGCCGTCCTGGGTCCCCTGGACGCCGAGGCGTTCGGGGCGGAGGAGCGGACGGAGCCCGAGCAGGAGCACCGCACCCCGGTCGCCGCGAGTGTCTCCGGGCTCAACGGCGCCACCGCCCTCAGTACCCGGACCCGGCTGGAACGGCACGACGCCGAGCCTTCGCGTTGACCGCGTCCAAGGTAAGAATCTGACTAACGCGTTGCCAAAAGGTGGGGGTCCAAAGACCCCCAATATCAGACAAGGCACCCTGACGCTCGCGCAGACGCGCGGGTTCACTCTCATGTGTGACCGCACGCACAGCACCTAGGTAAAGACCACATCAAATAGTTTGTGATACGGTTCACGAGAACCCGGGATAGAGCCGAAGGACCCAAGCAAGGGACCCCTCGGTGTGTGGACCCCACTCGGCCCGGGACTACGCTCGTCCATGACGACACCCCTGCCCCCTGAGTAAGCGGAGTTGCCGCCATGCCGTCCAATGACGCCCGGAACCTTCTGCGGATCGCCGTGCCCACCGCGGCCGTCGGCGTGATCACTGTCGCCGTGAGCGGCGTGGTCGCGGGGGGCGACGGGGCGCTCGGCGCGGCCGTCGGTGCGGCGCTCGCCATCCTGTTCATGGGACTCGGCCTGTACGTCCTGCAGTGGACGGCAAAAACGCTCCCGCACCTGTTTCAGGCCATGGGGCTGATGCTCTACGTCGCTCAGCTCCTGCTGCTGCTGATCTTCGTCGGCCTGTTCAAGCACACCTCTCTCTTCGACCCGAAGACGTTCGCTCTGTCGCTCGTCGTCGCGACCGTGGTGTGGATGGCCGCGCAGGCTCGTGCGCACCTGAAGACCAAGATGTTCTACGTCGAACCGGACGCCCAGAACAGCGAGAAGTCCCAGAACGCGGGCTCTCCGTCGTGAGGGGTAGGGCCGGGATAAAGACGTGTGAGAGATCCTGCTATCGTCCGGTGCCAACTGCGGCATCGCGGGCGCGGGCATCCGAGCTGACGCCTGCTTATTCGCGAGGCTCTATGCCCCCCAGCCGCCCCCACATCCGTAACACCAGTCCGGTGCCGATCCGCGGCTGCGCGCCGCGCCGACACAACGAGGTTGCCGTACCCATGCGTCACGCCGAAGGAGCCCGCGGTGAGTGCTGACCAGACCCAGCTCGCCTTTGACTGGAGTTGTCGGATCCTGTCCGACAACGGGTGCGGCTTTCCGGCTCCGGGCCTGCACTCGTTCCTCTTCAAGCCGCTCGCCACGGTTGGCGGCTTCGAGTTCAACAAGGTGATGCTGCTCGCCCTCATCACCAGCGCCCTCGTCGTCAGCTTCTTCTGGGCGGCCTTCGGCAAGGCCAAGGTGGTCCCGGGCAAGCTGCAGATGGTGGGCGAGGCCGGCTACGACTTCGTGCGCCGCGGCATCGTCTACGAGACGCTCGGCAAGCGCGAGGGCGAGAAGTACGTCCCGCTGATGGTCTCGCTGTTCTTCTTCATCTGGATCATGAACATCTGGTCCGTGATCCCGCTCGCGCAGTTCCCGGTGTCGTCGATCATCGCGTACCCGGCGGTGCTCGCCGCCGTGGTCTACGTGACCTGGATGACGATGACGTTCAGGCGCCACGGCTTCTCCGGCGGATTCAAGAACCTCACCGGCTACGACAAGTCGCTCGGCCCGGTGCTGCCGCTCGTCGTGGTCATCGAGTTCTTCTCGAACGTCCTCGTCCGGCCGTTCACGCACGCGGTGCGACTGTTCGCCAACATGTTCGCCGGCCACCTGCTGCTCGCGATGTTCACCGTCGCCAGCTGGTACCTGCTGAACAGCTACATGATCCCCGGTGCGGGCGTCTCCTTCGCGATGACCGTCGTGATGATCATGTTCGAACTCTTCATCCAGGCCGTCCAGGCGTATGTGTTCGTGCTGCTGGCCTGCTCCTACGTTCAGGGCGCTCTCGCCGAGCACCACTGACCGCCACCCGCTCCACACCACCCCAGTCGTCCGGTGGCCAACCCCCACCGGTCCGTAAAAGAGAAGGAAGAAACGGCATGTCCGCTGCCATCGACCTCGCCGCCGGCGTCTCCGGTTCCCTCGGCTCCATCGGTTACGGCCTCGCCGCCATCGGCCCCGGTATCGGTATCGGCATCATCTTCGGTAACGGCACCCAGGCCCTGGCCCGTCAGCCCGAGGCGGCCGGTCTGATCCGCGCCAACCAGATCCTCGGCTTCGCCTTCTGTGAGGCGCTCGCCCTCATCGGCATCGTTATGCCGTTCGTGTTCGGTCAGTAATCACATACTCACCGGCACGTATCGACGAAAGGCACTGATGTGATCGCCACCCTGGTTCAGTTGGCGGCTGAGGAGAAGCAGAATCCCCTCGTCCCGCCGGGTCCTGAGCTGCTCGTCGGCACCATCGCCTTCGCCATCGTGTTCTTCTTCTTCTGGAAGAAGGCGCTTCCGAACATCAACAAGGTTCTCGAGGAGCGCCGCGCGGCGATCGAAGGCGGCATCGAAGAGGCCGAGGCCATGAAGGTCGAGGCCCAGAGCGTGCTCGAGCAGTACAAGGCTCAGCTCGCCGAGGCCCGGCACGAGGCCGCGCGTCTGCGCCAGGAGGCGCAGGAGCAGGGCGCCACCCTCATCGCCGAGATGCGCGCGGAAGGCCAGCGGCAGCGTGAAGAGATCGTCACCGCCGGTCACACGCAGATCGAGGCCGA
This sequence comes from Streptomyces sp. NPDC046900, assembly GCF_040644975.1. Lineage (NCBI taxonomy): Bacteria > Bacillati > Actinomycetota > Actinomycetes > Kitasatosporales > Streptomycetaceae > Streptomyces > Streptomyces sp. NPDC046900. Next base: position 48,808 of record NZ_JBEYXD010000043.1, on the reverse strand, counting down.
CCGCAAGGCCGCCGCTCAGGCCCTGCGTCAGGACGTCGGCAGGCTCGCCACCGAGCTGGCCGGCAAGCTGATCGGTGAGTCCCTCGACGACCACGCCCGCCAGAGCCGCGTCATCGACCGGTTCCTCGACGAGCTCGAGGAGAAGGCCGAGGCCGCGCGATGAACGGAGCGAGCCGCGAGGCCCTGGCAGCCGCACGGGAGCGTCTGGACGCGCTGACGGACTCCACGTCCGTGGACGCGGCGCAGCTCGCCGACGAGCTGGCGGCCGTCACCGCGCTGCTCGACCGCGAGGCGTCGCTGCGTCGGGTCCTGACCGACCCGGCGCAGCCCGGCGAGGCCAAGGCCGAACTGGTCCGGCGCCTGCTCGGCGCCCAGGTCACCGGGCCGACCCTGGACCTGGTGTCCGGCACGGTGCGCTCGCGCTGGTCGCAGCCGCGTGACCTGGTCGACGCGCTCGAGGAGCTGGCGAATGTCGCCGACCTCACCGCCGCCGAGAAGGCGGACGCGCTCGACGACGTCGAGGACGAGCTGTTCCGGTTCAGCCGGATCGTCTCCTCCAACACCGAGCTGCGTGCCGCGCTGACCGACCGCGCCGTTGGCGCCTCGGCCAAGGTCGAGCTGCTGCACCGGCTGCTCGGCGGCCGTGCCAACGTGACGACCGAGCGTCTGGTGACGCGCCTTGTGACCGCGCCGCGGGGACGTAGCCTGGAAGCGGGACTCGAGTCCCTGTCCAAGCTCGCGGCCGCGCGCCGTGACCGCATGGTCGCCGTGGTCACCTCGGCTGTGCCGCTGAGCGACGCCCAGAAGCGGCGCCTCGGTGCCGCGCTGGCCAAGGTCTACGGCCGTCAGATGCACCTGAACCTCGACGTGGACCCTGAGGTCCTCGGCGGGATCCAGGTGACGGTCGGTGACGAGATCATCAACGGTTCGATCGCGGACCGGCTCGAGGACGCGCGCCGTCGCATGGCGGGCTAGCAGCAACTCCATACGCAGTACTACGGCCCGAGTTGGGCCGTGCAGAGGATTCCTGGGGGTCGCCCCCAGACCCCCACAGAAACTTCGGGCCCAACAAGGAGAGCAGGGAACCCAGATGGCGGAGCTCACGATCCGGCCGGAGGAGATCCGGGACGCGCTGGAGAACTTTGTCCAGTCGTACAAGCCGGACGCGGCCTCGCGCGAGGAGGTCGGTACGGTCACCCTTGCCGGCGACGGCATCGCGAAGGTCGAGGGTCTGCCCTCGGCCATGGCCAACGAACTGCTGAAGTTCGAGGACGGCACCCTCGGCCTCGCCCTCAACCTCGAGGAGCGCGAGATCGGTGCCATCGTCCTCGGTGAGTTCAGCGGCATCGAGGAGGGCCAGCCGGTGCGGCGCACCGGTGAGGTGCTCTCGGTCGCGGTCGGCGAGGGCTACCTCGGCCGTGTCGTCGACCCGCTCGGCAACCCGATCGACGGCCTCGGCGAGATCGAGACCGATGGTCGCCGCGCCCTCGAGCTGCAGGCCCCCACGGTCATGCAGCGCAAGTCGGTGCACGAGCCGATGGAGACCGGCTACAAGGCCGTCGACGCGATGACCCCGATCGGCCGCGGTCAGCGCCAGCTGATCATCGGTGACCGTCAGACCGGCAAGACCGCCCTGGCCGTCGACACGATCATCAACCAGCGCGACAACTGGCGCACCGGCGACCCGAAGAAGCAGGTCCGCTGCATCTACGTCGCCATCGGCCAGAAGGGCTCCACCATCGCGTCGGTCCGCCGCGCGCTGGAGGAGAACGGCGCGCTGGAGTACACGACCATCGTCGCCGCCCCGGCGTCCGACCCGGCCGGCTTCAAGTACCTGGCGCCGTACACCGGTTCGGCCATCGGCCAGCACTGGATGTACGCGGGCAAGCACGTCCTGATCATCTTCGACGACCTCTCGAAGCAGGCCGACGCCTACCGCGCCGTGTCCCTGCTGCTGCGCCGCCCGCCGGGCCGCGAGGCCTACCCCGGTGACGTCTTCTACCTGCACTCCCGCCTGCTGGAGCGCTGCGCCAAGCTCTCCGACGACATGGGCGCCGGTTCGATGACCGGCCTGCCGATCGTCGAGACCAAGGCCAACGACGTCTCGGCGTTCATCCCGACCAACGTCATCTCCATCACCGACGGCCAGTGCTTCCTGGAGTCCGACCTGTTCAACGCCGGCCAGCGCCCGGCTCTGAACGTCGGTATCTCGGTCTCCCGCGTCGGTGGCTCCGCCCAGCACAAGGCCATGCGCCAGGTCTCCGGCCGGCTGCGCGTCGACCTCGCCCAGTTCCGTGAGCTGGAGGCGTTCGCCGCCTTCGGTTCCGACCTGGACGCCGCGTCGAAGGCCCAGCTGGAGCGCGGTCAGCGCATGGTCGAGCTGCTGAAGCAGAACCAGTACCAGCCGATGGCCACCGAGGACCAGGTCGTCTCGGTCTGGGCCGGCACCAACGGCCGTATGGACGACGTACCGGTCGCCGACATCCGCCGCTTCGAGCGCGAGCTCCTGGACTTCCTGCACCGCAAGCACCAGGGCCTCATGACCTCCATCAAGGAGGGCGCCAAGATGTCGGACGACACGATCCAGGCGATCGACGACGCCGTCGCGGAGTTCAAGAAGCAGTTCGAGACCTCGGACGGCAAGCTGCTCGGCGAGGACGTTCCTGCCGCTGCCGCCAAGTGACGTAAGGAAGGGACCTGACTCATGGGAGCCCAGCTCCGGGTCTACAAGCGTCGCATCCGATCCGTCAGCGCGACCAAGAAGATCACGAAGGCGATGGAGATGATCGCCGCCTCGCGCGTCGTCAAGGCGCAGCGCAAGGTGACGGCCTCCACGCCGTACGCGACCGAGCTGACTCGCGCGGTCACGGCGGTCGGCACCGGCTCGAACACCAAGCACCCGCTGACCACCCAGGCCGAGACGGTGACGCGGTCCGCGGTGCTGCTCCTGACGAGCGACCGCGGTCTGGCCGGCGCCTTCAACTCCAACGCGATCAAGGCGGCGGAGCAGTTGACCGCACGGCTGGAGCGCGAGGGCCAGCAGGTCGACACGTACATCGTCGGCCGTCGCGGTGTCGCCCACTACAACTTCCGTGAGCGCAAGATCGCGGATTCGTGGACGGGCTTCACCGACGACCCGACGTACGCGGACGCCAAGCAGGTCGCGGCTCCGCTCATCGAGGCCATCGAGAAGGAGACGGCGGACGGCGGCGTGGACGAACTCCACATCGTCTACACCGAGTTCATCTCGATGATGACGCAGACGGCGCTCGGCGACCGGTTGCTGCCGCTCAGCCTCGAGGAAGTGGCCGAAGAGTCGCCCAGCAAGGACGAGATCCTTCCGCTGTACGACTTCGAGCCCTCGGCGGAGGACGTCCTCGACGCCCTGCTGCCGCGCTACGTGGAGAGCCGTATCTACAACGCGCTGCTCCAGTCGGCCGCTTCGAAGCACGCCGCCACGCGGCGCGCGATGAAGTCGGCCACCGACAACGCCGGAGAGCTCATCGAGACGCTCACCCGGCTTGCCAACGCGGCCCGCCAGGCCGAAATCACCCAGGAAATCAGCGAGATCGTCGGTGGCGCGAGCGCCCTGGCCGACGCGACCGCGGGGAGTGACTACTAATGACCACCACTGTTGAGACGGCCACGGCGACGGGCCGCGTCGCGCGGGTCATCGGCCCGGTCGTCGACGTGGAGTTCCCCGTCGACGCGATCCCGGACATCTACAACGCCCTCCACGTCGAGGTCCTGGACCCGGCGAAGGAGGGGGAGAAGCGGACGCTGACCCTGGAGGTCGCCCAGCACCTGGGTGACGGCCTGGTACGCACCATCTCCATGCAGCCCACCGACGGTCTGGTCCGCCAGGCTCCGGTGGTCGACACCGGCGACGGCATCACCGTCCCGGTCGGCGACTTCACCAAGGGCAAGGTGTTCAACACCCTCGGTGAGGTGCTGAACGTCGACGAGACGTACGACGGCGAGCGCTGGACCATCCACCGCAAGGCCCCGAACTTCGACGAGCTCGAGTCGAAGACCGAGATGTTCGAGACCGGCGTCAAGGTCATCGACCTGCTGACCCCGTACGTCAAGGGCGGCAAGATCGGCCTGTTCGGCGGCGCCGGCGTCGGCAAGACGGTGCTCATCCAGGAGATGATCTACCGTGTGGCCAACAACCACGACGGTGTCTCCGTGTTCGCCGGTGTCGGTGAGCGCACTCGTGAGGGCAACGACCTCATCGAGGAAATGAGCGACTCGGGCGTCATCGACAAGACCGCTTTGGTCTTCGGCCAGATGGACGAGCCCCCGGGCACCCGTCTGCGCGTCGCGCTGGCCGGCCTCACCATGGCCGAGTACTTCCGCGACGTCCAGAAGCAGGACGTGCTGTTCTTCATCGACAACATCTTCCGCTTCACGCAGGCCGGTTCCGAGGTCTCCACGCTGCTCGGCCGTATGCCGTCAGCGGTGGGTTACCAGCCGAACCTGGCCGACGAGATGGGCCTCCTCCAGGAGCGCATCACCTCGACCCGCGGTCACTCGATCACCTCGATGCAGGCGATCTACGTCCCCGCGGACGACCTGACCGACCCGGCCCCGGCCACCACGTTCGCCCACCTCGACGCGACGACGGTTCTGTCCCGTCCGATCTCCGAGAAGGGCATCTACCCGGCCGTGGACCCGCTGGACTCCACGTCCCGGATCCTGGACCCGCGGTACATCGCGCAGGACCACTACGACGCCGCCATGCGCGTCAAGACGATCCTGCAGAAGTACAAGGACCTCCAGGACATCATCGCGATCCTCGGTATCGACGAGCTCGGCGAGGAGGACAAGCTCGTCGTCCACCGGGCCCGCCGTGTGGAGCGCTTCCTGTCCCAGAACACCCACGTCGCCAAGCAGTTCACCGGCGTCGACGGGTCGGACGTCCCGCTGGAGGAGTCGATCGCGGCCTTCAACGCGATCATCGACGGCGAGTACGACCACTTCCCGGAGCAGGCGTTCTTCATGTGCGGTGGTATCGAGGACCTGAAGAAGAACGCGAAGGAGCTGGGCGTCTCCTGACGCTGTGCTCGTGACGGAGAGGGACGAGACCGCGCCCTGCCATGGCCCGCGTCCCGTCCCTCTCTGTACGCCTACTAGAATTCATCCCAACACCCGGCAGACCCGCCGGGTGGTGATCCGAGGAGCCACCCTTGGCTGCTGAGCTGCACGTCGAGCTGGTCGCCGCCGACCGCCAGGTCTGGTCCGGCGAGGCCACCCTGGTCGTCGCGCGCACCACGTCCGGCGACATCGGCGTCATGCCCGGTCACCAGCCGCTGCTCGGTGTGCTGGAGTCGGGCCCGGTGACCATCCGTATGAGTGATGGTGGAACGGTCGTCGCCGCGGTGCACGGCGGTTTCATCTCGTTCGCGGACAACAAGCTGTCGTTGCTGGCCGAGATCGCCGAACTGTCGGACGAGATCGACGTCCAGCGCGCGGAGCGGGCGCTCGAGCGCGCGAAGTCGGAGGCTGACGCCTCCGCGGAGCGCCGTGCGGACGTCCGGCTGCGTGCGGCGGCGGCGAGCTGACCACAGCGCGTATGCAATGACGTGACACTCAGCCGCGGCTGGACCGGAGCAATCCGGAACCAGCCGCGGCTGAGGCAAATGCGGATGTTTTTTCCGTTCCGTTACCTAGGAGACGAGGAGGTCGGTGCCGATGGTCCTCGCTCTGACTGTGTGCGGAATTGTCGTCGCTCTCGTGGTGGTGGGGCTGTTCGTCTTCGGTCTGCGGCGCCGGCTCATTCAGCGCTCGGGCGGCACGTTCGACTGCAGCCTGCGCTGGGACGTGCCGGAGAAGACCGACACCAGCGGCAAGGGCTGGAGCTACGGAGTCGCCCGCTACAACGGCGACCGGGTCGAGTGGTACCGCGTCTTCTCCTACGCCCCGCGCCCGCGCCGTGTCCTGGAGCGTTCGGCGATCGAGGTGGCCGGCCGGCGCAGCCCCGAGGGCGAGGAGGAGCTGGCGCTGCTCTCCGACGCGCTGATCCTCGCCTGTCAGCACCGGGGCACCCGTCTGGAGCTCGCGATGAGCGAGGACGCGCTGACCGGTTTTCTCGCGTGGCTGGAGGCGGCTCCGCCCGGACAGCGGGTCAATGTGGCGTAGACACGCCGACTCCCCCCGGCGGACCGAGGGGAGTCGATGTGGTCTCGGGCCGGAAACCGCCCTATGACAGACCGCTGTTGATCGCGCTCACCAGCTCGCCGTTGCTGGTGTCACCGCTGAACTCCCAGAAGAAGGCGCCGCCCAGCCCCTGGCTCTTGGCCCACGCCATCTTCGTGCCGATGGTGGCCGGGGTGTCGTACGACCACCAGTTGCTGCCGCAGTGCGCGTACGCCGTGCCCGCGATGGTGCCGGTGACCGGGCAGGACGTCTTGAGCACCTTGTAGTCCTCGATGCCCTGTTCGTAGGTGCCCGGGGCGGGTCCGGTGGCCGTGCCGCCCGGGGCGTCCTGGGTGACACCCGTCCAGCCTCGCCCGTACAAGCCGATGCCGATCAGCAGCTTGTTCGCGGGCACTCCCTGCGCCTTGTACTTGGCGATCGCGTCCGCCGTGGTGAATCCGGCGGTCGGGATGCCGCTGTACGAGGTGAGGGGGGAGTGCGGGGCCGTGGGGCCCTGCGGGGCGAAGGCGCCGAAGAAGTCGTACGTCATCACGTTGTACCAGTTGACGTACTGCGAGGCGCCCGCGTAGTCGGTGGCGTCGATCTTGCCACCGGAGGAGCCGTCGGCCGTGGTGGCGGCGGTGACGAGGTAGTTCGCGCCGAACTTGGCGCGCACTGCGGACATCAGGTTCTTGAAGGCCGCCGGCCCGCTGCTGTCGCAGGACAGACCGCAGGCGTTCGGGTACTCCCAGTCCATGTCGATGCCGTCGAACACGTCCGCCCAGCGCGGGTCCTCGACCAGGTCGTAGCAGGACTGGGCGAAGGCGGCCGGGTTCTTCGCGGCCTCACCGAATCCGCCGGACCAGGTCCAGCCGCCGAAGGACCACAGCACCTTGATGTTCGGGTACTTGGCCTTGAGCTCGCGCAGCTGGTTGAAGTTGCCCCGCAGCGGCTGGTCCCAGGTGTCGGCGACGCCGCTGACGGACTGGTCGGCGGTGAACGCCTTGTCGTAGTCGGCGTAGGAGTCGCCGATCGCGCACTTGCCGCCGGTCACGTTGCCGAAGGCGTAGTTGATGTGCGTGATCTTCGCCGCGGAGCCTGACGTCACCAGGTTCTTGACGTTGTAGTTGCGGCCGTAGATGCCCCACTCGGTGAAGTACCCGAGCCTGACGGCGGATCCGGGGGGCGGCGGGTTCGTGGTGCCGCCGGTGGTGTGCACCTCGACCGCGCCGCTGACGGGACCGGTCTGGTCGGCGGTGTCACGGGCCTGGACGGTGTACGAGTAGTCGGAGCCTGCGTTCAGACCGGAGTCCGTGTAGGACGTCGTCGTCACCGTGGCGACCTTGGCGCCGTCCCGCAGGACGTCGTAGTTCTTGACGCCCTTGTCGTCGCTCGCCGCGTTCCAGGACAGCTTCACCGAGGTGTCCGTGATGCCCGACGCCGTGGGGGTGCCCGGAGCGGAGGGCGGGTTGTCGCCGGGGACGGTGGTGCCGCCGTCACAACTGCCGCCGTTGAGCGAGCAGTTGCTCGGTGCGCCCGGGCCGGCGCCGTTGAAGCCGAAGGAGACGGAGGCCCCGGGGGCGAGCGTGCCGTTGTAGGACTTGTTCTTGGCGGTCCAGTGGGTGCCGGAGTTCGTCACGTCCGCGTCCCACGCCGAGGTGACGGAGGTACCGGAGGGGAAGTCCCACTCGATCGTCCAGGAACTGAGGGACGTGGTGCCGGTGTTCTTGACGGTCCACTTGCCCTCGAAGCCGGTGCCCCAGTCCTGGGTCTTGGCGTAGGTGGCGGTGGCCGATGTCGCTGCCTGTGCGGGACCGGCGAGGCCGACCAGGCCGGCGAGTGGGAGCAGCAGGGTCGCCAGACCTGCCGCGGCTCGGTGTCTGAAGCGCATGCAGCGCCTCCTCTTGTCGAAATGAGCCGGGGTGTCATGGGCATGACTGAGCCTTCACGCCCACAGTGCCGCGAGAATAGAAAGGTCTGGACCATCGGTCAATAGGTCTGGACCACAGTGCAGTTGGTGAACGGGTCGCCCCAACTCCCGCACCCTCGCCCGGCTGTCACGCGTCCACCGGAGGGACGTACGCTGCCCGGCGTGACAGTGGACCCTGGAGGGCGGACGAGCGGCACCACGCGCCCCGGCGCGGTGCTCGTCGTGGATGACGACGCGGCCATCCGGCGCTCCCTGGAGCGGGGGCTGCGGCTCAGCGGCTTCGCCGTCCGCACCGCGGACAGCGGGCCCGCGGCACTGAGCGTGATCCGGGACGCCCCGCCCGACGTGCTCGTCCTCGATGTGTCGATGCCCGGCATGAGCGGCATCGAGGTATGCGCACGGCTCCGGGACGAGGGACAGGACCTGCCCGTCCTCATGCTGTCCGCACTCGACGAGACCGCCGACCGCATAGCCGGGCTCCAGGCGGGCGGCGACGACTACCTGGTCAAACCGTTCGCGCTGCAGGAACTGGTGCTGCGGCTGCGCGCCCTGCTGCGCCGCAGGCCGCCCGACGACCGGCAGGAGCTGCGGGTGGCGGACCTGGTGATCGACCCGGCGGCCCGCACGGTCCACCGCGCCGGCCGGCGCCTGGAGCTGACTCGGCGCGAGTTCGAACTCCTCGAGGTGCTGGCCCGCAACGCCGGGCTCGTCCTCACCCGCGACCAGCTCCTGGACCGGGTCTGGGGCTACGACTTCGACGTGCGCACCGACGCCGTCGACACCTTCGTCAGCTATCTGCGGCGCAAGCTGGAAGCGGGCGGCGCCCGGCGGCTCGTCCACACCGTGCGCGGCGTGGGCTTCGTGCTGCGGGACGAGCCGTGAGACTGTCGACACGCATCGGGCTCGCGGTGGGCTGCACCGTCCCGCTTCTCGTGCTGGCCTCCGGCTGGCTGCTGCTCAACCTGGTCGCCCGCGATCTGCACAGCGCCGAGGACGACCATCTGCGGGAGCGGGCCGCCGCCGTCGCCCCGGACGCCCGGGCCCTGCTGCGTGCCGCCGCGGCCGGCCGGCCCAAAGCGGCCGACACCCGGGAGCGCGCGCTCTACGGCGCGGCGCTCGACGTCGGCATACGCCTCGTCGCACCGGACGCGACCTTCCAGGCCGGCCCGCAGCCCGCCTCCTCGATACGGCTGCCCGCCCACGCCGCCGGGCCGGTCACCGTCCGCGCCGGCGGCACCGGCTGGCGGACGCTGTCCCGGCCCGTCCGCACCGCCCGGGCCTCGGGCACCCTCTGGGTCTTCGCACCGGACACCGCCGACCGCACCCAGCTCCGGCTCGTCCGGCGCCGTGTCCTGGTGACCACCGTGCTGGCGGCCCCCCTGTCGGGCCTGTTGGCCTGGGGCACAGCCGCGGGCGCCGCCGCCCCCCTGCGCCGCCTCACCCGCCGTACCGCCGGACTGGACCCGCGTACCAGCCCCGTCCGGCCGCCACACGAGCCGACCGGGATCACGGAGGTCGACGAACTGGCCGCCACCGTGCGTACGGTGCTCGCCCGCTACGACGAACAGGCCGCCCGCACCGCCCAGGCCCTGGACACCGCACGTTCCTTCTCGGCGGCGGCCGCGCACGAACTGCGCACCCCCATGATGAGCATGGGCACCAACCTCGACATCCTCGCCCAGCACCCCGACCTGCCCGACCCGGACCGGACCGAGGTCCTGGAGGACCTTCGCCACGAGCACGCCCGGCTGCTCGGCCTGCTGGTGATGCTGCGCGAGCTGGGGCGCGGGGATCTGGTGGAGGCGGAGGCGTTCCGCACGGTGGACGTGGCGGAGACCGCGGACGCCGCCGTCGCCGAGGCCCGGCGCCGTGCTCCGGACGCCCGGATCGCCCTGAGCGCACAGCCGGGACTGACCGCGCACTGCTGGGAGCCGGGGCTGCGGCTGCTGTTCGACAACCTGATCGCCAACGCGCTGGCCCACGGGCGGGACGCGGCGGGGCAGGCGGATGTCGCCGTCGGTGTGCGGGGGACCGGCGCCGACGTCGTGATCATGGTGGACGACCGCGGTCCGGGCATCCCGGCCGAGGCACGCGGCCGGATCTTCGAGCGGTACCGGCGGGGGCCGCACAGCACGGGCTCGGGTCTCGGTCTGACCCTGGTCGCCCAGCAGGCGGCCCTGCACCGGGGGAGCGTCACGGTGGCGGACGGCGCGGGCGGTGTCGGCACACGCTTCGAGGTGCGGCTGCCCCGGACCGGTGGGGCCCTGCCCGACCGCCGGGACTGGTTGATCGGGACAGCCAGGTCAAACCAGTCACAAGGTTCCCACAAAGAGGGTTCCTAGCCTCCGGAGGCATCGGACGGACGTCGGGGCCGTCCGGGGAACGGAGGCGAAGATGAACGCACGACGACGACGGCGCACCCTGCTCGCGGGGCTGGCCGCGGCGGCGCTGCTGGCGACCGGGACGGGGGCGGCCGCGGCCGACAGCACCCCGGCGCCCGCGCCGACCGGTGACGGCGCGCACGCGCTGTGCAAGCGGGTGCCGAAGCTCGACCGGCGGATCGACCGGGCCCTGAGGCGGTTGGACGCCGGCGTGGGCACGCGCGGCTCGGTGGCGCGGCTGGAGCGGCGTGTGGAGAACGCGAAGAACGCGGGCCACACCGAGATCGCGACGTACCTCCAGGACCGGCTCACCTTCCGCAAGTCCCTGGTGCCGACGCTTCAGCAGCGGCAGAAGGACCTGGCGGGCGTCAAGACCTGGTGCGCCGCGCACGACAACGGCAAGGCGGCGAGCTGATGCGGGCTCGGCGAGCTGTGCGCTGGGCGGCGCCCGCGGTGGTCCTCCTGGTGGGGCTCACCGCGGGCTGCGCGCGGAACGACGGCGCGGCGGCCACGCCCTCCTCGTCCGTGGCCCCCTCGGCGCAACCCTCCGGTATCGCCGACGTGCAGAAGGCGCTGTCCGCCGCCGAGTCCGCGCTCACGCAGGCGGACCGGGACGCCGCGCAGGACGACCGCGACCGCTGACCGGCCGGGGAGCGCGGCTCAGCGCTCCCCGCCCGGCACCCACAGCACGTCACCGGTCTCCTTGTTGGCGTACCGGGCCAGGATGAACAGGAGGTCGGACAGGCGGTTGAGGTAGGTCGCGGTGAGGGGGTTCATGACCTCGCCGTGGACCTCCAGCGCTGCCCAGGTGGAGCGCTCGGCCCGCCGTACGACCGTGCACGCCTGGTGCAGCAGGGCCGCGCCGGGCGTACCGCCGGGCAGGATGAACGAGCGCAGCTTCTCCAGCTCGGCCAGGAAACGGTCGCAGTCCGCCTCCAGCTTGTCGACATAGAACTGCTCGACCCGCAGCGGCGGGAACTCCGGGTTCTCCACCACCGGCGTCGACAGGTCCGCACCCACGTCGAACAAGTCGTTCTGGACGCGGGTGAGGACCTTGACGACCTCCTCGTCGAGACCGCCCAGCGCGATCGCCGTGCCGATCACCGCGTTCGCCTCGTTGGCGTCCGCGTAGGCGGCGATCCGCAGGTCGGTTTTCGGCACCCGGCTCATGTCCCCGAGGTGCGTCGTGCCCTTGTCGCCGGTCCGCGTGTAGATGCGCGTCAGATTGACCATGTGACCAGCGTAGTTACGTCAAGGCCGGGCGGAACACCCGAGTGCCCACCGTCACGGGCCCGGCGCGTCGCAGCGGGGCCCCGTCCGGGTGGGGCGGAGAACGTATTCGGCCGTTCCGGGGCGAGCGCCCTCCAGCATCGGGTCCGGGGGAAGCACCGACGGCATGGACGGCGGGTACGAGCGAGTCCGGCGGCGCCACGCACAGCGGCCTTCCGCCGCGTCTGAGCCTCGGTCAGACGCACCGGATCGCGGCGCTTCACAGCGGTCGCCGGCCGTGCGAACGCCATGGGGCGCAATCCGGGCGAAGCCTCACCGAACGTGCTGTCACTCCTCGGGGACATGCGGCACCTGTTGGGTGAGAAGGGGCCCAACTGCGCCGCCGGGACGCCGGAATGACACGGGCCGGTGTGATGTCCGTCATTTGAGACGTGACGCGCATTACTTACCGGTCACACAGCCCCCCACGAGCGCTATGGTCCGGCCGAGAGGCATTACGAAGCGCGTCAGGGGAGTCGCACAGTGGCACGGAAGCTTGCCGTCATCGGAGCCGGACTGATGGGTTCCGGTATTGCCCAGGTATCCGCTCAGGCCGGCTGGGACGTCGTCCTGCGGGATGTCACCGAGGAGGCGCTGACGCGTGGCACCGACGCCATCAAGGCCTCGTACGACAAGTTCGTGAGCAAGGGGAAGCTGGAGGCCCACGACGCCGACGCGGCGCTCGCCCGTATCACCTCCACCACCGACCTGGACGCCGTCGCCGACGCGGACGTCGTCGTCGAGGCGGTCTTCGAGAAGCTCGAGGTCAAGCACGAGATCTTCCGTGCGCTCGACAAGCTCGTCCGTGAGGACGCGGTGCTCGCGTCCAACACCTCCGCCATCCCGATCACCAAGATCGCGGCAGCGACCGAGCGGCCGGAGCGGGTCGTCGGCGTGCACTTCTTCTCGCCCGTGCCGATGATGCAACTGGTCGAACTCGTCCGGGGGTACAAGACGAGCGACGAGGCCCTCGCCACCGCCCGCGAGTTCGCCGAGTCGGTCGGCAAGACCTGCATCGTCGTCAACCGCGACGTCGCCGGCTTTGTGACGACCCGTCTGATCTCGGCGCTCGTCGTCGAGGCGACCAAGCTGTACGAGTCGGGTGTGGCCACCGCCGAGGACATCGACCTGGCCTGCAAGCTGGGCTTCGGCCACGCCATGGGGCCGCTGGCCACCGCCGACCTCACCGGCGTCGACATCCTGTTGCACGCCACCAGCAACATCTACACCGAGTCGCAGGACGAGAAGTTCGCTCCGCCGGAGCTGATGCGCCGGATGGTTGACGCCGGTGACTTCGGTCGCAAGAGCGGGCAGGGCTTCTACACGTACTGAAACCGCACGCACCCATGGGGGATCACCCCATTGGGTGAATTCGGTATCGGTTCGCTTACAGACGGCAACCAGACTGTCGCCAGGACAGTCACAGGTTGCACAACCACATCGCGGAGTACGACGACGCACTCTCGGGGAGCGGATATGCACATCAGGGGCGACCACGCCGGGCTGGTCGTCGGGGGCCGCCTCGACCTGCGCAGCGCGGCGGACGCCCGTACGGTCCTGCATGCGGCCGTCGACGACGGCGTCGGCGACCTCGTACTCGACCTGTCCGAGCTGGACTCCTGGGACGCCACCGGGCTCGGGGTGATCATGGGAGCCCACCGCCGGGCGGGGCGGTGCGGCCGGCGGCTGGTGCTGCGTGGTGTGCCGACGCAGATGCAGCGCCTGCTGGTGGCCACCCGGCTGCACCGGATCCTGGCCATCGAGGGCGGCATCGGAGTGGAGTCGCTGCCCCGGGTGTGATCGCGGGGCGCGGGGCGCGTCGCGGGAGTGAACGACCGCCAAAGGCGCGTCAGGCGCAATCCTCACGAGACCGTGACGTCTCGGGCGGCGCGGTACCCCGGCTTGCCAAGGACAGTATGCGAAGGTTTAGGGTTCGGCTGCCCGCCGCCCTATGACCCTAGAAGCGGGCACCGGACCAGAAGCGACGCGGCAGTGTGCAGCAAGGCCGGGAGGGGCTCAGGCACGCGACGCTTTTTGGGGGGCTGGGACCTATGGACCCGAACAACACGGGACCCGAGGAGTACGGCCACGACGGCCCCGGCGACCTGCCGCGTCAGCGCGCGCCGCGGGACCCCCTCGCCCAGGACTTCGTACAGCCGACGTCGTCGCCCGCCCGCACCGTCGAGATCGTGTCCGGTGACTACCTGCTCACCGTGAACCCCGTCGACGGCAGCGAGATCGAGCTCTGCCCGCCCGGCGAACGTCCCGCCCCGCCGGTGAAGTACACCGCCGACGAGCGGGCCGAGCGCGCCCCCGCCGCCCGGCCGCCCGTCCCGGCCGGTCCCACACCGCCGCAGATGCCGTTGCTGGAGCGCCAGGAGGAGCGCGAGCAGCTGGTGCGGCTCCTCGCCCGTGGCCGCACCGTCCGGCTCACCGGCCCGGCCGGCTCGGGCCGCAGCGCGCTCCTGGACGTCGTCGCCGAGGACTGCTCCGACCTCGCGCCCGACGGCGTCGTCCGCCTCTCCGGCTACCGCCGCACCGCGAGCGACCTCCTGTACGTCCTCTTCGCCGCCGTTCACAAAGCTCCGCTGTACCGCCCGGAGCGCGAGGAGCTCCTCCGGCACGTCCGCGAGATCGGTGCCGTCGTCGTCCTCGACGACCTGGAGATCGGCGGCAGCGCGCTCGACGAGCTGCTCGACGCCACACCCGAGTGCGCCTTCCTGCTCTCCGCCACGCCCGACGTACCCGCGCCCTCCGCCGACGCGCAGGTCGAAGAGGTCCTCCTCCGCGGGCTCGACCGCGCGGGCGGCCTGGAGCTGCTGGAGAGCGCCGTCGACCGCGACCTCACCGAGGACGAGGTCACCTGGGCAGGCGACCTGTGGTTCGAGTCCGAGGGTCTGCCCCTGCGCTTCGTCCAGGCGGGTGCGCTGCTGCGGCAGCGCGACCGGCGGGCGGCCGACGAGAGCGCCGTCGACGAGTTCGGCGTCTTCGAGAACGCCCCTGTGGAGGCGTCCGTCGACGCCGGGGACGGCCATGAGGTCCCGCTGCCCTCGCTCGCGGAGGCCGCCGCGCCCGCCCCGCTGCTCGCCTCCCGGCTGAGCGTGTCGGCGCGCGAGACCCTCAAGTTCGCGGTCGCGCTCGGCGGCGAGGTGCCCCACCAGACGCATCTGCCGGCCCTGGTCGACGACACCCACGCGGACGCGGCGCTCGCCGAACTCGTCGGCTGCGCGCTGGTCTCCCCGGTCGGCGCCCACTACCGGCTGGCGGCCGGGGTGCTCGCCCAGCTGGAGGCGGCCGGGTACGGGACCGGCGCGGAGGAGTACGCGCTGAAGGCCGCCCAGCACTACGCCTGGTGGGCCGGGCACCCCTCGGTCACGGCGGAACGTGTCTCGGCGGAGGCCGACGCCGTACTGGCCGCGCTGGCCGTTCTGGTGCCGCTCAGCTCCGCCGGGCTCCCGGTCGCCCCCGACGAGGGCGACTCCCCCGAGCAGACGGAGTCCCCGGCGTCCGAGGATCAGGAGAACCTCGCCATACGACTGGCCCGGCAGGCCGCGCCCGCGTTCGCCGGGGGGCTGCACTGGGGCGCCTGGGAGCGAACCCTGCGGTCCGGCGCCGAGGCGTCCCGGCTCTCCGGCGAGGTCGGCGAACAGGCCTACTTCCACCACGAGTTGGGCATCCTCGCGCTCTGCGGCGGACAGCTCGACCGGGCCCGCGCCGAACTGGAGGCCTCCAACGGGCTGCGTGGCGCCCTCGCCGACAAGCGCGGCACGGTCTCCGGGCGGCGCGCCCTCGCCCTGGTCGCCGACCGCTCCGGCACGACGTCGCCCGGCGGGCTCACGGCGGACGAGGAGATGCCGGAGGCGCGGCACGAGGAGCCGGCGACGCCGCCCGGCGGCGTACCCGCCCGCTTCACCCTGTCCGCCCCGGCCGCAGACACGGCCACCCTGATCACACACCGGGCCGCGGCCACGCCCCCGCCCGCGCGCGGGGGCGTGCGCGGCGCGGGGAAGGGCAGTCGGCGCAATCTGGTGGCCGCGAGCGCCGGTGCGGTGCTGGTCGCCGTGCTCGGCACGGTCGTGGGGCTCGGCATGACCTCGAACAACGACACCAACACCCCGTCCGGGAACGTCCGCGTGGATCCCCCGGCGAGCCAGGGCGCGGACGACGACGGTGGCGTCGGTGCGGACCAGCCGAACAGCGACGGCACCGGAGGTGGCAAGGCCGCTTCCCACAGCCCGTCGCCGACGTCGACGGACCCGGGACCCGACGGCACCTATGGCACGTCCGACGACCCCACGCCGCGGAGCACCGGCGGGTACCCGTCGGACGCCCCGACGGGTACGAAGGGCCCGACTCCGTCGAAGTCCCCGTCGAAGTCCCCGACCAAGTCGCCCACGTCGAAGCCGTCGACGCCGGTGACCACGCCGCCCTCGTCGCAGCCGCCTACCTCGGCGCCCGCGCCGACGCCGACCCCCACGACGTCGGAATCCACGAGTCCGAGCACCACCGACTCGGCCGGCGGCCCGGCGTCCTCCAGCGCCCCGGCCACCTCGATCAGCTCGGCAGGCGCACCGTCGGGCAGCACCGGCTCGGGAACGCCGAGCGGTTCGGGCCCGGTGATCTGAAGTCCCCGTCGAAGTCCCCGACCAAGTCGCCCACGTCGACGCCGGTGACCACGCCGCCCTCGTCGCAGCCGCCTACCTCGACGCCCGCGCCGACGCCGACCCCCACGACGTCGGAATCCACGAGTCCGAGCACCACCGACTCGGCCGGCGGTCCGGCGTCCTCCAGCGCCCCGGCCACCTCGTTCAGCTCGGCAGGCGCACCGTCGGGCAGCACCGGCTCGGGAACGCCGAGCGGTTCGGGCCCGGTGATCTGAAGTCCCCGCCGCTGCCCGGCAACACAGAAGGCCGGGTCCGCTCTCCGGACCCGGCCCTCGCCGTCGTGGTGACACCCGTCAGAACAGCCGCAGTTTGTCGTCCTCGATGCCGCGCAGCGCGTCGTAGTCCAGGACCGTGCAGCCGATGCCGCGGTCCGTGGCCAGCACGCGGGCCTGCGGCTTGATCTCCTGTGCCGCGAAGACGCCGCGGACCGGGGCGAGGAGCGGATCGCGGTTCAGGAGTTCCAGGTAGCGCGTGAGCTGTTCCACACCGTCGATCTCGCCCCGCCGCTTGATCTCCACGGCCACGGTCCCGCCGTCGGCGTCCCGGCACAGGATGTCCACCGGGCCGATCGCCGTCATGTACTCACGCCGGATGAGCGTGTAGCCCTCGCCGAGCGTCTCGATGCGGTCCGCGAGCAACTCTTGAAGGTGCGCCTCGACGCCGTCCTTGATCAGGCCCGGGTCCACGCCGAGTTCGTGCGTGGAGTCGTGGAGGACCTCCTCCATCGTGATGATCAGCTTCTCGCCCGTTTTGTTGACGACCGTCCACACGCCGGCCCCGTCGCCCGCGCCCTCCTTCAGCGTGCAGGGCGGCGACATCCAGTTGAGGGGCTTGTAGGCCCGGTCGTCCGCGTGGATCGAGACGCTGCCGTCCGCCTTGACCAGGATCAGACGGGGCGCGGAGGGGAGATGAGCGGTGAGACGGCCCGCGTAGTCGACGGAGCACCGGGCGATGACGAGACGCATGGTCGGCAACGCTACTCGACCCCGCGGCCCGGGCGCGATTCGCCCTCGTCAGCCGAGCCGGCGGCCCCGGTCGTGCCACCGGTTTTCCCCGTGATCAATCGGCCGTTCCCGCGCACCCTCGCCGACCGTCGTTTCTCGGGCGTCCGTGCGCCCACGGCGGCCGTTCTCCGCGTCCCCGCGCGCAGACCGGTCGCCCGTCTTCCAGTGCTTCCCCAAGCCTCTGCGGCCCCTTCCGCGCGGACTCGGCCGGGCGCCCACGCGGGGTCTCCCGGGGCCCTTTCCGGCGGATTTCCGTGTTCCGCGCTTTCACCCGGGATGCCCCCGTTCGTCAATGGCTTGTTGTGTGCCTAATGGGGCGTCGCTGTGTGCGCATTCTCCTGGTGCGGCCCTCCGCCGTTGCTTAACGTAGTAAACGGGAGGTCGCGCAGTGTGTACTGAGAGTGTTCGGCAGTGCGAACTCCCTTCCCTGTCCGTCAACCCCTGTTGTCTTGGGGTGCGAGAGGAGTACCCATGTCGCTCGACGTCTCACCGGCCCTACTCGAACAGGCCGAGCGAGGCGAGGTCAACGAAGCCGATTTCGTCGACTGCGTCCGGACCTCCCTGCCCTATGCGTGGGAGATGATCAGCTCTCTGGTGGCCCAGCTGAAGGTGGACGGCGGAGACTTCGCCGACAACCAGACGCCCCCGCCGGACGAGCAGGCACGTGGACAACTGCTGCGTGCGCTCGCGAGTGACGCGATACGCGGCGCCCTGCAGCGGCACTTCGGAGTGCGCCTGGCCTTCCAGAACTGCCACCGGGTGGCGGTGTTCCCGCTGGACTCCTCGGTGGACGACACACTGGCGCGCTTCACCTCGGTCCGCAGTCAACTGCTCAACCAGTCGCCGGAACTGCGCGACTGCTGAGCCACGCGACGACCACGGCTTGCCGCTCCGTACGCGGGAGGTGCATCAGTACCGGAGCGGCAAGCTCCCCCCGGTGGACGGCACCGGCGGAGTCAGCGGAGGTGGGGGAGTACCTCGGCACCCAGCCTCCGTACGTTCTCCTCCGTCGCCGCGAGGTCTCCGGAGCCTTCGACGAGCAGGGCGAAGCGGCTGACGCCGGTCCGCTCCGCCGTGGCCGCGAGCCGGTCGACGCACAACCGGGGTGTGCCCACCGGATGCAGAGCGCAGAGGAGCTCGGTGTACGCCAGCGGGTCCCGCATCGCGCGGGCCCGGCCGTCGACCGTGACATGCGCGTCGAGGCCTTGTTTCAGCCAGCCCGGCATCGCCTTCGTGAGCGTCTCCACCGCGTCGGTGCGCCGGTCGGCGATCTGGCAGACGCCGGCCGAGACATGACGGGCGCCGGCGATCACATCGCCGTCGACCCCGGCCGCACGTGCGTACTGCCGCCACAGCGCGATCATCTCCGCCTTCTCCTCGTCCCCCACGTGCATGCCGAGAAGCATGGGGAGTCCGCGCTCTGCCGCCAGCCGCACGCTCGCGGACGAGGTGCAGGCGACGACGACCTCGGGCCCCTCGGCGTCGGTGAGCGACTCGGAGGGCCGTGGCACGACCGGGACTTCACGGAAGCTGAATCGTTCCCCCGTGGCTGCGAGGGACGGTTCGCGCAGCCAGCGCATCAGCAGATCGAGTGAATCGGGGAACCCGGTCTCGTAGGCCTCCAGGCCCGCGCCGAAGACCTCCAGATCCACCCAGGGCCCGCCGCGGCCCACCCCGAGCGAGAAGCGCCCGCCCGAGATCAGGTGCAGCAGAGCGGCCTGCTCGCCGAGTGCCACCGGGTGGACGGTGGGCAGGACGCTCACCGCCGTGCCGACCCGGATCCGGCGGGTGCGGCCCAGCAGATGGGAGGCCAGCGTGATCGCCGAGGGGCAGGTCCCGTACGGTACGAAGTGGTGCTCTGCCAGCCACACCGTGTCCAGACCCGCCTCTTCGGCGGCTTCGGCCGACCGCACCGCGCGGTGCAGGGCTTCCCCCTGGCCCTGTCCCGGAAACTGGGCCGCCAGTACAAAACTTCCTACGTGCATCGCTCTTCCTGCTTTCCTGGCTCCGACGCGGAGCTCCCCCACCCGGCATAACTCCCTGACATGTGCCGAAGTCACGGCTTGACGGAGAGATTTGCGGATTGTCTGCAGAACAGGGCCGGAGGTAAGGGTTTCTGCCGAAGTCGGTGACGACCGTGTACCCCTGCGTGCGCCGCGTAGGCTGGAAAAGGCCCGTGCTCCCTGTATAGCCCCGTGAGGTGTTCTGTGTCCCCGCGTCGCAACCGACCGAAGGGCTCCGGCTGGTCCGGCCCGAGCGCGGACGACGACAGGTCGCGCTACGGCGGCTGGCAGTCCACCGAGAGCTGGCAGGGCGAGGAGTGGAGCGTGCGCCATGTCGCGGGCGCCGGCGCGGAGGGCAAGACGTACCGCTGCCCCGGGTGCGACCAGGTGATCCCCTCCGGTGTCCCGCACCTGGTGGCCTGGCCCGCGCACGCGGGCGTGGAAGACCGCCGGCACTGGCACAAGGCCTGCTGGAACGCGAAGGACCGCCGCACCACGCGGGTGCAGCGGTCCCGTAACGCGCCGAAGTACTGAACCGGGCTACACGTCCCGCTTCTCCAGCAGCAGCCAGGCGCCGGCGAACGCGGCGGCGGTCACGCCCAGGATGATCCACAGCGGGTCCCACCCCGAGGGGCCCGATGTGGTCAGGGAGTTGGAGTAGAAGACGCTGAGCTGGTTCGGGATCGAGTACTCCAGCAGCCCCGTGCGCACCTTGGCGAGGGACTCGGCGAACATGAACAGCGCGATGACCAGCGGGGCGAGCAACGCCCCGATCATGATGGTGATGGCGCCCGCCGAGTGCCGCACGATCGAGCCGACGATGAGCGCGAGCAGCCCGAGCAACGCGATGTAGAGCGAGATGCCGACCGTCGCCTTGAACCACTCGCCGCCGGACGGGGTCCTCGCACCGTGGCCGTCCAGCATGGCCACCTGCGCGAAGGCGACGAAGGACGAGGCGACCAGCGACACCGTGAAGGCGACGAGGAAGAAGACGATCGCCTTCGCGGCCAGCACCCGGCTGCGGCTGGGACAGGCGGTCATCGTGGTGCGGATCATGCCGGTGCCGTACTCCGACGCGGTGGTCAGGACTCCGAGCGTGATGATGCACATGCTCCCGAGGAGCAGCCCGAAGAAGCCGAGGCCGAGCGGGTTCTCGCCCCCGAGCTCCGAGGACGAGTCGGCGACCACCGCACCGGCGGCCACGCCGATGCCGATCACCAGCAGGACGAACACTCCGAGCGTCCACATCGTGGAACGCACCGACCTGATCTTCGTCCACTCGGAGGCGATGGCATGCCCGAGGTGGGTCCGTACCACCGGGATCGGCGAGGTGTACGTGGGGTACGCGGAACCGGGCGCCGCCTGCCAGGCGGGCGCGGCCTGCGGCATCGGGTGCTGGGGCGTGCTCATCGGGCGTCCTCGGACTTGGTCAGGTCGGGTGCGGGGGAGGGGACGGGCTGAGCGGGCGGCTGCTGGGCCGCCGGCTGCGCGTACGGGTTCGGGCCCGTGCCGGAGACGGTAGGCACGGCAGGAGCGCCGTACGGGCCCGCGGGCTGCTGCCCCGGCAGCGCGAAGGGCTGCCCACCGTGCTGGGGCGGCGGCGGGGCGTACCAGCCCGGCTGGCCCTGACCCGGCACCGGGATCGCGACCGGCGGCTGCATACCCGGCGGCAGCGGCTGCATCAGCCCCGCCTTCTGGTCGATGGTGGAGCGGTAGTCGACCGCGCCCTGCGTCATCCGCATGTACGCCTCCTCGAGCGAGGCCTGGTGCGGCGACAGCTCCCACAGGCGCACATCGGCGTCGTGCGCGATGTCGCTGATGCGGGGCAGCGGCAGCCCGGTGATGCGCAGCGCGCCGTCCTGCTCGGGCAGCACATGGCCGCCCGCCTCGGTGAGCGCGGAGATGAGCTTCTCCCGCTGCTGGGTCTCGGTGTCGGGGGTGCGGACGCGCGCGAAGTCCGCCGAGTTGGCGGAGATGAAGTCCTTCACACTCATGTCGGCCAGCAGCTGACCGCGTCCGATCACGATCAAGTGATCGGCGGTGAGCGCCATCTCGCTCATGAGGTGGGAGGAGACGAAGACCGTGCGGCCCTCCGCCGCGAGGGACTTCATCAGATTGCGCACCCAGAGGATGCCCTCGGGGTCGAGACCGTTGACCGGTTCGTCGAACAGCAGCACCTGGGGGTCGCCGAGGAGGGCAGCGGCGATGCCGAGCCGCTGGCCCATACCGAGCGAGAACCCCTTGGACCGCTTCTTCGCCACCTCCTGGAGGCCCACCACACCGAGCACCTCGTCGACGCGGCGGGCCGGGATGCCGGAGAGCTGGGCGAGGCACAGCAGGTGGCTGCGGGCGGACCGGCCGCCGTGCACGGCCTTGGCGTCGAGCAGTGCGCCGACCTGGCGGGGGGCGTTGGGCAGCTTGCGGTACGGGTAGCCGCCGATCGTCACCTGCCCCGAGGTGGGGTTGTCAAGGCCGAGGATCATCCGCATGGTCGTCGACTTGCCCGAGCCGTTGGGCCCGAGAAAGCCGGTGACGGTACCCGGCCTCACCTGGAAGGAAAGGTTGTACACGGCCGTCTTGTCGCCGTAGCGCTTCGTCAGGCCGACTGCCTCGATCATGCTCCGCACCCATCGAAAGGTTCAGGACGTCGGGGCCGACACTGCCCCCGTAAGGCTTAGGAGGATATCCGGCCGCTGACGGTTCCACTCAAGAGAAAGCAAAGGCCCGCAGGTCACCGGCGCGACAGCGGTCACCCGGGCGGGCCGTAGGGGCCGCCTGACCAGCGGGGTTCAGGCGTCCCGCCGCTTCACCAGGACGTATCCGCCGATCAGGGCCGCGATCACCCACAGCACCATGATGCCCAGGCCGCCCCATGGACCGTACGGGGTGTCGTCCCCGGCCGGTGCCACGACCTGCATGATCCTGCTCCCGGCCTGGTCGGGGAGGAAGCGGCCGATCTTCTTGGTGGCAGAGACGTTCCCCAGGATGTTGGAGATCAGGAAGAAGAACGGCATCAGGACGCCGAGAGACAGCATCGGCGAGCGCAGCATCGCGGCGACCCCCATGGAGAACACCGCGATGAGCGTCATGTAGAGCCCGCCGCCGACGACCGCGCGCAGCACACCGGGGTCGCCGAGGTACGCCCGGTGCGGGCCCAGCATCGCCTGGCCGAGGAAGAAGGCGACGAAGCTGGTGACCATGCCCACCGCGAGGGCGAGCGCGGTGGCGACCGTGATCTTCCCGAACATAAGGGACCCGCGCCGGGGGACCGCGGCGAGCGAGGTGCGGATCATGCCGGTGCTGTACTCGTTCGACACGACGAGCACCCCGAACACGATCATCGCCAACTGCCCGAGGCTCATCCCGGCGAAGCTGATGAAGGTCGGGTCGAGCGTGACCCGCTCCCGCGTGCTCATGCCGTCGAACTCCCGCCTGGTCAGGGCGGAGATCAGCATGCCGAGCGCGACGGTGACCACGAGCGCGACGGAGAGCGTCCAGACCGTGGACGCCACCGACCGGATCTTGGTCCACTCCGACCTGATGACCTGGGTCGCCGCCATGGCTCAGGCTCCCTTCTTCCAGTCGGCACCCCACTCGAGGCGCCGGGCGGGACGGGCCCAGGCGTCGCCGGGGACGTCGGTGTGCGCGTGGTACTCCACCGACTGCGCGGTCAGCCGCATGAACGCCTCCTCGAGCGAGGCCTGTTGCGTACTGAGCTCGTGCAGCACGATCTGGTGCCGGGCGGCCAGTTCACCGATCAGTTCGGCCTTGCCCCCGTCCACCTCCAGCGCCCCGCTGCCGGACTCGACGACCGTGATGCCCGCCTCGTGCAGCACGTCGAGCAGCCGCTCGCGCTGAGGGGAGCGGATGCGCGCGTACGACCGGGAGTTGCGCGCGATGAAGTCGGCCATCGAGGTGTCGGCCAGCAGCCGGCCCTGGCCGATGACCACGAGATGCTCGGCGGTGAGCGCCATCTCACTCATCAGATGGCTGGAGACGAACACGATACGGCCCTGCGCCGCGAGGGATTTCATCAGCGTGCGGATCCAGTGGATGCCCTCGGGGTCCAGTCCGTTGACCGGTTCGTCGAACATCAGGATGCGCGGATCGCCGAGGAGCGCGCCCGCGATACCGAGACGCTGGCCCATACCGAGCGAGAAGCCCTTGGCCTTCTTCCGCGCGACAGGGGTCAGACCGACCGTGTCGAGGACCTCGTGGACGCGGGAGGCCGGGATGCCGTTGCTCTGCGCGAGGCACAACAGGTGGTTGAAGGCGCTGCGGCCGCCGTGCACGGACTTGGCGTCGAGCAGGGCGCCGATGTGCTTCAGGGGGTCCTTGAGCTGGTCGTAGCGCTTGCCGTCGATACGGACGCTGCCGGCGGTGGGGTGGTCGAGTCCGAGGACCATGCGCATCGTGGTGGACTTCCCGGCGCCGTTCGGACCGAGGAAGCCCGTGACGACACCCGGTCTCACGGTGAAGGTGAGGTCGTTGACCGCCAGCTTCTCGTCGTACCGCTTGGTCAGCCCCTCCAGCTCGATCATGCGGCCACGTTAGATGCGCGCGAAGCCCTCCGCCACCGCAGTGACAGAGGGCTTCGCGGATGTTCGGATGCCGTATGCCCCGTGTTATCGGGACTGCTGCGCGGGGACCCCGCGGGAGATCGGCTCGTCCTCGGCCGGCGAGCCCGCGGCGGCGACAGCGGCGCCGGTGAGCGTCGCGAGCATCTCGCGGACGTTCGTCAGCTGGGCGTTGATGGAGTCGCGACGGTTCGTCAGCGCGGCCAGCTCGCGCTCGGATTCCGAGCGGATGCGGTCGGCCTTGGCGTTCGCGTCGGCCACGATGTCCTCGGCCTGGCGCTGGGCCGTCTCCACCGTCTGGCGGGCGCGGCGCTCGGCGTCCGTGCGCAGCTTCTCGGCCTCGAGGCGGAGCTGCTCGGCGCGGTGCTCGATCTCGGCGAGGCGCTTCTCGGCCTTCGCCTGACGCGAGGCCAGGTCGCGCTCGGACTGCTCGCGCCGCTTGGCGAGGTTCGTCTCGAAGTCGGCGGCGGCCTGCGCGGCCTTGGCGCGGGTCTCCTCGAAGAGGGCGTCCGCCTCCTCCCGCTTGGACTGCGCGTCCTTCTGCGCGTCGGCACGCAGCTGGGAGGCGTCGCTCTTGGCCTTCTCGACGATCCGGACGCCCTCGTCCTCGGCCTTGGCCTTGCGCTCGGAAGCGAACGACTCGGCGTCGTTGCGCACCTGCTGGGCGGCCGACTCGGCGAGCTCGCGGTGCTGCTCGGCGGCGTGGCGGGCCTCCTCGCGCAGGTCCTTGGCCTCTTCCTCGGCGAGGCGGAGGATCTTCTCGACGCGCGCGCCGAGACCCGCGTACGACGGCTCCGCGTCGTTTACCTGTGCCTGGGCGTTCTGCGTCTCGAGGTGGAGCTCCTCGATGCGCTTTTCCAGGGCGGTGATGCGGGTGAGAGCGCTGTCACGGTCGGAGACGAGCTTGGAGATTCGTTCGTCCACCTGAGCGCGGTCGTACCCACGCCGCACAAGCTCGAAGCCGTAGGGGGAAGTGTCGCTCATGGGGTTCCTGTCGAATGAGACCGGTGAGGTGATAGAGGGAATCCTAGGGCTCGAAGCGGCGTGTCATCGAGCGGATGGGTGTTTGGTCTGGAGAATGACACTCCTTTTGGGTGGCTGACCGCCAGGGACCTTGCCAGGACCTGTCTGGAACGCCCGTGGCGCAAGCACAGAATCGGCCTTTCGGCTATCCCTCCGACGCCTTGCCACCCGAACGTGGAGCACCCACGGTGGCGCCCGCCTTGACGCCGCCGTCCTTGCCTCCCGACGGGGCCTCGAAGGACTCCAACGCCTCCAGGACGTCCTGGACACGGGAGATCTCCGCGTTGATGTCCTCGCGACGGCGCACCAGGATCCCCAGCTCGCGCTTGCCTTCCTCGACGGCCTCCCGGGCCTCGCGGATCGCCTCGGCCTTGATCTTCTCCGCCTCGGCGACCAGCGTGGCCTTCTTCTGCTCGGCCTCCTTGAGCAGCCCCTCGGCCTTCTTGACCGCGGCGATACGGACCTTGCCCGCCTCGGAGTTGGCCTCCGAGACGGTGTCCTTCGCCTGCGTCTTGGCCTTCGCCAGCTGCTCCTCGGCGGCCCTGATGAGCGCGTCGCACCGCTCGCCCGCCGACTTCATCGCCTCGGCCGACTCGCGCCGCGCCCGCTCGTGCAGCTCCTCGACCTCCGCCGTGATGCGCTCGCGCAGCTCCTCCGTCCGCTCCCGGATCGCGGTCGCGTCCTGGCGCGCGCCGACGAGCAGCTCGTCCGCGTCCGCCCGGGACCGCTCCACCAGCGAGTTGCCCTCCACCGTCGCTTCCGAGACCAGGCGTTCGGCCTCCGCGCGGGCAGCGCCCACCATGGTGTCGGCCTGCGACTCGGCGTCCGCGGTCGTCTTGTGCGCGCTCTGCTGAGCCTCCGCGAGGAGCTTGTCGGCCTCGGCGGCGGTCTCGGTGATGAGCGTGTCGACCTGCTCGGCCGCTTCGGAGCGCCGCTTGTTGGCGTCCTTGCGGGCCTCGTCCAGAGTGTGCTCGGCCTCCTTGCGGGCGGCCGCGGTCACCCGCTCGGCTTCCGCCCGTGCCTCGGCCCTGATCCGCTCCGCCTCGGCGCGCATCCGCTCGGCGTGCTGCCGCGCGGTCCCGATCGTCTCGGCGGCCTCGGCGCGCAGCCGCTCCGCCTCCGACCCCGCCTCGGTGATGAGGGTGTCCACCTGCGCGGCCGCGTCCGACCGGATCCGGTTGGCGTCCTCGCGGGCCTCCGCGCGGGTGCGCGCCGCGTCCTGCTCGGCGGTGGCGATGGAGTCCGAAGCCTCGGTCCGCACGCGCTGGGCGTGCGCGGCGGCGTCCGAACGGAGCTGCTCGGCCTCGGCGATCGCCTCCGAAACCGTCCGCTCGGCGAGGGTCTTGGCGGCCTCCGACTCCTCGGCGGCCTCCCGCCGGATACGCCCCGCGTCGTCGCCGGCGCGCTCGCGCTCGGCGTAGGCGTCGGCGCGGACCCGGTCCGCCTCCTCCTCCGCCTCGGCGCGGGTGCGCTCCGCCGCGTGCTCGGCGGCCGAGCGCAGGCCGGTGATCTCCTCGTGCGCCTGCTCGTGCAGCCCGATGACGGAGTCCCGTACCTGCTGAGCGTGCTGCTCGGCGGCCGAGACCATCTCGGTGGCCCGCCGGTCGGCCTCCTCCACCAGCCGTACGGCCTCGGTCTGGGCCTCCTCGACCCGGGCCCGCGCCACGGCGAGCAGTTCCTCGCTCTGCTCGCGGGCCCGCTCGCGCTCCTGGTCGGCGTCCTGACGCGCGGAGCCGAGGAACTCCTCGGCCTCGCGACGGCGCCGCGATGCCTCCTCCTGCGCGGCGGCGAGCGTCTCGGTGGCCTCGGTGCCCAGTCGCTCGGCGGCGGCCTGGGCCTCGGACCGCACCCGGTCTGCGGTGTCCTGCGCCTCTGTCCTGAGCCGCTCGGCCTCCGTCGCCGCCTCCGTACGCAGACGCACGGCGACGGCCTCGCCCTCCGCCCGGGAGGCGGAGGCGTCGGCAGCGGCCTCGTTGCGCAGCCGGTCCGCCTCGGCGTCGGCCTGCGCCTGGAGCGTACGGATGCGCTCGGCGGCCTCGGAACGCAGCCGCTCGGTCTCCTCGGCGGCCTCGCGGCGGATCCGCTCGGCCTCCGCCCGGGCGTCGGTGAGCGCCTGCTCGGCGGAGACCAGCCGCTGCTCGGTCTCGGTCTGGAGGCGGGTCAGGTCCTCGGCGGCGTCCGCCCGGCGTGCCTCGACCGCCCGCTCGGTCTCCTCGCGCAGGTCGCGCGCGGCCCGCTCGGCCTCTTCCTTGATCGCGTCCGCGAGCTCGACGGCCTCGGCGCGCTGCGTCTCGGCCTCGTTGCGGGTGCGCTCGAGGGTTTCCTCGGCCTGGCGGCGCAGCATCGAGGCCCGCTCGATGGCCTCGGTGCGCACCTTCTCGCTGTCGGTGGCGGCGCTCTGACGCAGGTCGTCCGCGTCGGCCTTCGCCTTGGCGAGCAGTTCTTCGGCGGTCTTGGCCGCCTCCTCGATCTGCTGGACGGCCTCGCGGCGGGCCTCGGAGCGGATCTTCTCGCCCTCGGCGACCGCCTCGGCGCGCAGCTGCTCCGCCTCGCCGCGCAGCCGGCGCGCCTCCTCCTGCAGCTCGACCGTCTTGGCGCGGTACTCCTTGGTGTCGTCCTTCGCCGCGCCCTTGAGCTGCTCGGAGATGTCGTGCGCCTCGGCACGCAGCCGGTCCGCCTCGGCCTCTGCCTCTCTGCGGATCCGCTCGGCCTCCTCGGCGGCGGCCTTGGTGGTCGCCTTGGCGTCGTCCGACGCCTTGTTGAGGACGTCCTCGGCCGTACGGGCCGTCTTGGCGAGCTGGGAGGCGGTCTCCTCGGCCGTGACACTGCGGGCCTTGTCCGAGGCCTCCGCGAGGATCTTCTCGGCCTCGGCCTTGGCGTCCGCGACCACCTGCTCGGCCTCGGCCTTGGTGGCCTCCGCGTCCGTGGTGGCCTCGCTGACCAGCCGGGCGACCTGCTCCTTGGCCGTGCGGGTGCGCTGCTCGTTGGTCGACTCGGCGCTGGCGAGAGCCTTGGCGGCGGCGTCCTTCGCCTCGGCGACGACCTTGTCGGCCTCGGCGCGCGCCTCGCGCAGCGCCGCCTCCGCCTCCGCCATCCGCTGCTCGGCGGCGCGGCTCAGCTCGGCGGAATGCCGGCGGGCCGTGTCCGACTCGTTCGCGGAGGAGGCGCGCAGCTGCTCGGCGTGGTCGGTGGCCTCCTGGGCCTGGGTGGACGCGGCGTTCAGCAGCCGCTCGGCGTCCGTGCGGGCCCGGCGCAGGATCTGGTCGGCCTCGGCGCGGGCGGCCTCCGCGTCGCTCTGCAGCCGGTGCCGGGCCTCCGCGGTGACCCGCTCGGCCTCGGCGCGGGCGCCGGCGAGCGCCTGCTCGGCCTCGGCGCGCGATTCCTCGACCAGCCGGCGGGCCTGGGACTCGGAACGGGCGCGCAGCTGCTCGGCCCACGCCACGTTCTCGTTGACGTGCGACTCGACGTTCTGCCGGCGCTCGGCCAGCTCCTGGTCGAGCTGCTGGCGGCGGGCGACAGCCTCGGCGTGCAGCTCGGCCTGGAGGCGGGCGGCCTGCTCGGCGTGCTCCTGGAGGATGCGCTGCGTCTGCGCGCGGGCCTGGCTCAGCTCGCGCTCGGCGTCCGCCCGCAGCTGGTCCGCCTGCATCTGGGCAGTGCGGAGCATCTGCTCGGCCTGGTAGCCGATGTCGGCCCCGTCATAGGCGGGACGGGTCATGAGGGTGCGGCGCGCCTCGTGCAGCTTGGCGCGCAGCACCTCGACCTGGTAGCCGAGGTCCTCGGCGTGCTGGATCGCCTTTTCCCGCTCGGTCTTCAGCCGCTCCATCTCGGCCTCGAACCGAGAGAGGTGGTCGACGTCAGCCGCCGGCTCTCGCTCCTGGCGTTCGTAGCCCCGCACTGCGCGGTCCCATCCGTCCCCTGGTCGCAAGCTTCTCCGATCGAGCTCCGTCCATCCGCCGAACGGGGCCCCCGGGGAATGGTGTCAGATCAACGGCGGAGCATGGGCTGTTGCCCCGTCGCTCGTCCCCCGAAACCCGGACCCCGGACTCGTGTCCCACCGCCCAGGCGGGACCCGGTCGCCCTGGTGGAGCGGCGACCGCCCCCAACCCTACCGGCCCATATGTACGGGAGTCAGTGCTCAGCTGACTCAACAGCCGCGGAAGTGACCAGTTCTGTCAGCACACCGTGGCAGTCCTTGGGGTGCAGGAAGGTGATCCGCGACCCCATGGAACCGCGCCGTGGCTGCTCATACAGCACGCGTACGCCCTTGCCCTTGATGTCGGCGGCGTCCGTGTCGACATCCGCCGTTCCGAAGGCAATGTGATGTACGCCCTCGCCGTTCTTCGCCAGCCACTTCGCGACGGTGGAGTCCTCGCGGATGGGTTCGAGCAGCTGGAGGTAGGAGGCGCCGCCGTCGTCGGTGTTGTTGATCTTCAACATGGCCTCACGTACACCCTGTTCCTCATTCACCTCGGTGTGGAACACGGAGAAGCCGTAGGTCGAGGTGTAGAACTCGACGGTCTTCTCGAGGTCGAAACAGGCGATCCCGATGTGGTCGATTCGCGTCAGCATGTTGTTAGTGCAGCGCTCCCGGAGTGGTTACGCAACGTGCGCGCGATCACACTGACGGCGTGATGACGGGGCGGACTACCGCTCAGTACATTCGAAGTAAACCCTCGTTCACTCCTCGGCTCCGGCCGGAAGGGGATCGCAGCTCATGTCTGGAACGAACAGCACGACCTCCGTCATCGTCGCGGGTGCCCGCACCCCGATGGGACGGCTGCTCGGCTCGCTGAAGTCCTTCTCCGGAGCCGACCTCGGCGGCTTCGCGATCAAGGCCGCCCTCGACCGTGCGGGGATCGGTGGCGACCAGGTGCAGTACGTGATCATGGGGCAGGTGCTGCAGGCCGGGGCCGGGCAGATCCCGGCACGTCAGGCCGCGGTCAAGGCCGGCATCCCGATGAGCGTCCCGGCCCTGACGATCAACAAGGTGTGCCTGTCGGGCCTCGACGCGATCGCGCTCGCCGACCAGCTGATCCGTGCGGGTGAATTCGACGTGATCGTCGCGGGCGGCCAGGAGTCCATGACCAACGCTCCCCACCTGCTGCCGAAGTCCCGCGAGGGCTTCAAGTACGGCTCCGTCCAGATGCTCGACGCGATGGCCTACGACGGCCTGACCGACTCCTTCGAGGGCGTCGCCATGGGCGAGTCCACCGAGAAGCACAACACGCGCCTCGGCATCGGCCGCGAGGAGCAGGACGCGATCGCGGCCCTGTCCCACCAGCGCGCCGCCGCCGCCCAGAAGAACGGCGTCTACGAGGCCGAGATCACCCCGGTCGAGGTGCCGCAGCGCAAGGGCGAGCCGGTGGTCTTCAGCAAGGACGAGGGGATCCGCGGCGAGACGACGGTGGAGTCGCTCGCCAAGCTGCGCCCGGCGTTCAGCAAGGACGGCACCATCACGGCCGGCTCCTCCTCGCAGATCTCGGACGGTGCGGCGGCCGTGGTCGTCATGAGCAAGGCCAAGGCTCAGGAGCTTGGCCTGGAGTGGATCGCGGAGATCGGTGCGCACGGGAACGTGGCCGGTCCGGACAACTCCCTGCAGTCGCAGCCCTCGAACGCGATCATGCACGCCCTGAAGAAGGAGGGTCTGGAGGTCTCGGACCTGGACCTGATCGAGATCAACGAGGCGTTCGCCGCCGTCGCGGTGCAGTCAATGAAGGACCTTGGGGTTTCCACCGAAAAGGTGAACGTCAATGGTGGCGCCATCGCTCTGGGGCACCCGATCGGCATGTCCGGTGCCCGGCTCGTACTCCACCTGGCCCTGGAGCTGAAGCGGCGCGGCGGCGGTGTCGGCGCGGCCGCGCTGTGCGGTGGCGGCGGCCAGGGTGACGCGCTCATCGTGCGGGTACCCAAGGCCTGAGCACCCCGTACGCCGTACGTCATCTTGAATCTGAACGGAGCTGTGATGCAGGACGTCCCCTCGCTGGTCGCCCAGGCCAGGGAAGGCAGGCCGCGGGCCGTGGCCCGGCTGATCTCCCTGGTCGAGGGGGCGTCCCCGCAGCTCAGGGAGGTCATGGCCGCCCTGGCTCCGCTGACCGGCGGGGCGTACGTGGTGGGCCTGACCGGTTCGCCGGGTGTCGGCAAGTCGACGACCACCTCGGCGCTGGTGACGGCGTACCGCAAGCAGGGCAAGCGGGTCGGCGTCCTGGCCGTCGACCCCTCCTCGCCCTTCTCCGGCGGCGCGCTGCTGGGCGACCGCGTGCGGATGTCGGAGCACGCCTCGGACCCCGGTGTGTACATCCGTTCGATGGCCACCCGCGGCCATCTGGGCGGCCTCGCCTGGGCGGCCCCGCAGGCCATCCGGGTGCTGGACGCGGCGGGCTGCGAGGTGATCCTGGTGGAGACCGTCGGGGTCGGCCAGTCGGAGGTAGAGATCGCCTCCCAGGCCGACACCTCGGTCGTGCTGCTGGCACCCGGGATGGGTGACGGCATCCAGGCCGCGAAGGCGGGAATCCTGGAGATCGGCGACGTGTACGTCGTCAACAAGGCGGACCGCGACGGCGCGGACGCCACCGCCCGCGAGCTGAACCACATGCTCGGGCTCGGCGAGTCACGAGCCCCGGGCGACTGGCGCCCGCCGATCGTGAAGACCGTCGCCGCCCGAAGCGAGGGCGTCGACGAGGTCGTGGAGGCGCTGGAGAAGCACCGGGCGTGGATGGAGGAGCATGGGGTGCTGACGGAACGCCGGCTGGCCCGCGCCTCCCGCGAGGTCGAGACGATCGCGGTGACGGCCCTGCGGGAGCGCATCGGCGACCTGCACGGCGACCGCCGCCTGGGCGCCCTGGCGGAGCGGATCGTGGCCGGCGACCTCGACCCCTACCGGGCGGCCGACGAACTGGTAGCGGGCCTGACGAACAGCTGACGGGCGCGCCGGGATGCCCGGTGGTGGGCTGACCGGCCGGCTGTCGAGTTGTGCCCGGGTGCTGGTGGGGGCCCGTGCGGCGGGGTGTCAGGTGGTGCCTGGGTGCCGGTATCGGCGACCAGCCGACGCGCCGTGCTTGGGCGCCGCTGGTGGGCTGACCGCCTGGTCCCGCGGTGCCCGGTTGCAGGCCTGACGAAGGGCTGACGGGCCGCGCCGGGGGTGGCTGGTGGCGGTGTAGGCAGTCGGCCGCCGGGTTGTGCCCGGGCGCCGCTGGTGGGCCTGGCGACCGGCCGACAAGCCTTGCCGCGGTGCCCGTGGCGGGTCGCGCCCGGTGCTGGTCGTTACACGACAGCGGCCTTGTGCAGCACGCCCTGACCTCGCCCCCTGACGGTGGCCTCGCGTCCAACGCGGGCCTGACGGCCTGGTGCGCGGGTCATGCCGGGGTGCCGGTCTCAGTGGCTGACCGCCGGGTGTTCGGTCGCCCTTGGGCGCCGCTGGCGGCCTGACGAACGGCTGACAGGCGCGCCGGGATGCCCGGTGGTGGGCTGACCGGCCGGCTGTCGAGTTGTACCCGGGTGCTGGTGGTGGGGCCGGCGACCAGCCGGTGCGCCGTGCCTGACCGCTGGTTGGCGGATCGTGTCCGGTGCCGGTCGTTGCCGTGGCACGGGCCGTGTGCGGCCCGCCCTGGCCCCGCCGTCCTGGCGGGGGCCGCGCGGCTTGCGCGGGGCCTGACGGCCACTAGTCGTGCCCCGCCGCGGCCTTGTGGGCCTGTCCTCGACCTCGCAGTCCTGACAGGCCGCGGCCCGTCAGGGCCGTTCATCGCTCTGGCCTTCGGCTTCACCTATCTGATCGCGGACCAGTCGCCCCAGGCGCCGGGCCTGCGTCTCCAGGCCCGGCGCCCAGGCCGACACGGCGGTCGGTGCCGATGGTTCGGCCGGTCCACGCCGGTGGGCCGCGGCGTCTGCCCCTCAGGGCCCGCTCCGGGGTCTCCGGGGCGCGCAGCGGCACGACGGGCACGGTACGCGGCGACCGTCGTGGGTCTCCGCGGGCGTGCCCGGGGCGAAGGACTCGCGTCCGGGGCGGGGCGGGGTGCGCGGTGGCAACCCGCCCCGCCGTGGCGCTACGGCTTGCCCCGCTGGCCCCGCAGATGCTCGGCGATCGGGCCCAGGGACTTGTGCAGGTGTTCCAGGTCGTCGGGGGGCAGCAGATCCATGAAGTGCCGCCGCACCGACGCCACGTGGTAGGGCGCGACCTTCTTCATCGTCTCCAGGCCGTGGTCCGTGAGGACGGCGAACAGCCCCCTGCGGTCGGACTCGCAGTTCTCGCGGCGTACCAGGTCCGAGTTCTCCATACGAGTGATCTGGTGCGAGAGGCGGCTCTTGGACTGGAGGGTGGCGGCGGCGAGGTCGCTCATTCGCATCCGCATATCCTCCGACTCCGAGAGATTCACCAGAATCTCGTAGTCGTTCATCGTCAGGCCGAACGGCTGGAGGTCCCTTTCGAGCTGGTACGTCAACAGCCTGTTGACCTCCAGGTGGGTGCGCCAAGCGCATTGCTCCGCATCGGTCAGCCAGCGCGTGGCCGTCTCGGTCTCCATGAGTGAAGTCTACCTAAAAGGTTGAAAGGCGAACTAGTGAGGGTGGTGTGACTGTGCGCACGCGTTCGACGTCACACTCCGCAGACTACCGCTCACAGCCCGAAGCGACGCTGGACGTCCCCCAGCTGTCCGGGAAGGCGCGGTGCCCCCGGTGCCCCCTGGTGACCGGGTACCCCACCGCCACCCGGCACCCCGGGCTCGTGCGGGACCGCTCCTGTCGCCTGCTCGGCCATCAGTGTCTCCGAGGACTGGAGCAGGACTGTGCCCGCCCCGACGAACTCGAACTGGTGCTCCTCCCCGGAGGCCCCGCCCAGCCCTGTCATCGCACGTAGACCGCCCCATACGCCCGTCAGATACCCGTGGTCGTAGTGGTGGCACGGAGACGGGCAGTCGGCCCAGCCGACCAGGGCCTGCGGGTCCACCCGGATCGGGGGTTCCATGAACACCACCGGACCGTTGGACGCGGCCACGAACTTTCCGGTTCCGATCAGCGTCAGGAAGCCCGGGATGATCGACTGCTTCAGGGACAGAGTTGGCTGAAAAGCGAGCAGGTTGCCCGAGCGAATGGTCAGATTGCCGTCGTCCAAGTCATACGAATTCACGTCGAAGGCCCGGTCGGCGAGGAGCATCTTGCCCGAGCCCTCCGCCACCACCCAGTCGCTCGCGTGCAGTGGCGAATGAAAGGACGTACGGACAATACGGTCGAGTCGTCCGTGCCCGATCCCGTTGAACTCGATGGAGCCGTAGTAGGCGATCATCTTGCCCTTCTGCAGGAACCACTGGCTCCCCTTGAGCTCCACGCAGAAGGTGTACTTGTTCACGTTGTCGTCGGCCGGCAGCGTCATCGGGTCGAGGACGACGGGGCCGGCGCCCGGGTAGGTGGTCACAGCTTCTCCTCCGACGCCTGGACGTAGACCACACCGCTGCCGCTCAGCTCCAGCTGGAACGCCTCGCCGGAGCCGCGCCCCACCATGTCGCGCCAGCCGAGCGCCGTGGAGAGCTTGTTGCGTACGTCGCCGTGGTGGGCCACGTACGCCTGGGGGTCGACGTGCACCGGGCGCTGCGGGGTGATCGGCACCTCGAAGACGCCGCCGTGCGCCATCACGGCGACCGCACCGTGCCCCCTGAGCGTGGTGGTGAACAGGCCCTGGCCCGTGACCTGGCCGCGCACCAGGCCCATGACGCCGCCCTGGGAGCCCATGAACATCGTGCCCTGCTGGAGGGTGCCCTCGAAGGCGAGCAGGCGGTCCGCCTCGACGTACAGGGTGTCGCCCGTGAGCTGGATCACCTGGATGTGGTGGCCGCCGTGCCCGAACAGCACCGTGCCGCTGCCCTCGACCGTCATCAGCGGCGTCGCCTCGTTCGCGATGCGGCGGCCGATCATCGACATGACCCCGCCCTGGCCGCCCTGGATGTTCGGGGTGAAGGAGACGTCGCCCTTGTAGGCGAGCATCGCGCCGCGCTGGCTGAACAGCCGCTGCCCCGGTACGACCGTCGCTTCGACGACCTTCGAGTTCAGTTCGTGGAAGGCCATGTCAGACGTCCCCCGCGATCGTTTTGCGCTCGCTGGGCTGGACGTACACCAGTCCGTCCCCCTCGAAGCGGATCTGGAAGGCCTCGCCGCCGCCCTCGCCGAAGAATGTGCGGAACGTCACGCCCGACTGGAACGACTGGCGCAGGTTCCCCTGGTGCGCCACATAGGCGCCGGGGTCGACGGTCAGCGGGTACTGGGCGCTCACCCGCAGTACCACCGCCGGACCGTCCGACATGATCGCCGCCTGGCCGTGGCCCTCGACGGTCGTGGTGAACAGGCCGTTGCCCTGGGAGGCGCCGCGCAGGCCGGTGAACGTCGTGCCGGTGCGCAGACCGGCGTCCGTCGCGAGCAGGTTGCTCGACTCGACGTACAGCTTGTCCCCCTGGAGGGTCACGAGGTTGATCTCGGTGGCCTGGTCCGCGAACCAGCACGTCCCATGCCCCTTCACCTCCATCACGGTCATCTGTTCGCCGGTGAGTCTGCGGGTCACCATTCCCCGGAGCCCCTCACCGCCGCCGGTGAGCTTCTTGAAGGCCATCTGCCCGTCGTACGCCACCATGGAGCCGTTCTTGGCCTTCACGGCGTCCCCGGCCATGTCGACGGCCAGCACCTTGCTTCCTTGAAGTCGGAACATCGCCACGTGGCGAAGGTAGCGGTCGGGCGGGTGGAGCGGACAGAGTCGCGCGGTGGATCCGGACCCTGACGCGTCCCTGAGAGGTCGGGCCCGGCGACGGCACTCCGCGGCAGCCGGGCGCCGACACCCCGCACCCCCGGTTCCGGATCCACCGGTTCCCGGATGTCACAATGGGCGGGCTTGTGCACACGTTCACAAAGCGACTGCGTCGTCAGCGACTCTCCCACCGAAGGTGACCCGTGGACATAAAGACCGCCACCGCCCTCCGCCGGCTCCGCCTGGTCTCGGCCCCCGAGGCCGTCTCCTTCCTGCTGCTGCTCGTCTGCTCGGTACTGAAGCGCACCACCGACTTCAATGCGGTGCCCGTCATGGGCGCGATCCACGGGGTCCTGTTCATCCTGTACGTGATCTTCTGGGCGGACGCCTGGAACCGTGCCCGGTGGTCCGCCGGGACCGCCGCCGTCTACTTCGTCCTTTCCGTGCTGCCGACCGGCGGCTTCTTCGCCGAGCGCAAGCTGCGCCGCGAGGCCGAGAACGCCGTCATCGCCGCCCGCGCACGCAAGGAAGGGATCGTGAACGCGTGATCGTCGCCTTCTCCGTGACGCCCCTGGGCGTCGGCGAGGACGTGGGGGAGTACGTCGCCGACGCCGTCCGGGTGGTTCGGGAATCGGGTCTGCCGAACCGTACCGACGCCATGTTCACGTCGATCGAGGGCGAGTGGGACGAGGTGATGGACGTGGTGAAGCGCGCCGTCGCCGCGGTCGAGGAGCGGGCGCCACGGGTCTCCGTGGTGCTGAAGGCGGACATCCGTCAGGGCGTGACCGACGGCCTCACCTCGAAGGTGGAGACGGTGGAGCGGCATCTGTCCGGCAAGTAACTCCCCGCCCGTGAACGGAGAACCCCGGTCCCTAGGGCCGGGGTTTTTCCGTACCAGGGGTTTGAGCGTTCGCTCAAACCTGCTGTAGTGTCAGGCCAGTTGTTTGAGCGGTCGCTCAAACGGGGCATCGACCTGGGGGATTCGGGATGGGGCTCTACGTAGAGGCGCACATACGCGCCGGCCTCGACGAGCTGTGGGAACGCACGCAGGACCCCGCCCTGCACCAGCGGTGGGACCTGCGGTTCACCGAGATCGACTGTCTGCCGCGCGCGGAGGGCGAGCCGCAGCGCTTCCGGTACGCGACGCGTGTGCTGCCCTTCCTGAAGATCTCCGGGACCGGCGTGTCGGCGGGGGAGAGGACGCGACCGGACGGCACACGCACCTCCGCGCTGCGGTTCTCCTCACCGCATCCGCTGTCGCTGATCGCCGAGGGCAGCGGCTACTGGCGGTACGTGCCCGACGGCGACGGCGTGCGCTTCCTGACCGGGTACGACTACCGGCCGCGCTGGGGCGCCTTCGGCTCCCTCGCCGACCGGCTGGTCCTGCGGCCGCTCATGGGCTGGGCGACCGCCTGGTCCTTCGACCGCCTCCGCCTGTGGCTGGAGCGGGGGATCACCCCGGAGCGCGCCCTGGCGAACTGGCTGCTGGAACTGGCCGTCCGCGCCCTGGTCCTCACCGTCTCCTGCACCGGCCTCGGCCTGGACCCGTTCCTGGGCCTGTTCGGCCCGTTCGCCGCGACGATGGCGTATCTGTATCCGCTGCTGCTGGCCGTCGCCATCTGCGTCGCCCTGTCCAAGTCGCCCCTGTCCCGCACCCCGGCCGCCCGCCGGTGTCTGCGCACCCCGCCCACGCGGGTGACCGCGCCGCGTCTGCTCGCCACCCTGGAGCACCCGTCATGACCTCGATCTTCCGTACGGTGATGGGCGCGGACTTCGAGCGGCTGCACCCGGAGCTGCGGCGCCGCTTCTCCATGGGGCTCGCGAGCGGCGAGGCCTGCACCGGACACGGGGTGATGGACCGCGTCTGGCACGGCAGGGGGTTCGTCAAGCCGTTCCTCGCGCTCGGCGCGACCCGTCACATCCTCGTCCCGCGTCAGGGGCGGAACGTCCCCTTCACCATCGAGAACGTGCCCTACACCGACACCTTCGGCCGCGAGACGGTGACGTTCGTGCGCACCTTCCGGCTTCCCGGGCGCGCTCGCCGCTTCGACGCGCAGATGGTCCTGAGCCCCAAGGGCGACCGGGTCCTGGACTACCTGGGCACGCACCAGCATCTGGCGAGCGATCTGCACTTCCGCGCGGAGCCGGACGGGTCGCTGCTCATCCGCTCCGGCGAACACCGTTTCCGGGAGGGGCCGGTGGACGTGCGGGTGCCGGAGCTCATCGGCGCCGAGGCGGAGGTACGGGAGTCGTTCGACGAGTCGGCGGGACGCTTCCGGATCAGGGTGCGCGTGGTGAACCGGTACTTCGGGCCGCTGTTCGGCTACGAGGGGTCCTTCACCACGACCTACGCGGACGCGCGGGAGCACGGGGTGCGCCCCGGGCTGCGGCCGGTGCGCGAGGAGGCGCGGGCGTGAGCGAGGCGACCAGGGTGAAGCTGCTGGAGGGGGCGCTGCGAACCCTCACCGAGCAGGGGATCGCCAAGACGTCGGCCCGGACGATCGCGGCGACCGCCGGGGTCAATCAGGCACTCGTCTTCTACCACTTCGGCTCGGTGGACGAGTTGCTCGCGGCGGCCTGCCGGTACGGGACGGAGCAGCGGGTGGCCCGCTACCGGGACCGGCTGGACGCGATCGGCACCCTCGGGGAACTGCTCGCGTTCGGGCGCGAGATGCACGAGGAGGAGAAGGCGGCGGGGCATGTCGCGGTGCTCGGCCAGCTGCTGGCCGGCGCGCAGACCCACCCCCGGCTCGCCCCGGCCACGGCGGCGGGGCTCGAACTGTGGATCACCGAGATCGAACGGGTGCTGGCCCGGGTGCTGGCCACGACGCCGCTCGGGGAGTTCGCCGACGCAGGCGGACTCGCGCGCGCGGTGTCGGCTTCCTTCGTCGGGATCGAACTCTACGAGGGAGTGGACGCACCGGGGGCGGGCGCGGCGCTGGCCGCCCTGGACCAGCTGGCGTCCCTGGTGGCGGCACTCGACGACCTGGGCCCGGTGGCACAGCGAGCGGTGCGGCACGCACTGCGCCGGGCGTCGCGTCCCTAGCGGCGGTGCCCCGCGGTTCGCTCCCGGCGCGCGACGGGGCCTGCCGGACGCCACCGGGACCCTGCCGGCCCGGCGGACGCCCGGGGACCCGGGGCCATGGTGCCCAGCGGTCTCCTGCCGCTCACTTCTCCGCTTCGACGTACTCCTTGAAGTGCTCGAGGTCGCTGCGGACGAGCCGCTCGATCGCAGTGGCCTGGGCGAAGCCCTTGGGCCCGCCGAACGTCTCATGGACGGTGGCGGGGTCGTATTCGATCCGTATCTGGACCCGGGTGCGGTCCCCTTCGATCGGCTGCAACGAGAAGGAGCCCGCCAGTTCAGGACCCTCCGTGGTGTGCCACTCCATCACGCGTTCCCCGCCGCGGTCGGAGACCTCGGCCTCGAACTCCCGGGACCGGCCGCCCGCCTCGACGTCCAGATGCGCCCGGCCACCCGCCTCCGACCGGGCGTCGCGCACTCCGCCCACGAAGCGCGGATAGTTCTCCACCCGGTGGATGGTGTTCCAGGCCTTGTCGACCGGGACTCCGACGTCGACGTGTTCTTCGAGGGTGCTCATGGCCCACCTCCAGGTTCCCGCTCGTGGCGCTTGGCCTTCCGCTTCCAGTGTGCGCCCGGGCGGCCGGCTGACCGAAAAGCGAGACAGGGCTGACCAGCATATGACCGGCGGGTAAGGTCGATGCCGTGCCGAAGCCCCTCAGCCTCTCCTTCGATCCCATCGCCCGCGCCGACGAGCACTGGCAGCAGCGGTGGGGGAACGTGCCGTCCATGACCGCGATCACCTCGATCATGCGGGCGCAGCAGATTCTGCTGGCCGAGGTCGACGCGGTCGTCAAACCGTACGGACTGACCTTCGCGCGGTACGAGGCGCTGGTGCTGCTCACCTTCTCCAAGGCGGGCGAACTGCCCATGTCGAAGATCGGCGAGCGCCTGATGGTGCACCCGACCTCGGTCACCAACACCGTCGACCGCCTGGTGAAGTCCGGTCTCGTCGCCAAGCGGCCCAATCCCAACGACGGCCGCGGCACCCTCGCCTCCATCACCGACAAGGGCCGTGAGGTGTGCGACGCGGCCACCCGCGACCTGATGGCGATGGACTTCGGGCTCGGTGCGTACGACGCGGAGGAGTGCGGCGAGATCTTCGCGATGCTGCGCCCTCTGCGCGTCGCCGCGGGCGACTTCAAAGCCGACTGACAGGCTCGGGTACCGGCCCGGGGGTGCCCGAAGATCGCCCGAAACCGGCGGTTACCCTCGTCCCCATGAAAAAGAGCGTGCTGACCCGCTACCGCGTGATGGCCTACGTCACCGGCGTGCTGCTGGTCCTGCTGACCCTCGGTGTGATCGCCAAGTACGTGCTGGACGTGAACGGCGCCGCGGACTTCACCCGCGTCGTCGGCATCGCGCACGGCTGGCTGTACGTGGTGTACCTGGTCTTCGCCTTCGACCTGGGCTCCAAGGCGAAGTGGCCGGTCGGCAAGCAGCTGTGGGTCCTGCTGGCGGGAACCATCCCGACGGCCGCGTTCTTCGTCGAGCGCAAGGTCAGCCACGAGCTCGAGGCGAAGCTCGCGGAGGGGACGCCGGCGGTCGCCAAGGCCTGAGGCCCGGCTGCCACCGCCGTACGACGGCTTCGTGCGGCGGTTTTCGGCCCGCGTTCATCGGCTTCTCATCAGCACGCCGGCTTGAGCGGTCGACATTTACTTGGACGTCCTAGTAAATTCGACGGTATGGACGCAGACGCCATCGAGGAGGGCCGCCGACGCTGGCAGGCCCGCTACGACGCCGCACGCAAGCGCGAGGCGGACTTCACCACGCTCTCCGGCGATCCCGTCGAGCCGGTGTACGGTCCGCGACCCCAGGACACGTACGAGGGCTTCGAGCGGATCGGCTGGCCGGGTGAGTATCCGTTCACCCGCGGCCTGTACCCGACCGGCTACCGGGGACGGACGTGGACCATCCGGCAGTTCGCCGGCTTCGGCAACGCCGAGCAGACGAACGAGCGCTACAAGATGATCCTCGAGGCCGGCGGCGGGGGCCTGAGCGTGGCCTTCGACATGCCGACCCTCATGGGCCGCGACTCCGACGACCCCCGTTCCATGGGCGAGGTCGGGCACTGCGGGGTGGCGATCGACTCGGCGGCGGACATGGAGGTCCTGTTCAAGGACATTCCGCTCGGCGATGTCACGACCTCGATGACGATCAGCGGTCCGGCCGTCCCGGTCTTCTGCATGTACCTGGTCGCCGCCGAGCGGCAGGGCGTGGATCCCGCCGTGCTCAACGGCACGCTGCAGACCGACATCTTCAAGGAGTACATCGCCCAGAAGGAGTGGCTCTTCCAGCCCGAGCCGCATCTGCGCCTCATCGGCGACCTGATGGAGCACTGCGCCGCCGGCATCCCCGCCTACAAGCCGCTGTCCGTCTCCGGGTACCACATCCGGGAGGCCGGAGCGACGGCCGCGCAGGAGCTCGCGTACACGCTGGCGGACGGCTTCGGGTACGTGG
Organism: Streptomyces sp. NPDC046900; assembly: GCF_040644975.1. NCBI lineage: Bacteria > Bacillati > Actinomycetota > Actinomycetes > Kitasatosporales > Streptomycetaceae > Streptomyces > Streptomyces sp. NPDC046900. The sequence continues at coordinate 7,560 of NZ_JBEYXD010000043.1, read as the reverse complement.
AACTGGGACTCAGCCGCGGCCTGGACGTGAACGTGTTCGCCCCCGGCCTGTCCTTCTTCTTCGACGCGCACGTCGACTTCTTCGAGGAGATCGCCAAGTTCCGGGCGGCGCGCCGGATCTGGGCGCGATGGATGCGCGACGTGTACGGGGCGACCAGTGAGAAGGCCCAGTGGCTGCGCTTCCACACGCAGACCGCCGGTGTCTCGCTGACCGCGCAGCAGCCGTACAACAACGTGGTGCGCACGGCGGTGGAGGCGCTCGCGGCCGTGCTGGGCGGGACGAACTCGCTGCACACCAACGCCCTGGACGAGACCCTGGCGCTGCCCAGCCAGCAGGCCGCGGAGATCGCGCTGCGCACACAGCAGGTGCTGATGGAGGAGACCGGCGTCGCCAACGTCGCCGACCCGCTGGGCGGTTCCTGGTACGTCGAGCAGCTGACGGACCGGATCGAGGCGGACGCCGAGAAGATCTTCGACCAGATCAAGGAGCGGGGTCTGCGGGCGCATCCCGACGGTCAGCACCCCATCGGGCCGGTGACCTCCGGGATACTGCGGGGCATCGAGGACGGCTGGTTCACGGGCGAGATCGCGGAGTCCGCGTTCCGCTACCAGCAGTCGCTGGAGAAGGGCGAGAAGAGGGTGGTGGGCGTGAACGTCCACACCGGCTCGGTCACCGGCGATCTGGAGATCCTGCGGGTCAGCCACGAGGTGGAGCGCGAGCAGGTCCGGGTCCTGCGCGAGCGCAAGGCCGGGCGGGACGAGAACGCGGTGCGTACCGCGCTCGACGGCATGCTGGCCGCCGCGCGGTCCGGGGCCAACATGATCGAGCCGATGCTGGACGCCATTCGGGCGGAGGCCACGCTCGGGGAGATCTGCGGGGCGCTGCGCGACGAGTGGGGCACGTACACCGAGCCCGTGCAGTTCTGAGGGCCAAATGCGAAAGGGCCGGCGGGAACCAGGTTCCCGCCGGCCCGTTTGTGTGGTCGACCGCCGGTGTTCTCAGAACTCCTGCACGAAGTACGGCTGTACCGTCATCCAGCCGTTGCCGCGAGCGCCGTAGCGGGTGCCGTTGTCGCTCTGGGCCAGGGTGTACCAGGAGTCGACGTAGTCCGGGTCGTCCGTCCACCAGTCGTTCGGCATGGCGTCCAGGACCGCGTTCACCAGCGGGATGTAGGTGCCCTGGTCGGCGATGGTGAGCAGCGCCGTGGCGATCGCCTTGGCGAGGTCGCGGTAGTTGGTGCTGCCGTCGTCCTCCATCATCACGGCGTCGGCGAGGTTGTACTTGTAGTTCGACCAGTTCACCAGGATCTGGTTGGGGTAGTACGTGGTGTTGTCGTTGTCCAGGTACGGCATGTCGACGGGGTCGACCCGGGCCGTGCCGTCCTGGCCGAAGCCGGTGACGAGGGTGTAGATCTCGGCGTCGCCCTTGATCCAGGGCTCCTCGTCGTCCGCGAGCCGGACCGAGGTGATGCGGGTGGTCCAGAAGCCCCCGGTGGCCGCCTGGGCCCGCGGAGCGGCCGTGCGGGCCTGCTGCGGGGCCGACGCGGCGGAGGCCACGCCGTAGCGGGTGAGTTCCTCGTTCAGGACGCCCAGACCGGCGGACAGCGCCTTGGCGCCGTCGATGTCCACGACGTACACCGGGTGCGAGGGCGCCTTGCGGGCGTCGATCGTGTGGGCCCGGCCCCGGCTGTCGTAGGCGGTGACGGTGGCGGCGTCGTCGTCCGCGGTGGCGGCGGCCACCCAGGGCGTGACCCCGGCGGCCAGCGCCGCGCGCATGGAGCTGTCCCCGAGCCGCAGCCGGAGCAGCGAACCGACTCCGGAGTGCAGGCCCTTGGCGGCGGCGATACGGCGGTCGGCTGCGGCGAGGGTGGACCTGAGGCTGCCGCCTGCCTTGCCGGCGAGGGGGGTGACGGCCACCTCGTCGGACGTGAGCGCCGCGCTCCGGACGTGGGCGCGCCAGGCGGAGTCGGTGAGCGAGCCGGCTATCGCCTGTGCGGCGTGGTCCTCGGCCGCGACGACGGCGGAGGCGGGGGCGGGGGCCTTCGGGGCGGCCGTCGCGGGCAGGGCGCTCAGGGTCTGGCCGGCGCAGAGCGCGACCAGGGACGCCGCGACGGCAGCGAGGCCGCGTCGGCGGGGGAGACTGGGTCTCACGTGGATCGATCCTCCTGGGGAGAGTGGTCGATGTCTCACTGACGGATGGAGCCGTGTCTCACTGTTCAGTTGGAGCCGTGACAGCGGATCTATGCGGGTAGATTCGCCGCGGACAAGCATGACGATGACATGACAGCCAGGCAAGAGGTGTGCGCCGCAAGATGGTGAACATCCGGGGTCGCAGGCCGGAAGACTTTTCGGTGTAGGCCTTACCGTCGGTAATCCTGCGGCGCGCCGTCAGTCGGCGTCCGTCGCCAGCCCGCCGAGCAGCACCGAGGTGAAGCGCGACGCCCAGTCGGCGTCGATGGGTTCGCAGGAGACGAGCGTGCGGTGCACGACGGCGCCCGCGATCATGTCGAAGATCAGGTCGACCTGCGGGGCGGGGTCGGCGTCGTCGGCGGGGATCTCGCCGCGGCTCTGGGCCCGTCGGCGGCCCTCGATCACCAGCCGCTTCTGCCGGTCGACGATCGCCTCCCGGATCCGTTGCCGCAGCGCCTCGTCATGTGTGGCCTCGGCGACGACCGCCATCAGCGCGGTCTTGGTCGCCGGCTGTTCAAGGAGGGCGGCGAACTGGAGGACGACCCCCTCCACGTCCGCCTGCAGACTGCCGCGGTCGGGGAGCTCCAGCTCGTCGAAGAGCTCCGCCACCGCGTCCACCACGAGTTCCTTCTTGCCCGCCCAGCGGCGGTACAGGGTCGTCTTAGCGACCCCCGCCCGGGTCGCCACGTCCCCCAGGGTCAGCTTCGACCAGCCCAGTTCGACCAGCGCCTGTCGGGTCGCCCGGAGGATCGCGGCGTCCGCGGCGGCGTTGCGCGGGCGTCCGGTGCGGGCGGCGGAGGTGCTGCTTTGCATGCCTGTGACCATATCCGGCCGGGTCCACCGCCATTTCCGGACGTCATGTGAAGTGGTGAGGGAGATCACCGGTGGAGCGGCCCCGGGGACCCCCGGGGACAGTTACGCTACGACTCGTAGCGAAAGCGTGTGCGTCCCGATGTGACGCGTGCGCGCGAGCGACGACCACCGGCGCCGAGTGGGGACCCGGCGCAGAGCATCACAGGACCGACGTCAACACCGGACCGGCACCGCCGGGCACAGCTTTTCACAGGGCTTTTCACAGCGGCGTTTCGAAGGGGGGAGGATGTACTCATGCAGCCACGGAACATGTCCATGAGCGGAGTCGTCGACCTCGCCGCGGTGAAAGCAGCCCAGGATGCCAAGGCGAAGGCGGAGCAGGCGCGCGCCGAAGCGGCCCGTCAGGGCGGGGGAGGGGCGGTCTCCCCGGCCGACCTCGTCATCGACGTCGACGAGGCGGGGTTCGAGCGCGACGTCCTGCAGCGGTCCACCGAGGTCCCGGTCGTCATCGACTTCTGGGCCGAGTGGTGTCAGCCCTGCAAGCAGCTGAGCCCGGTCCTGGAGCGGCTGGCCCATGAGTACAGCGGCCGGTTCGTGCTCGCCAAGATCGATGTCGACGCCAACCAGATGCTGATGCAGCAGTTCGGCATCCAGGGGATCCCGGCCGTCTTCGCCGTAGTCGCCGGGCAGGCGCTGCCCCTCTTCCAGGGTGCCGCCCCCGAGCAGCAGATCCGCGCGACCCTGGACCAGCTCGTCCAGGTCGCCGAGGAGCGCTTCGGACTGACCGGCCTGACCGTCGACCCCGATGCCGAGCCGGGCGGCGCCGAGACGCCCGTCCAGGCCCCCGCAGGGCCCTATGACGCGTTGCTCGAGGCGGCCGTGCAGGCCCTGGACGCGGGCGACTTGGGCGGGGCGGTCCAGGCCTACAGGAACGTGCTGAGCGACGACCCGGGCAACACCGAGGCCAAGCTGGGCCTCGCGCAGGCCGAGTTGCTGCAGCGGGTGCAGGACCTCGACCCGCAGCAGGTGCGCAAGAACGCCGCGGAGAAGCCGGGTGACGTGGCGGCACAGATCGCCGCGTCGGACCTGGATCTGGTGGGCGGTCATGTGGAGGACGCGTTCGGGCGGCTCGTCGAGACGGTGCAGCGCACGGCGGGGGAGGACCGGGACACCGCACGGCTGCGGCTGCTGGAACTCTTCGAGGTGGTCGGCGCCGAGGACCCGCGTGTGACCGCGGCGCGCAGGGCGCTCGCGCGGGCGCTGTTCTGACCAGTCGCTAAACGGACGGGCATGTGATGCCCGAGTGAAAGATTCGCCGACGGAGGCACACAGCGGCCGCGCTTTACCAAATCTTGGTAATCGCGGCCGCTGTTACTTGGAGTAAGTCGAGGCCCTGGTTCTGTCGGCTTCTGTCCCTTCTTCAACCGTTTCGTCATCTCCCTTTGCGCCACGAAGAGTTGCGGTTTGATGCCGCCGCGTCGTGGCGCGGTTATCCGGCCGTTACTAGCCAGTAACGAACCCCCTTGCGGGGGCGGCGAGAATGCACCACGATCGGCGACGCTCGGTCCATCGCCGTACCCGCCTGCCAGCCGGGTCAACGGGTCTTCGGTGGGTCCCCACCGGGCAGGAGCCGGCGGCAGTGGCGTCGGGTCCTGGACAGGGGGGTCTCCGCTGTTGCGGAGCCTGTCCGGCAGGTTGTGCGTGATGCGTGTCAGGCGCGACCAGTGGTTGTCGCTCGGGGGTGATCGCCGGTGATTCGGGCGCAGTTCGCGCCTCCGAGTGCGGGCGCTCTCCTTCCCGAGGACGTAGCACTTCTCCCATCCCTGCCCGGCTGAGCCGCCGACCGGTAGCGAGCTGGGGTCAGGAGATGTACGTCCGAGAAGGAGGAAACATGGAGTCCCAAGTGCGTGGCGGGACCAGATGGAAGCGGTTCGCTGTGGTCATGGTGCCCAGCGTCGCCGCGACAGCAGCGATAGGCGTGGCCCTCGCGCAGGGCGCACTCGCCGCCTCGTTCAGTGTTTCGGGGCAGGAGTTCAAGGTGAGTGCCGGCCAGCTGGTCGGCACCGGCTTCACGCAGTACGGCGCGGTCGACTCGGGCAAGAGCCTCGACGGCAGCACGGACCAGGCGCACCCGGTGGCGGTCTCGGCGTTCGACCACGCCAGCATCACCAACATGTGCCAGTCCGTGGTCACCCCGATCCCGTTCCTGGGCAAGTCGGTCACTCTCAAGCTGACTGCGGGTGACAAGGGCACGGACGTCCAGGCGGACCAGCTCTTCATCGACGTCTCGAACCTCGACTCGGACCAGGCGGTCTTCAAGGGGATCGACATCGGCGTCGCGGCCGGTAGCGTCACCAAGGGCCCGAAGCCCAAGGCCGACGAGATCCAGCAGAAGAAGGCCAACCCCTTCGGGTTCGCTCAGCAGGCCGACTCGGCCACGCTGACCGGCGTGAAGCAGACGGCGTGGGCGACCACCGCCGGCACCTTCAAGCTCGCGAACCTGCACATGGGTCTGCAGTGGGGCAGCGGCCAGGGCGTCGAGTGCTACTAAGCACTCGCTGACGGGCGGGGGAGCCACTGGCCTTCCCCGCCCGTTCCCTCTCCACCCTCACCTTCACTACTTGCACATCACTGCCGCACAACCCCCTCACCTCAGCAATACCGCTCCAGGGAGCTATTCGATGAACGCCGAGTCGCCCGCGCAGAACGAGCACTATCTCCGCGTCTACCGGCGGCGCTTCCGCGACTGGCGGGGCACCCGCCCATTCTGGGCCGGACTCTTCGTCCTGCTCAGCGGCTTTCCGATCATGTACTTCCCGTATGCGCACCTCAAGATCGGTCAGCTCACGGTGGCGATGGCGACCACTGCCGGAGCCGGGTCCCTGATCATCGGCGTGCTCCTCGTCGTCCTGGGCCTGACCCTGTGGTTCCAGCAGCACGTACGAGTCTTCGCGGGTGTCGCGGCGATCCTGCTGGCCCTGGTGTCCCTGCCTGTCTCCAACTTCGGTGGCTTCGTGGTCGGCTTCCTCTTCGCCTTGATCGGCGGTGCCATGGCCGTGTCGTGGGCCCCGGGTGTAGCGAAGCCGCAGGGGCAGGAGGCCGGAACGGCTGATGAGGACAGCCCGTTCGAGGCCGCGGACGGGGTGAGCGCGCAGGACGACCTGTCAGGAACGACCCCGCTCAACGGGACGAACGGGAGGCACAGTGCCGGCTGACGAGGTGACCCACGGGACGGACGTGGACGCGTCCCGTGTGAGAACCGGGCCGCGCCACGCGGCACCCAAGAAGCCGCTGTTCACCAGGTTCCACATGCCGGCGGGCAAGGCGATAGCCATGGCCGCGATGCCGACCGCCGTCTTCATGGGAGTCGGGCTCAACGCCACGTTCGCCCGTGCCGACGACCACCCGGCCAAGAGCATGTCGGTCGACGAGTACCAGAAGTGCGTGGAGGCGGTGGACGGCTCCAAGGACTCCTCGTCCTCGCCGTCGCCGTCCGCCTCCGCGAGTGCGTCCGAGTCCGCCGGTACGGCTCAGCCGACGCCCTCGGCCTCGCCGGGCAAGACGGACAGCTCGCCGGGCAAGACCTCTTCGTCGGATTCAGGTTCCGACGACAAGGTCACGCCGAAGCCGTCCGCCTCCTCGACGGGCACGTCCGGCAAGCCGTCGGGCGGCGGCACGCCGACTCCCTCGGCCTCCCAGGGCGGCGGCCTGCTGGGGACCCTCGGAGACGCGATCGGAGGTGTCCTCACGGGCGGTTCGAGTACGTCCACGAGCGCCACCCCCACGCCCTCCGCCTCCTCGGCGTCCTCGACGAAGGAGACCGCGAAGGACACGGCGTCCACCACCGTCAAGGACACGACCAAGCAGCTCACCGACACGGTCAACAAGACCGTGAAGGACACCACGGACACGGCGACGAAGACGGTCTCCGATGCCACCAAGGCGGCCGGTGACGCCGTGAAGTCGGTCGAGTCCGCCGTCCCGAGCGTCTCCGCGAGCCCGAGCGTGCCGGACGACTGCGTCGCAGCCACCGACGACGAGGGCGGCGTGGAGAAGATCGTGGCTCTGCCCGACGCCCCCTGGCACCTTCAGGCCAGCTCGCTGACGCTCAGGGGCGCGGACTACCAGGGCGTCGTCAAGGTGCGCACCGCCAACGGCACCGTGAAGAAGGTCCTGAAGTACGTGATCTCCGATGGCACCGACATCGGCGATCTGCACCAGCTCGTCGACGGCGACAACGGCAAGACGTACCACGTCCAGGCGGGCAAGGGCACGACGTCCACCATCCGTGACGGCAAGACGGTGATGTACACCGAGAGCATTTCGGGCAATCTGCTCGGTCTGATCCCGATCACCTTCAGCCCGGACAGCCCGCCGCCGCTGAACATCCCCTTCATCTACTTCACGAACGTGAAGGTCACCCAGGCCGGGCAGTTCGGCGGGACCCTGACGGTGCCCGGCATGCAGCAGTACGTCACCGGTTGAGGCTGACCACCCTCCAGACCATTCGGGAGCCGCACAAAGAGCAGTGGCCCAGTCCCCCGCGGGGGACTGGGCC
>NZ_JBEYXD010000042.1:0-74660 GCF_040644975.1 Streptomyces sp. NPDC046900 | reverse complement strand
CCGCGGGCGTCGAGGGCGAAGAAGTCCGTGATCGGCTCCCCCTCGACCGCGCCGCTTTCCGGCTTCTCGTGCTCAGGCCCGGACGTGGTGGGCCGGTCGGTGGGGGGCTTCGAAGGCCGGGCGGACGATGTGTGTACAGCCGTACGCATCGATGCGTACACTCGTACACATGGGATACGCCTTCCTGTCCGGGGCCATAGCCGCGGAAGTCGTCGCCACGACCGCCATGAAGTACAGCGAAGGCTTCAGCCGGCTCTGGCCCTCGCTGGTGACCCTCCTCGGCTACGTCCTCTCCTTCACGCTGCTCGCGCAGACCCTGAAGACCGTGTCGATCGGTACGGCCTATGCGATCTGGGCCGGGATCGGCACCGCGACCATCGCCGCCCTCGGACTGGTGCTGTTCGGCGAGGGGCTGGGACTCGCGAAGATCGCCGGGATCGTGCTGATCATCGGCGGGGTGGTGGTTCTGAACCTGGGAGGCGCGCACTGATGGCCCGCCGGTACGACCCCGAGCGGCGCCAGCGGATCATCGACGCGGCCATCCGGGTCGTGGCCCGGAACGGCATCGCCGGACTGAGCCACCGCTCCGTGGCCGCCGAGGCCGATGTGCCACTGGGCTCCACGACCTACCACTTCAAGACCCTCGACGAACTCATGGTCGCCGCGCTGCGACAGACGAACGAAGGCTTCGCCAAGGTGCTCGCCACCAGTGGCCTGGAGGACGGCGAGGGCGACCTGGCGGCCGACCTCGCCCGGGCCCTTGGAGAGTGGCTGGGCGGCGACCGCACGGGCGTCGAGCTGGAGTACGAGCTCTACCTCGCCGCCTTGCGCAGGCCCGCCCTGCGTCCCGTCGCCGCCGAGTGGACGGAGGAGACCGCCGAGCGGCTCGCCCGGCGCACCGACCCGGTCACCGCACGGGCCCTGCTCGCGCTGATGGACGGGATCTGCCTCCAGGTGCTGCTGACGGGGGCGCCGTACGACGAGCGGTACGCGCGGGAGGCGCTGGCACGGGTGATCGGCTGACCCGGCGCTCCCCGTGCTGCGCCGTACCCGGGCCCACCTGCCGAGACGCTCGCTCACCGGTTCGCCCGCGCAGGCCCCGCCACGTTAGGTTTCCCCTATGACCGACACGACTGCTCCCCGTACCACCGGTGCCGTGGCCGCCGGACTCGCCACGGTCGCCGCCGACGGCACCGTTCTCGACACCTGGTTCCCCGCGCCTGAACTGGCCGCCGAGCCGGGCCCCTCCGGCACCGAGCGGCTGTCCGTCGAGCGTGCCGTGGAGCTGCTCGGCGAAGGCGCCGCGAAGGCCATCGGCCCCGACCCCCGCCGGGGTGTCGAGGTGGTCGCGGTCCGCACGGTCATCGCCTCCCTCGACGAGAAGCCGATCGACGCGCACGATGTCTACCTGCGCCTCCACCTGCTCTCGCACCGCCTGGTCAAGCCGCACGGCCAGAGCCTCGAAGGCATCTTCGGCTTCCTCGCCAACGTCGCCTGGACCTCGCTCGGCCCGGTCGCCGTGGACGACGTCGAGACGGTACGGCTGAACGCCCGCGCCGAGGGCCTGCACCTCCAGGTGACCTCCATCGACAAGTTCCCGCGCATGACGGACTACGTCGCGCCCAAGGGCGTCCGTATCGCCGACGCGGACCGGGTCCGGCTGGGCGCGCACCTCGCCGAGGGCACGACGGTCATGCACGAGGGCTTCGTGAACTTCAACGCGGGCACCCTCGGCACCTCGATGGTCGAGGGCCGCATCTCGGCGGGCGTCGTGGTCGGCGACGGCTCGGACATCGGCGGCGGCGCCTCCACGATGGGCACGCTCTCCGGCGGCGGCAACGTCATCATCGCCATCGGCGAGCGCTGCCTGATCGGCGCCGAGGCGGGTGTCGGCATCGCGCTCGGCGACGAGTGCGTCGTCGAGGCCGGCCTGTACGTCACCGCGGGCACCCGGATCACCATGCCCGACGGCCAGATCGTCAAGGCCCGCGAACTCAGCGGCGCCTCCAACATCCTCTTCCGCCGCAACTCGGTCACCGGCGCTGTGGAGGCCCGCCCGAACAACGCGGTGTGGGGCGGCCTGAACGGGATCCTGCACAGCCACAACTGACCATCGGCGGCCGTGACCTGCGGCCGCCTCATCGATCATCGCTCCGAACTGCCGCTGAACTGTCGGCAGTTGTCGGTCGGTCACCATCGAGCGCCCTTCCACGGCCCCGGGAGGGCGCTCGGTGCAGTGCAGCCCTGTCGTGAGCACCGTATGCGGAGTTCGATCTCCATGGTTCCCGTGTGCCCAGGTCCGCGAAGGGTCTCGGGGCCGATCGCGGGTCTGACCTCGGGGTCTGGTCGAATGTCTCAACGTGTCGTTGTGGATACGACGAGATGAGGAAGATCATGGGTTTGTGGGACCTGCCGCCCATGGACGTGCGTTCGCTGTTGTGCGAAGAGCGAGCGGCGCTGCTGGTGCTGCTGGACCACCTGGACTCGTCGGCTTGGGATCAGTCCACTGTGTGTCCGGGCTGGTCCGTGAAGGACGTGGCGCTGCACATCCTGGATGATGACCTGGGTTGGCTGTCTCGTGGCCGCGACGGTGACCGTTCCGGGCTGCTGACGGGCTTCACCGATCATGAGTCCTTCATCATGGCCCTGCACGACAAGAACCAGCGGTGGGTGAAAACCACTCGCGTGCTTAGTCCGCGGGTTATCGGCACGCTCCTCGGGGTTGCCGGCACCGAGATGGATGCCTACTGGTCCTCCATGGACCTCATGGCCGAGGGGCGCGTCGCCTGGGCCAGCCCGCACCCCGTCCCGCTCTGGTTCGACATCGCCCAGGACCTCACCGAGCGCTGGGTGCACCAGCAGCAGATCCGTGACGCCGTCGATCGGCCAGGACTGCGAGACGAACGCTTCCTCGGCGCGGTGCTGCGGACCTTCCTGTGGGCGCTGCCCCTCCACTACTCACCGCTTGCGGGCCCGGATGCCGATCTTGTGATCCAGCTCAGCGGCGCCGGTGGCGGGTTCTGGCGACTGCAGCGGCGCCAGGGTCACTGGGATCTGGTCGAGTTGAGCTCAGCAAGCACCGTTGAGTCGCCGGCCGCGACGATCGAGATTGACACGGACTCTGCCTGGCGACTGCTCACGGGAGCATCCTTCGACCAGGATCGCCTCGTCCTGTCGGGCGATCAGGACCTGGCCGGTCATTTCGTCGGAGCCCGCGGGATCCTCATGTGAATCGTGCGGATACCTCGGGCCATGACAGGCTGATTGGTCCGTCATGTCGCTGCCCTTGGGTGGCCGGTCGTCGGGCTACGGTCTGATGCTCGTTGTATCCCTGGTTGTCTTGTTGACCTGCGGCCAACTGGTGTCGGTATCCCGCTGACCGCTCGTGCGGTATTCGGAGTTCCCCGTGGGTGCTCGCACGACCTCTTCGTCCCGAAGGAACTTGTGCGGATGGTCGACCATGGGTCGGTTGGCCTCTCACCTGCTGCAAGCGTCCACAGCCGTCCGCGCTCGTCCGCCGCTGTGCGTCGACGTGGTCACGCAGTTTTTTAGACACTCACCCCGGATGCGACCAGGCGCTTAGAAGGCGCACTTCCGGTTTGCCTGCAGTAGGCCGCTGACCTGGTCAGTCGTACGGCCTGGCGGAGCCTTGCATGCCGACTTCGACACGCATTCGACAGGACTGTTCTGGCCGCAGCGAGGTTGCCTGGCTCCCTCACCTGCTGGGCAGCTAACCTGGTCCAGTATGTCTGTGCCCATAGCTGATGTACTCAGGTGGAGCTGAGTAGTTGCGCTCTGGTCGGTGATGGGATGAGCGGAAACGCTTGGGTCATGCGTCATGGACGACTGATACCTGTTCGCCAGCCGTTGTCGATCCTCGTGCTGGCTGGGGTGTCGCTAGCAGCGTGGGCTGCCTGGCTGGGCTGGGACCAGCATCGTGACGTGCAACCCGATGGCACGACGACCGGTCCGTACGAGGCGTGGCAGGTGATCGGGCTGGTGCTTACCCTGCTGGCCCCGGTTTGCTGGGCGGCATCCCGGCGCTACATCGCAGGCGCTGTGCTCGGCACCACGGTCGGCCTCACCGTTGCTGCCTATTACGACTGGTCGGACGACTCCAGCGGCCTCTTCATGGTCGGCGTGGGGATGGTCATGATGGGGAGCCTCGTCGTGACCGCCATCGTTTCCGCCGTGATCGCCTCGGCGAGACGAGACGGACGGCGGATTGGAGCTTGACGGCGCGCTGCGCCGACCCCGACAGTCACTGCTGGTTTGGTGCGGCGACTACTCCGTTGCCGCCAGAGACACGAAACGCCCTGGAGGAAGATCCCCGCTGGGCGTCTTGATTGGTGACGTCCGGCAGGACTCGAACTTGTGGCCAAGCGTTTAGAAGATGCGGGCACACCCCAGTTGGCTGGACCAGCGGGTCCGCGGGGCTTCCGTGACAGGCTGCCGGGCGTTGTAGTCGTCCGCGCTCGTTGCCGTCAGCGTTGCCGTCACTGCCGTCCGGCCTCGATACGTGACCACCGCTTTACAAGTTCCCGCCTGGGGGTCTTCAGGCCGGGGGCTCGGGGCTTAGCCGTCGCTCGGGAAGTGCGCGGTGCTTCCCTTGATACGGCATCACTCCAGATCCGACGCAGATCTCGTCTGCGCCTCAGACGATGACATTCAGCTACGACGGCAGGTGCGTCAACCGATCAGGCGTGGGTCCGCCGTTGCGCCCTCTTCCGGCCTCAACCACGCTATCGGGGTGCGTCAACGACCCGAGCAACCCGCGACGGTCGACTCGTGGCCATGGGGTTGCGCTTTTCGGCGGTGCCGTACTCCGATGCCTGTACAAGCCGGGTGCCTCCCGACAGCGATGCCGGGAGTAACCCGCGTTGGTCTCACGTGGCGTCGATCTGCCAGGCAATCACACCAGTTGATCCCTCAACACCGTCAACGTCGATGCGGACCGTCCTGTCCGCGACGATGCGCTGCTGGACCACGGATTCATCGCACGGCACCGTAACTTCCTTGCCGACGCTCGCGGGCGCGAACTTCAACTGCGCGCTGCCGCTGCCGGCGCAGACCAAGTTGAGCCGGTAGGTCTTCCCCTTACCCAGTGCGGGCTCAGTGTGGATGCCGTCGGTCACGCGCTCCGCGCCGGCCTCGACCAGCGCCCCGTCGTGAACGGCGGCAAGGGCCGCCCGAGCCTGCTCGGTGAGCTTCTTCTCCGACGGCTCGGTTGCCGTTCGAGTCGAGCTCGACACAGGCGACGGTGAAGAGCTCGTGTCCTTACCCTCATCGTTGCCGGACGTAGTGCACGCGGTGATCAGGAACGCCGACAACAGGACGGTACCTGCGGCGAAGCGGGTCGCCCGTGGGCTCGAATGAATCATGTCGTGGTTTCCCAGTACTTCCAGCCGGTCTCGGATGTGGGCAGCGTCGCCGTGCCGTGGCCGATTTCGACGCCATCGCAGCCGTCACCAGTGGCCCGGTACTTTTTCCACGTCACCTTGTAGCCCCAGGAACCGTACTGCAGGTGCCCGTACTTACCCCGGGCGATGTTGCGCGTGTAGGTGTGTCCCGTCGCGACCGAAACGCTACCGGCGATCTTGTAAGTGATGGACGACTTGGCCGCTGCGACGACCAGATTCGCCTCGCCGGAGACCGTGCCGCTCACTTCTGCCGTGATGGTCCCTGTCTTGGTCACGCTGACGGTCATGGATCCGCCTGGACCGTCTTTGTACTTGGTGCCGTTCCACCATGACGGCACGTGGTAGGCCTTCTTCGACGTGATACTGATCCACGTCGAGGGGCCATCGCACCGATAGGGATCTATCTGGTGAACCGGCTGCTCAGTGTCGTCCTCCCAGCCCAGTCGGTCGTTAATTTCCTGCGTCTGGTCGGCTGCTACGGCCGTGTCGTCAGCCGGTACTTCCGCAGCGACGGCAGTACCCACATTCCCAAAGCAGAGAAGCAGCGCAGCAGTGGCAACGCCGGTCACAGCGCGCCGAGAGCTGATGCCCATGTGACACCTTTCCGGCGGACCGCCCCCGTGGCGATCAAGCACTTGAACACTACGTATGAGGCATGTACGCGACAAGCTCTTGATCCATGTTCTGAGTGAAAATTGAGCATGGAATCAGTCGCTCCAGCCGCGACGTGCCCTTCCGGTGGCCTGCCCGAGCAGCCCCGTTCTGCCCCCTCCTCGACAACGCGGCAAATGTGCGTGCCAGGGGCCGACTCTCCGACAGGATCCGAGACGCCCTCGACAGGGGCTGGCACCTCACCGACACTGATCGGCGTGGGTCGCGCGGCAATGGCGGCATCTTGATCGGCTGCTGGGCCCTCGCCGACTCAGCCACCGAACTTGGGTGAAGGTCGGCCACGCACTCCGGGCTGATCGTGGCTGTGCGGGAGACTCACGACCACTGCTTTGTAAGGGCGGGCGTACGGGTAGCCCTGGCGCCCGGGTCATACGAGCTCTAGCAGCAGCCCAAGTCGCTCACACATCTCCACTGTGGCGAACCGCCGTTGACCGTGATTGACCGCACGATGTGGCACGACTGTGGCACGTTGCGAGCGACCGAGCGCTTAGAAGGGCCCCGCGTGCTTCTGCGTCGACAGGGCTCTAACCTGCGGCGGAGTGGCCGTGCACGGGGTCTCTGCGGGCTACGTCGACACGTATTCGACAGGATGCCAGTCCTGTGGCTTCCCCTCGATCGGGTATGCGAAGGGCGTGCAGGGGCTGGTACTAGAGACCTCGATAGATCAACCAGCCACCGATGATGAGTAGTGCTGGTGACCCCAAGATCCACAGGAACCTGCCGATGTTCTCCATCGGGCCGTTCATGACCTTGGTTGCCACGGCGCCGAGAAGCGGCAGACCCAAGACGACGATCAATATGCCGACGATCAATTTCATGGGGTGCCTCCGGGCCGTCAGACCAGCGTGTGGGTGGAGCGTAGCGGCGGCTGCGTCACGTGTACCCAAGGTTGGCGGAGGGGCTTTGGGCTGGAGTTTCAATGACCAGTCAAGCGCCCCAGTCTGGAGCGTGGAGCACTAGTTTGGAAGGTTCCGTATGCGGACGCCCAGCCGAGCTGGGACGTCGTTGACCTGCGGCGGAGTGGCTGTCTCACTCCGATTCCCCGTGGTTCCCCGCTAGGCCCCGACTGATCGGGCACGCATGGGGCACGAGGACTCAACGTGAGTGAGCAGAGCGCGTGGTCGGTGGAGCTCGGCAACGCTCAGGATCAGTCGTCCTCGATGTACTCGGGAGCCGGTGACCACGACGGGGGCAGTTCATCGTCGGGCTGGCCGAAGACGCGGCGAGGGTAGCGATCGTGCCACCAGTGGATGTCAGGGAGCGAGCTCGCCGGCAGATGCCTGCCGGCCTGGCCCCACGCGAGAAGGCCCTACCCGGCCCGGGATCGGCCAACAGCGTCAACTCCCCGCACCGCCGACGGCACTTGCGAGGTAGGTCGGCTACTCGGCTGACCTGGGGAACTGCTCTGCTGGCGATGGGGCGTTGTTCTTCCCGCCCTCCGCCGAGATTCCCCCTGGCTCCCCGCTCGATCTGGCACGGTTGTGGCATGGGACCGCTTCGGTGGATAGCGGCAGACGGGACGGCCACGGTACCGCGCGGTCTGCGAAAGGCTTCCGCTGACGAGGGCTCTGGTCCTATCGTCTGAGCCCATGATCAGAAACGGCGCTCCACTGCCCCCGACGGTCTACCCGCTCGCCAAGGGGCGTGTGTGGGCCATGTTGGCTGGCTCTCTGCTCTTCGTCGCTCTGGGCATCGTTTTCCTGGTCGCCCACAGCACCGCGAAGATGACTGTGGCGGGGGCGCTGGCCGTGCCCTTCTTCGGGTTCTGCTCGTTGATCATCATCCAGCGCCTGCTCCGCGACCGACCGGAGCTGGTGCTGGACGACGCGGGAGTGGAACACGTGAGGCTGGGCCGGTTCGGCTGGGACGAGATAGCCGCCGTGCGGATACGCGAGCAGCGGGTTCGTAACACCTCGCAGCGGTTCATTGAGCTGGTGCTGCACGACCCGGACGCCTATCTGGCTCGAGCACCCAAGCTCGTCCGCAGCACCGCGTCCATGAACGCACGACTCGGCTTCGGTCCGGCCAACATGGCCACGAACACCTTGCCGGTGCCGCCTGAGGCGGTCCTGGACGCGATGCGGCGCCACCACCCCGGACTCGCAGTACAGCACTGAGCGCCCCCGTTGCCCGACCGGCGCCGGCACTTTGCCAGTACCACGCGCGGCTGTCGAGCGTCGCGGCCGTCCGCCGTCGTTGGCGTCAGCGCTGCCGTCACTGCGGTCGGCCGCAGCTTCTGTGACCGATGCTGTGGGCCTTGAGTCCGTACGAGGATGCCATCTTCAACGAGCGGCAGGTTGCCCTTGCTGCTCGCGGAACTTGATCGGCTTCCCGAAGCCTACGGTGGCATCTGGGTAGACCAGGTCGAGAGCTGTGCACCATCGTTCAGAGCGGAACGCACCGGTATCTCTGGTCCGTCGGCGACTGAGCGATCCAGACAACCGTCGTGCTGAGGAGGAACCGTCCCTGAGGTCAGATGGCCTGGGCGCCTTCACCGTGCCGGATACGGTCGAGCAGGCTCTGATGGTGGGTGGCCAGGCCCCCGCCGGGGACAGGGACAGGGCTGCCCGACAGCGTGTACCACTCGTCGGCGCCGGTGTACTGGACGCTGACGTGCGCGGTGCGCCCGTCGTCCCCGAGGGTGGTGTGGACGGTGAGGTCACATGACGCCGACCTCGTCGGTCATCGCGCCGCCCGGGCCAGCGGTGACGTCAGGGAAAGCTCCACGCCGACAAGGGATACGACTACGACCACCTGCGGCGATGGTTACGCAAGCGGGGCATCACACATCGCATTGCCCGCGAGGGCATCGAGACCGACCCGCTTGGGCCGGCACCGATGGACCGTAGAACGCACGATGTCCTGGCTTGCCGGATGCAGATGCCGACGACTGCACCGCCGCTACGAGCGCAGAGCCGAGCACTTCCTCGCCTTCACCAGCATCGCCTGCACCCTCATCTGCTACCGCAGGCTTACCAAATGAGGTGACTTCTTAGGAGCGACGGTTGGGTAATCTGGGGTGTGACCTGCGGGTTCCCTACCTTCGACGTATCCGGTAGCGCGTACTCCTGTGCACCCCGATTCCCCGGGAGTCCCTGCGTGTTCTGGCACGCGAGTGGCGCGCTTTCGTAGAACCAGAGCCTGGCTTCGCGGGTGGCTGCGGCAGCCCCTCACGGCCTCACCTGGGCTGCGAGTAGTACTCGGGGTGCCCCCGCCCTCGCGTCAGCGACGCGCTTTCTTCATTCGCTTATCGAACCGGCCGATGAGCTTTGCGTCGAAATGGGCGAACCGCTCCGGGTCGTTGTCGACTAGTTCCAGAGCGATCCTGGCCATGTCTGCGCGACCTGTCGCGTACTCCTGATAGAGCGACCAGATCCCCTCTCGGGCTGCTATCTGGCAGTCCACTTCAATCTCTGGCGCACCGGCCTCGACTTCGGTCCAGTACGATTCTCCGCCCACGCAGCGTATTAGGTAGGTGAGCAATTTGATGCGCAGCGTATCGCTTAGATCTTCGCTGAGGGCCGCCATGATTAGCGATGTGACGGGCGCTGCCACCTCGAAAAGAAGCGACTGGTTGTAGACGTGCCCTTCTAGGGACGACTGTGCAAACTCAGCTGGGGTTCTGGCTTCGAGCAAATTGGCAAACGTCTTAGGGATATGGGTGCCTGTCTTGCCGCAACCGCAACGCAGGGAAGCCCAATCAACCCGCTCGGCCTGAATCAACGATGGCCTGATGCTCATGCCTGCACTCCCGGTGTGCCTTCGGGCCATGGCAGGGACGGCGTGTAGCGCCCTTAAGCGGTCCCCATCCCACGGTGGACGCAGCGTATCGCGCCGTACTTGGCGCGGCTCTGCCGCCGGCCTCCGAGGGCTGGAGTGGAACAGGGTTAGTTCTTCTGCAAGTGGGTTACGGCTACGCGGACGTGGGGCTCTAGGGCTGGATGCAGCTTCGACCTGCGAAGATGCCGTGGCCACCTATCCCACACATCGTGGAGCGGGCGTGGTTCCTGGCGTCCAGGTGGAGCGCGCCACTGTACGTACGACCTGGACGCCAGGGGCCGCGTCTGCTCGACTCTGCCTGGGTCGATGGCAGATGGGATGGGAGCTCCCCGCGCACGCCACTCTCCGGCCGGCACTCGCGAACGGCGCCCCGTCATCCCCCTCGGACGCGAGAACCGCGTGCACGCCCTCCGCCACTTCTACGCGTCCGTGCTCCTGGACGCGGGGGAGAGCGTCAAGGCCGTGAGCGAGTACCTGGGCCACCACGACCCGAGCTTCACAATGCGCACTTACACCCACCTGATGCCGAACAGCGAGGCGCGCCCCCACGCCGCCGTCGACCGCGTCTTCCGGGACCCGGACAACGCCGATGACGGCCCCGAAACGGCCCATGGGGCCAGTTGAGCCCCTGACCTGTAACTCATTCAGAACAGCCACAACTGACCACCGGCGGCCGTGACCTGCGGCCGCCTCGTCGATCACCGCTCTGACCTGCCGCTGAACTGTCGGCAGTTGTCGAGGTCGGTCACCATCGAGCGCCCTTCCACGGCCCCAGGACGGGCCGGGAGGGCGCTCGTGCGGTGAGGGAGACAACCGCCTTGCAAGGGCGGACGTGATCGGCGGCATGGCACTCCAGGTCAGTCCGGCTGGAGCGGCAACCCAGGCGAACGGCTCATCTCAGCTGCGGCGAGCCGTCGTTGACCGTGGTTGACCACACGATGTGGCACGGCTGTGGCAGGCCACTGCTTCGCCCCGAGAGCGTTGTTCAGCCGGAAGCTACGGATGCGGCTTCTCGGTGTGTGGTCGGTCAAGGCAGGGTCTCGACGTACCCGTCGGTTCCGTGCACGCGGATCCGCTGTCCGTCCCGGATCAGCCGGGTGGCCTGCTCCACGCCCACGACGGCCGGCAGGCCGTACTCCCGGGCGATCACCGCGCCGTGGGTCATCAGGCCACCCACCTCCGTCACCAGGCCCGCGACTGCGACGAACAGCGGCGACCAACTGGGGTCCGTGAAGGTCGTGACCAGGATGTCGCCCGCTTCGAGATCGGCCTCCGCCATGTCGAGGATGACGCGGGCCCGTCCCTCGATGGTCCCGGCGGAAACCGGTAGGCCGATCAGGGCGCCAGCCGGCACGTCGTCGCGCCGGTACGCCCCGGTCAGGGCCTCACCATCCGATGTGAGCACCCGGGGCGGAGTGAGCGCGTGGTACGACCGGAACGCGTCCTTGCGCTGCTGGATGAGCTGGTCATCCACCTGGTTCGAGCGCACGGCGTCGTGGAGTTCCTGGAACGTGAGGTAGAAGATGTCCTCCTTCTCAGTAAGCACCTCGGCCTGCACGAGGCGGTCGGCCTCCGCCAGCAGGGCCTGCTTGTAGACGAAGTAGCGGCTGATGATTCCGTACTTCGGGTACTCCCGGTACCCGATGAAGGTTCTGACCCGGTCGATCATCCGCTTGGTCTCGTCGGCTTTCCGGTCCCCGTCCGGCTGGGCCCGCAAGCGGGACAGCACGTCCTGCTCCTTCTTCTGCGCCTTCTGCCTTCCTTGCTCGAAGCGCCGCTCGGCGGCGCCCGGCTCGAAGTTCCTGACGTTGTCGAGGATCACGGGCACGAGCGTGGTGGGGCGCTCGCGCCAACGTGGCCTCGTGATGTCGATCTCGCCGACACAGCGCATGCCGTACCGGTCGAGGTAGGCCTCTATGGCGTCGCGCGCTTCGGTCCCGCCCGCGAGCTTCGCCAGCTCGTCCAGGAAGCCCTCGTCCTCGACGTCCTGCAGGAACGCCACCACCTCCGGCTGCGGGCGGATCACGTCCGCGACGTCGAGCAGCGCCAGTCCCATCTCCGAGGTGACGTTGTCGGGGGCGGACAGCGTGAGCGTGTCAGCCGCGTTCTTCTCGCCCAGCCACTCCTGCAGCGTGTCGTTGAGCCACCACGTGGCCTCCATCCCCGCCATGATCGCCTGAATGTTCAGCGGATCACCGAGGACCCGCTTGTGCTCCTCGAAGGCCTCCAGCAGGAAGTCGAACAGCGCCGGTCCGGTCTTCGTCCGGATGTCGCGCTCCAGGGCGGCGATGGACGCCTGACTGCGCTCGATCAGCTCGGTGACGATGGCCGGATCGGTCTCGATCGGGGCGGACGCGCCTCTGGCCGGCGGCCCGCCGGGACCCGCGTCCGGGAGCGACGGGACGAAATCGTCGCGGTCGAGGACGGTCTCCAGAGCGTCCCTGACCAGCGGATCGCCTCTCCCCATGGCGTCCAGGAGGCCGGCGCGGCCCGCGGGCGAGGCCAGGCGCCGGGTGACGTCGACGAACAGCCTCCCGCCCGCCTCGTGCATCGGCACCATGGCCGTCAGCTGCCACATGGAGAACCCCAGAGGCTTCATGGGGTCGGTCATCATCTGCCCATGGCCTACGGAGACGTAGACGTGATTCTCCTGGTCGCCGGCCTCGGGAATGGGGAACAACGTCGTGATCGGCCGGCTCTGGACGATCCGGAAGCCATCATCGACCAGGCACCACTCGATGTCCTGCGGGCGACCGAAGTGCGCTTCGATCCGCCGCCCGAGCTGCACGAGCTGCACGACCTGCGCATCCGTCAGCGCCGGCTGCTCCTGCCGCTGCGAGTCGATCGCCACTTCCTGCGTACCGCCGGCCGGCAGGGCGTGAACGGCACGCTGTTTGGCGGCGATCGCCTTGGCGACGACTTCGCCCTGTCGCACCTTGAAGACGTCCGGGTTCACCAGGCCGGAGACCAGGGCCTCGCCGAGGCCGAAGCCGGCGTCCACGGTGGCGACCTTCCGGTTGCCCGTGACGGGATCGGCCGTGAACAGGATGCCGGCCGCATGCGGAAAGACCATCTGCTGCACGACCACGGCCATGTGGACCGTACGGTGGTCGATGCCGTTCCGCCGGCGGTATGTCACGGCCCGCTCGGTGAACAGCGAGGCCCAGCACCGGCTGACGTGCTGGAGGATCGCTGCCGGCCCCACGACGTTCAGGTACGTGTCCTGCTGGCCGGCGAAGGAGGCCGTCGGCAGGTCCTCTGCCGTCGCGCTGGATCGGACGGCGTAGGCGGCTTGCTCGCCGAGCCCGGCGAGTGCGCGGGTGATCGCCGCCGCGAGATCGCCCGGGATGGCAATCCCCTCGATGGTCCGGCGAATGTGCGCGCTGAGCGTGCGGATCGCCTCCCGGTCGTCCGGGTCCAAACGCGACAGCTGATCGAGCCGACCGTCGATCGACGGCGCTTCCGCCATGATCCGCCGGAAGGCGTCCGTCGTCACGCAAAAGCCCCCCGGCACGCGGATGCCTTCGATCCGCGACAGCTCGCCCAGGTGCGCGGCCTTGCCGCCGACGACGGCGACCTGCGTCTCGTCAACCTCTTGAAGACCCAACACGTACTGCTTGATCATTGCGATACCTCCGAGGCAGCCATGCCCCGTTGCACTGCGGTGGCCGATCGAATCACCGGCGCCTCCAACTCTGTCGAACCTCTTGTCGGGCGCGTCCTCATCTCTGGTTGCCTTCCCATCGATGAGTCGGCCGTCCGCTCAGCGCTCTCGGGCGGCGCGCACCCCGCACCCCGCACCTCCGCGCCGAGCGCCCGCAACCCCCGTACGCCGACGACGACACACGCACGTCGTGCCCCCGTTTCCGCAGGTTGTGGGCTCGGCCGACGATTGTGCGCCGTGACCCGGGTCTTGCGGCAAGCCCCCCAGGGCGCTATACGTTGAGAGTGGCAAGGAGAGGGCTCTCCTTGCCTTTGCTTTTTTTGCCGTCCAATGAAATTGGCAAGCTTCTCGCGTAGCGGTGGCGCGCCGCGTACGGGTACGCGTCGTTGGCCCTGACGGATCTCCTCCTGCGCGTCACCCAGCCTCAGTGCCGGTGGCCTCGGCGCTTGTATGGGCGCGGTGCGGCGCGGATAGCCTCTGGCCATGCCGAGCTTCGAGATCACACCGATAGGTACGATCCGGGACAACCGGACGGATGTCCAGTACACGGACAACTGGGGTGCCGTCCGCAGCACGATCACCATCGATGAGCGCTTCGGCGAGGCATGCCTCCAGGGTCTGCAGGGCTTCTCCCACGTGGAGGTCCTCTTCGTCCTCGACCAGTTCCCGGAACAAGACGATTACCGCGAACCCCGTCCCTACCGCGGCCGCTCCGACCTCCCGCCCGTCGGCGTATTCGCCGGCCACGGCCCCCGCAGGGGCGAGCTGACCGATTGGGTCGAGCTCCGGCTTGCGGAAACGGATCAAGCCGAGACGCATATGATCACTGCCGCCCGTGAGTGGCTGACTGTCGCGGGTGACCGAGAGGCCGAGGCCCAGTACTTCGACCGTTGGCTTCACGACATCCTCGGGTACGAGCGTCAGGCTCCGCCCCAGGCCTGGTCCACGATCTTGAAAACCGTCGTGGCGCGAGTCACCGTGGGTTCAAATTCCACACCCACCGCGTAGGTGAACGGCACCTGACCAGGCGAGACGGTCAGGGGGCCGTTGCGCTGAGTGGTGCC
Organism: Streptomyces sp. NPDC046900; assembly: GCF_040644975.1. NCBI lineage: Bacteria > Bacillati > Actinomycetota > Actinomycetes > Kitasatosporales > Streptomycetaceae > Streptomyces > Streptomyces sp. NPDC046900. The sequence goes on along the minus strand of NZ_JBEYXD010000042.1, from coordinate 60,060 downwards.
CGCTCGGCACCGTGGTTCCCCGCGGTGTCCCGCACGATCGGGCACGGATGGGGCACGGGAGCCTTCTGATCCGTAGCTCTATGCGGATCGGACCAATGTGGAGCGAAAACTCCACCTGCGGGACAAATAGGAAATCAGGAAAGGTTTTGCTCGACCCAGACGAGTTTCCCGTCCAATGCGGAGCGAAAGCCCCACCTGCGGGACAGATGGGCGATCAAGGACAGGCCACGGCCGTTCTCGTCGTCGATGCGCGCATGGCGCAGGCGCGGGTAGCAGTTTCCCCTGTCAAAGACTTCGCAGGTCAGGACTTGGTGCTGGATGAGTCGCAGCCGGATAGGGCCGTCGCCGTGGTCGATGGCGTTGGTGAGCAGTTCACTGACGACCAGCTCCGTGGTCGGCACCAGATGCTCCAGCCCCCATTCGCTGAGCTGACGGGCAACCTCGTGCCGGGCGGTGCGAACGACGGCTGGCTCGGGCGGCAGGTCCCAGGAGGTGATCTGGGCCGTGTTGAGTACACGGAGCCGGACAAGGAGCAAGGTGACGTCATCGAATAGTGTTTGAACCGGCACGGTTTCCATCACCGAGGAGCACAGGTCCTCCAAGGACTGATAAGGCTGCGCCAGGGCGGCGGCCAGTCGCTGCATGCCGACGTCGATGTCCTGGTCGCGGGACTCGACCAAGCCGTCCGTGTAGAACGCGAGCCGGCTTCCCTCGGGCAGCTCCACTTCCATGGTCTCGAAGGGAACCAGCCCGAGGCCGAGGCCAAGCGGCGCACCGGACGGCAGGTCGGGGAAGGTGACCTGCCCCTGCGGATCGATGATCGCGGGCGGCGGGTGCCCGGCCAGCGCTATAGCGCACCGCCCCGCGACGGGGTCGTAGACGGCGTACAGACAGGTCGCGCCGACCACCAGCGGGGCCTCGTCCAGGACGTCGTCATCTTCCTCGGTCATGCGCTGGACGCTGTCATCGAGGTGGGTCAGTAGTTCGTCGGGGGGCAGATCCAGGTCCGCGAGCGTGCGGACGGCGGTTCGGAGCCTACCCATGGCCGCCGCGGCGTCAATGCCGTGTCCGACCACGTCTCCGACGACGAGGGCCACCCGGGCACCGGACAGCGGGATCACATCGAACCAGTCGCCCCCCACTCCAGCGTCCACGTCAGCCGGCAGGTAGCACGAGGCCACCTCCACGGCGTCGCCGCCCCTCAAACGGTGTGGGAGCAGGTTGCGCTGCAGCGCGAGGGCTATTGCTGCGTCGGATATCTCGCGGGTTTTCGGTGACTCAACGAGTGCTGTCTGGTGAGTGCTCGTCATTCCAGGTCCTATCAGGTATGGGGCGTAGGTGCGAGGAGAAGCCGATCGTCAGGATGTCGGCCGGCGTCGCGTGGCGACTTGCCCGCAACCAGCCCACCAACCGGGGATTCGCCATGGTTGGCAAGGTCTGCGGGATCGTGTCCTGCGGGCCTTTGTGCCGGCCTGCATTACCAGAGAACCAGCCGGAAAGGCATCTGGGGGCGGTCCAACAGGCATCCCTCGGCCAGGGCCTACTGACCCAGGTACCGGCAGGCCCCCTTTCCCATCGCCGAGCATCCGGTTCCACCGGCTGTGTGACCCTGACGCCCTCGGATATTCCTCAACGGCCCACGTCCGAAATCACGCATCAGGACATTGAAACAATTTCGAACCGTTTTTTCGCCGAGCTCATATTCGCAAGATTCCTATTTGCTTGACGTCGCTGGCCGATCTGACGGAAAGCGGGCACTCGTCCCCCTTTGGGGTTGTCGTGCGACTGCTCTAAAGGCCCTCTTTCTCGCTGAAAGAGAGACGGTAATGTGACCACGCCTTTCTACGGTGTGTCTTGCTGGGCTTGCACATGGAGAGCTAGCCTCAAGGTATGGCTACGTCGTCGTCTGGTTCAGGTGGCAACAAGGAGCTGAGCGATTTTCTGCGTTCGCGGCGCGCCCGGGTGACTCCTGAACAGGTCGGGGTTATGGCCGGGGCGAGTCGCCGCGTCCCGGGACTCCGCCGTGAGGAAGTCGCGCTGATAGCAGGATTGAGCGCCGACTACTACATCCGTCTGGAACGCGGGCGGGTGGGCAACGTCTCAGAAGCAGTGTTGGATGCCGTGGCCCGGGCCCTGCGACTGGATGACGTCGAGCGTGTGCACCTGTTCAACCTCGCCAGGCCGCGGTCCGTGGCCAGACTGAGCCGGCCCGCGGTTCCGCGGAGAGTGCGTCCCGGGGCGTACGCACTGCTCGAGGTTCTCCGGGATACCCCTGCCATGATTCTGGGCGATCGCATGGACGTCCTTGCCCTCAATCGGATGGCCCGCGCCATGTTTGTCGATTTCGAGGCCGTGCCGGCCAGCGACCGCAATTTGGCGCGATTCGCATTTCTCGATCCCGTGGCACGTGAACTGTTTCTCGACTGGGACAACGCTGCCCGGATGATCGTCACAGGTTTGCATCTGTACGCGGGTCGCAATCCGGACGATCCGCACCTGGCCGAGCTGATTAGTCAGCTGTCAGCCGCAGACGAAGACTTTCGCCAGTGGTGGGTCGAGCACGACGTGGAAGAGTTCTCCTACGGCACCAGACACCTCTGGCACCCACTGCTCGGCGAAGTCACTTTGGAGTACGAGAACCTCAGCTTTCCCGGTGACCCGGGCCAGTGGTTGTGCGTGGATACGGCTCAACCCGGCTCGCCGTCTTCCGAAGCCTTGCGGATCCTCGCCGGCTGGATCTGTGGCCTGGACACCTCGGTACACGCAGGTTCCGCAAGCAGTTCTGGGCAACTGTCGGACCGTCAACTCCAAGTTCACCGGGACTGGGGATGAGACCACGCGTTGTTCGGGAGCTCTCTTCGACAAGGCTCCGAAGTCGGATGCCGGTGTCCGGCCGGTGGCCTTCCCGACTGAACTCCTGCCGGACGTGAAGCGGCACCTCGATGCCTACTCCGGGTTCGGCCGAGACGGTCGCGTCTTCCTCGGGCCCCGGGGCGGTCGGCTCCGTCGCAGCAACTTCCGAGACGACTGGATCAAGGCCAGGAAGAAGGCGGGGATCACGGCAGACGTGCACTTCCACGATCTGCGACACACCGGGAACACCCTCGCCGCGTCCGGCGCGAGCCTGCGTGAGCTGATGACCCGGATGGGCCACAGCACGCCCCGGCGGCGCTGATCTATCAGCACATGGTCAACGGCCGCGACCGAGAGATCGCCGATCGCCTCGGCTCGATGATCCGCGAGACTCGGGGCGACGTGGACTCTTAGCGGACTTTCTGGCACGCGAGTGGCACGGCTGTGGTCATGCGTAAGGGCCAGTTCGAGGGGATCAAGCCTCTGAACTGGCCCTTCATCGTGTGCCCCCGGCAGGATTCGAACCTGCGACACCCGCTTGAGGAGAGCAGTAGGCACGTGGCCTCTTCGTCCCGAACCGTCAACACCACGACCGCTTGGGTCTGCACGCCTGGCTCAGCCGGGCACGGTCATGACGTGACAGCGGATAGGCCGCGAATACGGGATCGTCCGGGCATATGATCGGCCGGTGGCGGCGCGGGATGGTGACGGTGCGGATCCGATGGCAGACCTGACGCGTGAGCTGCGTCGGCCCGCTCGAAGGGCACGGCGCACTCAGCGGCGGCTGGGTTCCCGAGGAGCCCCGGGTCCCGTAAAGGCGTCGTATGCCCGTCGACGGATGCTACGAGGGTTGTGTGTCGTGTCGTCCCTTTGGGCGGCGATCGTGTTTGTCGACGCGGGGCTGATTCGATCCCACGTGCTCAAGGGCACATACACGGGGATCTCTACCTTGGCTGGTGTCATTGCCGGCCCCATCCTGATCGCGATCTGGTACGGATTCGCGGGTCGACCATCCATAGTCGTCCAAGGCGGTCGGTACTTCGTCTCCGCCAGGACCATGACCGGGGTACGCACGCTTCGTTTGGACGACTTGGTCAGCGTGCGCCGCTACACCTCGATTGCTCGCGTCGGTTACATCGACGAACTGCACATGCGGGACGGGAAGCAGGTCCGTCTTACCGTCGACAACAAACATCCGGTCAGTACGCAGGTTCGCCAGGCCATCCGGCGTGCGGAATCACGTCCTGGTTGCGCGATCGCGGTGACCCGTCACGCCCGCACCGGTCTTGGTCTGGAGCCGCGCTCCCGCCTCCCCGAAGGAGTGCACAGGTTTTGGGCATTCTGGATGATGATGGCGTCGTTCGGCATACCCGCCCTGGTCGGCTATGTGACGGCCTGCATCCTCGCGGGCACCAGCATCTTGGGAACACCGGGACACTGAGCCGGTAGCCACACCGGGCTGGACGACAAGCGCGGTCGGTGGTTGCAAGGGCTCAAGGCCGGCCCCTTTTACCGCCAAGGCCCTTGTGCGTACACCTTTGTTGCCGTCATCCGCTGCTGCCGACCGTCTGATCGGGCACGCAAGGGGCACCGCGACCTTGAGGTGTCAGCGAGCCTCGGTAGTCCGCCAAGCATCCGTGATGCAGCCCTCCTCCATGTGCCACCACTCCTTATCGACGCCGTGTTGAAGGAGACGCTTGATCTTGCCGAGATCCGCTTCCGGCGGGATGTCGAGGGACACCATGCGGAACTGCTCGATGCCCTCACCGCCGGCGCCCAACTTGTTGAAGGCGTTGAGCACGCTCTGTCGGGCCGCCGCCGAGCCGCTGTCGCGGAGCACGATCAAGCGGATGGTGCAGTTGTCCGAGGGCCGGACCACCTTGCCTGCCTAGCTGACTCCCTCGTCGTCCATGGACGTCTCAACGATGTCGCCGATGGCGACACCCCGGACAAAGAAGGGTGTGTTCGCCAACTCGACTTCCCCGTTGCCCCGGTCGATGGCCCAGAGACTCTCCACTCCGGCCGGGGGCCAGTCGTTCTCGATCTCAAGGCGAAAGTGCACCTTCACGTGCTCAGGGCCAGGCTCAGTCATGCCAGACAGCATGCACAGACGTGGTGACGCTCCGGTAGACGGGTCCCCAGCTTGGAAGACGAGTGATACGGGTGCGGGTTGACCCGCGAAGCGTCTGACCTGGGCCTAGGTCCCACCGGTGCCGCCGTTCCCCTGCTGTTCCCCGGTCGATCGGGCGCGCAGCGGGCACGCGCTACTGTCGGCATCATGGCCATCCTGGTGTCCGGCCATCGCCCCCGCCGCGCCCCCTGGCGTGAAATCGGCAAGAGCGGTTCCCCTTGAAGGCCGGCACTGCCCCGCGTATCCGCAGGCCACAGGTGGTGACCCCCGCCAGTACCGAGGTGGTGCCTTGGCTCCTCCTACGGCTGTACAGGGTCGGGACACTCGCCGTCCGACTGCGTCATCGTCCATCCGTCCCCGAGCACACGGACGCTCGGGTATGCGGGCGAGGACGGTTTCCCACCGACGGGAGGAGCCGTAGAGGCGCCGTCCTGAGGCGCGTCCGAGGACAGTGCGGCGGACAGCGCGGTCTCGTGACCCACCGTGCACGCCAACTGCAGCATGGCCAGGTGGCTGAGGGGCGGGACGTCTTTGGGGAGGCGGACGGAGAGGATGTTGTCGCTGCCGATCGTCACCGTTGGTGCATCCGTCAGGTGGGGCAGCTTCGTGACGGTCGTCGCTGCCTCGCTCGCGGACGGTCCGTCGAACAGCAGGCGCACCAGGGTCCCGAGGTCCCCAGGGGCGCTGATCTTGCGAAGATAGGGCTTCAGATCACCGTTGTGCAGGAAATAGACGGGGACGGCGGTCGGTCCCGCGTGCTTCGGACCGGCGGAGAACATGCCACTCGCCGGTGCGCCGGCCTCGATGACGTCGGACGGGGGGACTCCGCACCCCGCCAGCGTGAGCACAGCCGTGAGCCCGACCAGCAGCGCCGCCACGCGCGAGCCCTTCACCAGGCACCCGCGGTGGCGTCGGCGGCGGCTGCGGAGTCGCGGTGCAGGGGGAGTTCGACCGTGAACGCCGCACCGCCCCCGGGCAGGTTCGCCGCACTGATGCGTCCTCCGTGCAGATGCACGTTCTCCACCGTGATGGCCAGGCCCAGTCCGCTGCTCTCGCTTCTGGTCCGCGATGTGCTCGCCTTGTAGAAGCGTTCGAATATGTGCGGCATGGCTTCCTCGGCAATCCCCGGTCCGCTGTCGCTCACCTCGATGACGGCCCATGCCATGTCCGCTCGCTCCTCCCTCACACCCATGGTCAGTCGCACCGGCGGCGCCCCGTGCCGCAGCGCGTTGCCGATCAGATTGGCCATGACCACGTCGAGTCGGCGCGGATCCACGCGCGTCCTGAGCACGCCCGGCCGGGGCAGATACGTCTCCACCTGACCCTGCCACCCCCGAGAGGCAAGAGTGCGCTGTACGGACTCGGCCAAGTCGATCTCGTCCAGGTTGAGTTCGACCGCGCCCGCGTCGAAGCGGGAGATCTCCATCAGGTCGTTCACCAGCCCGCTCAGCCGGCTGGTTCCCTCGCTGATGAGCCGCAACGCGTCGCCGGTCTCCTGGTCCAAGTGCCGCACGTTCTCGTCCAGCACGTCGGTGACCGCTGACATCGCCGCCAGCGGCGTCCGCAGTTCATGGGAGACGTCCGCGACGAAGCGGCGCGCCTGGGCCTCCAGGCGGCGCAACTCCGCGACCGACCGCTCCAGCGCGGCCGCCGTGTCGTTGAACGATCGTGAGAGGTCGGCCAGTTCGTCGGAACCATTGACCGCCAGCCGGACGTCGAGATGTCCCTCGGCCATCCGGCGCGTCGCCCGGCGCAACGCCCGCACGGGACGCAGCACACCGCTCGCGGCCAGCAGCGCCAGGACGACGGCGAGGCACAGTGCCACCAGGGTGGCGCGCTCGATGCCGCTGATCATCGCGCTGACGTAGGCCGCTTCGGTGTTCTGCGGCACCACCAGGTACATCACCATCCCCGAGAGCCTGGGTTCCGCGCCCTCACCCGTGGTGTACGTGACCGGCATTCCGACGACGAGATTGGGCTGCCCGTCGACGTTCACCCGCTGGAACACCGCGGCCCGTTTGGTGTGCACGGACCGGCGCAGTTCGGGGCTCAGCCTGTCGAAGTCGGCACTCGGCGCCCAGGCGCGGACGCTGCCGTACGTGGCCATGACCCGCCACCCCTGTGACGGGTTGCCGTGGAGCACCTGGTTCACCGCCGACTGCAGCTCCGGCTGGTTCGGCGCGGGGGGAGTGTAGACGGCCACGGCGTCGACGCTGGTCCGGAACTGCCGGATGACGGAGTCCTGGCTCTGCTGCAGCACCCCCGTGCGCGCCTCCCGGAATGCGAGGGCTCCGGTGCTCAGGGCACTCGCCATGGCCACCAGGACGAAGGCCGCCACCAGGCGGGGGCGCAGGCCACGCAGCGGAAGCGGGACTCGTGCCAGGACCGCCCTGAGGAACGGCGCCGACCCGGCGCCCTGCCCGGCTCCGACGGCCTCGCGTTCGCGTACGGCCCTTCGTGCCCGCACGGATCTCCGGCCGTTCACGAGATACCGAAGCGGTAACCGAAGCCGCGTACGGTCTGCACGTACCGGGGATCCCTGCCCTCACCGAGCTTGCTGCGCAGCCGCTTCACACAGGCGTCCACCAGTCGTATGTCGCCGTGGTAGCTGTGCTCCCAGACCGCTTCCAGCAACTGCTGGCGGCTGAACACCTGTCCCGGCGAGGCCGACAGGGTCAGCAGCAGCCGGAGCTCGGAGGGGGCGAGCGCGACACGTTCGCCACGGTGTGACACCACGAGCCCGGCCCGGTCGATGACCAGCTCGCCGTGCGACTCCGCCCTGGGCCGGACGCCGTCCGAGACCGACGCGTCCTGCCTGCGCAGTACGGCCCGTATGCGCGCGTCGAGCACCCGGGCCTGTACGGGCTTGACCACGTAGTCGTCCGCGCCGGCCTCCAGGCCCACGACGACATCGATGTCATCGGCCTTGGCGGTCACCATGATGATCGGGACCTGGTCGCGATCCCTTATCCGCCGGCATACGTCGAGGCCGGACATGCCGGGCAGCATGAGGTCGAGCACGACGACGTCCGGGCGGAAGGGATGGAGCTGTTCCAGTCCCTCTTCACCCGTTCCGGCGGCGGAAACCTGGTGCCCCTGATGTCGGAGCGCCAGCTGGACGGCCTTACGGACATCTGGGTCGTCTTCGACAATCAGGACTCGTGGCACGTCGACAGTGTAAGCAGACCGCGTTCGGTGGCCGTCCCGGAAAGAGCCCCCCTCGGGAGCTGTTACGGAAGGGTCACAACGGATGGGATGTGCGGGCGGTTTCCGGGTCGGCGCGCCGTCGGGCGGACGGCCCCGTCGAACCGGCCGGCCGGCAGTCGGGGGCGGTCTGCCGGTGGTCCGGTTCGAAATGGCGAGCGTCGGCCGAAGGGGACCGGTCTGCCGGTGGTCCGGTCCGAAGTGGCGAGAGTCGCCGGAAACCACTCGTTACCCTTTCGTGATTTTCCGAGCTCACGGCGATCATCTGAAATGACCAGTTTGAGCTGCCATGTATTCGGCACGAGAGCTGGAATCCGCACCGCCCACCGGCAGCGCCGGGGCCTCCCGCCGCGATGGCCGTGAGAACCGGACCTCCCATCGCGGTGGCCGTCGGCACCGCTCTTCCCACCGCAGGGGCCGTCCGCGCCGTCGGGGCCGGGGCCTTCTGATCGGCGTGCTGCTGGCCGCCGGTCTGCTCGGTTCCGGGGTCTTCTTCCTGGACGGCGGACGAAGCGACGCGTCGAGCGGTGCGCCGCACCCGCGGAGCACGGTGCACCACACCAGTACGCCCACGCCGACCCCCACGCCCACCCCGACGCCCACGCCGACCCCCACCGAGATCGACGTCCCTGCGACGGGCTCCGGCACATTCGTCACCGCGGATGCCAGTGGCGAGAAGGTCGGTCGGGGTCCGCGTCCGCTCCGCTACGTGGTGAAGGTCGAGACCGGGCTCGACATCTCGCCGACCCAGGCGGCGAACGAGATCGCCGAGATACTCGCCGCCCCCCGGGGCTGGACCCACAACCCGGCCTACGCGTTCCAGTTGGTGGCCGCGGGGCAGCCCCACGACCTCACGGTGAAGATCGCGACGCCGGGGACGGCGGACGCTTTGTGCTGGACGGGCATCCACCAGAACACCCAGGGCGAGTACAACTGCGAGGTTTCCGGCGGGGTGGTGGTGAACCTCAAGCGCTGGGTCAAGGGCTCGCCCACGTTCGACGGTCCGATCCATGACTACCGGGCACTGATCATCAACCACGAGATGGGGCACTTCCTGGGCTACACGCACATGACCTGCGCGGGCCCCGGTCAACTGGCCCCCGTGATGATGCAGCAGATCAAGGGCCTCCATGGATGCGTCGCCAACGCCTGGCCCTACGACAGGAACGGTCACTTCGTCTCCGGGCCGCACGTGGCGTGAGACGGCGGCCGTTCCCGGCGGCGCGCCACTCAGGGGACCGGCCGTTACGGCTTGGTCATGAGTTGAGCCAGGGGCCATGAACTGCGGCCGCCACTCTGAACTCAGCGACAACCCCGTGGTCGTCAAGGCCACCAGGCGCTCACGGCACCGTGTTCGCGGTGCGACGGTGCTGTCGGCGTGGGCGGAGCCCCCCACGACCCCGTGGTCCTCAGTGGCTCGTAGGCAACAACCCCCCCTCTCTCGATCGGATGGAAGAGCATGTCTGGATACCGCAGTGTTCGGAAACTGACCGTAGCGGTGAGTCTCTTGCCGCTGCTGGCGGCTTGCGGCGCTGAGACGGCATCCCACTCGGTGGACGGGGGGAAGCCCTCGGCCGGGTCGTCGGGGCAACTCGATGTTCCCTCGGACGCCGGCGCCGACCTCAAGAAGCAGTACCTCATGGAGAACGCGATCGCGGCCTGCATGAAGAAGCAAGGGTTCACCTACACCCCCGTGGCCCCCGAGGACCCCGCGGCCTCCTGGGCCACCGACGGGGCGGACTACAAGCTGACCAAGAAGTACCGCCAGAAGTACGGCTTCGGCATCTACGCAGGCCTGGTCTACCCCAACGATCCCCAGGCACCGGGCAGCAAGGCGTCCCAGGAGAACTCGACCGGCACGCCCAACGCCGACTACGTCGCCACGCTCACCTCCGAGCAGAAGGCCGCCTACGACAGGGCACTGGGTGGCCCCCCGGACCCGAAGGCCGGCGGCGGCGACAAGGGCTGGACGGGTTGCCAGGGAGCGGCCAACACGCAGGTCTACGGCTCCGCGTCACCCCAGGAGCGAAGCGCCGCGACCGCGGAGCAGAACCGGGCGAACGCGCAGGCGCTCAACGGTGACCCGAAGCTGATCGCTCTGGCGCAGTCCTACGCCTCGTGCCTGAAGGCACACGGCATCGCCGTCACGACCACGCAGCCGACCGGCATCGGGGACATGGTGAAGCTCCAGGCGACCACGTCCGCTCCCGACGGGGCGCACATGGGCGCGGTGAAATCCGACGGGAGCCCGCTGGACACCATGAGCAAGGACGAGGCCCTGCCCCTGCTCACCAAGGACATCGGCCTGGCGATGCAGGACCTGGACTGCGGCAAGGAATTCCGGGCCGCCTACTTCCCGAAGTTCCTGAAGAACCCCACCAGCGGTGGCGGTGCCGGGTGAGGCAGCGTCGCAACCAGGTGAGCAGCCGTCCCAAGCAGTTGGGGATCATCGTGGTCGCGGTGGGGCTGGTGGGCGTGGGCGGTTGGTTCGCCGGATCGCAGATGCAGTCGCCGGCGGATGCGGCTGCCGCACATCGGCCGCCGAAGGCCGGACCGGTCACCGTCGCGGTCGTACGGCGGTCGCTGACCGCGAGCGTGGTGGCCCAGGGCTCGGTGGAGTTCGCCTCGCCGCAGAGCCTGGCCCTGGCCGGACCGGTCGGGTCCCCGGATTCCGGCTCCGGGGATTCCGGGGTCGGCGACGCCGTCGTCCAGCGGGTCACCAAGGCACCGGTCGCCGGATCGGAGGTGAAGGAGGGCGATGTGCTGATGCAGGTGAGCGGCAGACCGGTACTGGTGCTGCGGGGATCCGTTCCGATGTACCGCACACTGGGTCCGGGTGCGTCCGGGGACGACGTCAAGCAGCTCGAGCAGGCCCTGACCCGGCTCGGGTTCGACCCCGGTGGAACCACCGGGACGTACGGGCAGTCGGACGCCGCGGCGGTGAGCCGCTGGTACCGGAGCAAGGGCTTTCACGCGGAGGAGCCCGGTTTCGCGGACAGGCAGCAGCTGGGAACGCTCGAGGCGGCTGTGACCACCGCGCAGCAGGCCCTCCTCGAGGCGCGGAATCAGGGCAGCGGCTCCCAGGGCACCGACTCCAAGGGCTCCGGCGGCGGTACCGGCACCGGTGGTGAAGAAGGCCGACTGCAACTCAGGGCGGCGCAGCAGCAGTTGGATGCCGCCGACGCCGCGCTCTCCGCCTTCCAGGCCGGCTACGGAACCAAGATCCCCGCAGGTGAGGTGGTCTTCCTGCCGGATCTGCCGGCCCGGCTGGACAAGGTGTCCGTGAAGATCGGCGACACCCCGTCCGGACCGATCGGGACGGTGACCAGCTCCAAGGTCGTGGTGCAGGCCGTGGTGCCGGGCAGCGACGCCACGTTGCTCCACAAGGGCATGACGGCCCAGGTGGAGACCCCCGACGGCACAAGGGTGGAGGGGCAACTGGTGGCACTCGGCGACGATGTGCCGAAGGACGAATCCGAGGACGGCAAGGACGCGCCGGGGACCTCGGCCGGCGGGAGCGGCGACGCGACGGCCCCCGTACCGGTGCAGGTCTCCGTCCCGGCGGGGAAGCTGACCAAGAACGCCAACGGGTCCGCGAAGGTGACCATCGAGGTGGGTTCGTCGGACGGTGACGTGTTGACGGTGCCCATCGCAGCGCTCCACACGTCTGCCGACGGGCGGGCCAGGGTGCAGGTCGCGCGTGGCGGCAAAGTCGTGGACGTCTCCGTCAAGGCGGGTCTCTCCGCGGACGGGCAGGTGGAGGTCAGGCCGTCCGGTGACGACCTGAAGGTGGGCGATCACGTGGTGGTCGGGCAATGACCGGTCTGCCGGCCCCCGTCGTGCCCGGCGCGGACACCGTCATCCAACTGGTCTCCGTCGACCGGACCTTCGACTCCGAACCGCCGGTGCACGCCCTGCGCGATGTGAACCTGGCAGTTCGGCGCGGCGAGCATCTGTCGATCGTCGGCCCGTCCGGTTCCGGCAAGTCGACGCTGCTCAACACCCTGGGACTGCTGGACCGCCCCACCTCGGGTTCCTACTGGCTCGACGGGGTGGAGACCAACACCCTCGCCGACCTGGAGCGCACCTCACTGCGCGGAAGCCGGATCGGATTCGTCTTCCAGTCCTTCCATCTGCTGCCCTACCGGACGGTGGACGAGAACGTCATGCTGGCCGAGGCCTACCGCCGGCCGCGTCCCGGGCGCGGCCGCGCCGGCCGCAGCGCCAGGGCCAAGGAGGCGCTGGAACGGGTGGGCCTGGCGCACCGGATCGGCTTCCGGCCGGACAGGCTCTCCGGTGGTGAGAGGCAGCGTGTGGCGATCGCCCGGGCGCTGATGAGCGAGCCCGCGCTGCTGCTCTGCGACGAGCCCACCGGCAACCTCGACAGTGAGAACACCGAGTCGGTGCTGGACCTCTTCGACCACCTGAGCGAGCAGGGCATGACCCTGCTCGTGATCACCCATGAGGAGGCGGTCAGCATGCGGGCCGACCGGCGGGTAAGGATCAACGACGGACGGCTCACCGAGGAGAACCGATGAGGGCCCGGGCACGAGTCGTGGACCGGGCCGCCCGGGTGGACCCGGCACACCCGGAGGACCCGCCGATCGCCGTCCGGTCCACCGGCGGACGGCACACCGGTGGACGGCACACCGCTCGCCGGTGGACCGGCGGGCGCCGCGGCAGGGCCGGGGGCATCGAGCGTCCCTGGATGGACTTCCGGGATCTGTGGACCGAGGCGCTGGCGGGGGTGCTCGCCCGTCCTGTCCGCTCCGCCCTGACCACGCTGGGGACCGTGCTGGGCATCACGACCCTGGTCATCACCATCGGGGTCTCGGCCACGGCGGGCAATCAGATCGTCGGGCGCTTCGACGCCCTCACCGCCACCTCGGTCACGGTCACGGTGCCCCCGCCGCCCCCGTCGGCCGACCCCGTCCCGCTCGTGGACTGGTCGGGTGTCGACGCGGTCCGGCGGGTGGCCGGGGTCGAATCCGTGGCGGCGATCGCCGACTCCCAGGAAACCGCGAGCGTCCAGGTGCGTGCGAACGACGTGGTGTCCCCCGGGGAGGTCACCGGCCAGACCATGGCGGTCGTCGCCGCGTCCCCGACGCTGCCCGCGGCGGTGCGCGGCAGGATGATCGCCGGGCGCTTCTTCGACGACGGGGACATCACACGGCACGACCGGGTGGCGGTGCTCGGCGACCAGGCCGCGCGGCTCCTCGGCATCAATTCGGTACTGGACTCCCCGGCGGTGTTCCTGAAGGGCCAGGCCTACACCGTGATCGGGATCCTCGGCGGGGCCGAGCGGGAACAGCAGCTGTCCACCGCGGTGATCCTGCCGCCCACGACAGCCGAGGACCAGCTGGGCCTGGCAGCGGTGACCCGGGTGCTGATCAACACCGCGCTCGGCGCGGCGAAGCAGGTCGCCCATCAGGCACCGATCGCGCTGGCTCCCGGAGCCGAGGACGCCCTCGCCGTCACGGCACCGCCCGACCCTGCCAAGGCACGCAAGGGAGTACAGGGCGACGTCAACGGCCTGTTCCTCGTACTCGGACTGGTCTCGCTGGTGGTCGGCGCCATCGGTATCGCCAATGTGACGCTGGTGACCGTCATGGAGCGGATCGGGGAGATCGGTTTGCGCCGCGCCCTCGGCGCCTCGCGACGGCAGGTCGCCGGCCAGTTCCTGGTGGAGTCGACGACCATCGGACTCCTCGGCGGCGTCGTCGGTGCCGTCCTGGGCATGGTCGTCGTGGTGGCCGTCTCCGCCATCAGGGACTGGACTCCGGTCCTGGACGTCCGTCTCGCCTTCGGAGCCCCGGTCGCCGGAGCCCTCGTCGGACTCCTGGCCGGCCTCTATCCGTCACTGCGGGCCTCCCGCATGGAGTCGGTTGATGCTCTCCGGTCCTGACGTCCAGAGTCCGACAGCCGGCTACCGGTCGACGGTGGAGCCCGACGCCGTCGACGCCGTGCGGTTCGAAGGCTTCGTCATCGTGGGGCGGGTCCACGCCGAGGACGGTCCCGGCGGGTGCGGCCGCCTCCGGCTGCGGCGCGGTGTGCGGGAGGTGGGTCTGCAGGACCGTGCCGCGTTCGATGCCGCGTCGTCCGGCTCGCGGGGTTGCGCCTGACAGTCAGGGAAGAGCGGGTCGACGCGGAGGGCCTCGATCTCCATGTCGAGGTGGCAGCGTCCCATGCCGCTGCCGGCACCAGGGATCCTTCCGTCGGGGCGCATTTGCGCCTGACCAGCCACAACTGCTCGGCGGCGCCTGTGACCTGCTCCGTCCACTGCACACAGCGTGCCGCCGGGCGCGGCCCAGCCGGGGCGAAGACAGAAGACAGGCCGCGCGGCAGACGCGGCGCGTGCCCGCTCCGTGCACGGGCCTTGACGATGCGGGGAAAGCTCCACCGCGCCATGGGTGCTCCAGTCGGGACCCACCACGTCTCGGTCAGGACGCAGGCTCGGACGACGAGTCAGGTTGCGAGAGGCTCTCGCGGTTCCCGTCCGATGCGATTCGGGCGACTGTGTCCGGTAGTCCCACGTGATGGCCCTTCGTGCACTGCACCACGGCGTTGAGCGGGCTTCCGCAGTCGGCGTGGACGAGTTCGACGCCGCCTTCCCTGCCCACGCGCGCGCCCCAATCCATCAGTGCGACGAACACCGGGAACAGTGACCGGCCCAGATCGGTGAGGACGTACTCGTACCTGGTCCGTTGGCCGGGCTCCCGGTAGGGGTGGCGTTGCAGCAGGCCGGCGTCGACGAGGCGCTTGAGGCGCTGGGAGGTGACGGCTTCGGTCAGTCCGGTGTGCCGGGCGAGTTCGTCGAAGCGTCGGCCGCCGTAGTAGATCTCGCGCATCAGGATCATCGCGGAACGGGTGCCGACCAGTTCCAGTGCGCTCTCCATATGGCACCAGCCCTCGGCGCTCCAGGCGCCACGGTCGGCGAACCGGCCGGATCGCGTGATCACGGCCTCGACGCCGGGCTCCGGCTCTCCCGTGGATTCCTTCATGTCGATCACGCCCCTCTGGCTGCGCATTTGTATAGCCAGCATGTTACGTTCTGGCTATGGTCTCCACTAGCCAGGATAATGTCCTTGCAGCACAGCGCTCTGCGCCGCCCACCGCCTCGAACGGACGGAGGTGGTGGGCCCTCCTGGTCCTCTGCCTCGGCGTGATGATGACCTTCGTCAACGTGTCCTCGACGATCTCCGCGCTGACACCGCTCCAGGACGACCTCCATATATCGCCCAGCACCGTGGTCTGGGTGAGCAGCGCCTTCAGCCTCGCGGTGGTCAGCCTGGTGCTGTCCGCCGGCACCCTGAGCGACCTCGTCGGGCGGCGACGGGTGTTCTGGGCGGGCGTTTCGCTGTTCACACTGGGAAGCTTCATCGCCTTCCTGGCGGGGAACGCCGGCCTGCTCATCGCGGCCCAGGCGCTGATGGGCGTCGGCGCTGCGGCCGTACTGCCCTCGAGCCTGTCGATCGTGAGCCACACGTTCACCGATCCCCATGAGCGCACCGGCGCCATCAGCGTCTGGGCCAGTTGCGCCGGCCTCGGGCTGGCCGTCGGACCGCTGGTGGCGGGCGTGCTGCTGGATCAGGTGTCGTGGCACGCGGTGTTCCTCACCGACGTCGTCATCGGCCTGATCACCCTCGTCCTCACTCCGCTGCTGGTGAGCGAGAGCAAGCATCCGACGCGCCGGTTCGACTCGGCGGGCGTGGTGCTCGGCACCCTGGCGGTCGCGTCGGCGACGTACTCGATCATCGAGGGCGGCGCCACCGGCTACGGAAAGCCCGTGATCATCGCCGCGTACGTGGTCTTCGCCGTCTCGCTGGCGGCCTTCGTACGGGTCGAGCTTCGCCACCGCGATCCCATGCTGGAGCTGCGGCTGTTCAGGAGCGCCTCGTTCACGACCGTGATGAGCATCGGCGCCGTCACCATGCTGTCCTTCGTCGGCATCTCGCTGCTCACCGTTCTCTATCTGGAGCGGGTCGCGCACGAAAACGCCCTGATGACCGGGGTGAAGCTGCTCCCGATGTTCGCCGCCTACATCGTCATCAGCGCGTTCGCCGCCCGCGTGGTGCGCTGGCTCGGCATCGGTGCCACGCTCACCGCGGGCCTCGTCCTCATGGGCGGGGGAGCCTTCGCGCTTCTGGCGGCCGGGCCCTTCAGCGGGTACGGCGCGATGTGGCCGGGCCTGTTCGTCGCCGGGGTGGGCTCGGCCCTGCTGGTGGCGCCGTCGACGGCCGCGGCCGTCAACAGCGTGCCGCCGCTGCAGGCCGGCATGGCGGCCGCGTCGGTCAACATGTTCCGCCAGCTCGGCAGCGTCCTCGGTCCCAGCGTCCTCGGCACTCTGGTCACCACCCGTTTCCCGCACCTCCTGCACGGCCGGCTGGCCTCGGCCGGGGTTCCGGCCGGCCGGGTCGACGATGTCGTGGCGGGCATCACCCACGGCGGCACGAGTCACCTCCCGGCCTCGCTGGCGCATACGGTCTCCGTCGCCTTCCCGCAGGCCTTCACCGACGCGCTCCACCTGGGGTGGCTCGTCGCCGGAATCGTGCCGCTCGCCATGACCGTCCCGACGGTGCTCTTCCTTCGGCGCTGCACCGCCGCCTAGCTCGCCGCTGACCCGTTCCGGCGGCGTATCCGGCGCCGTCCACCAGGACGCTCCGAGCATCCCCGGGGTACGTACTCGTAGCCGATGCCGAACAGTGAGAGTGCGTACCCGGACCGCCGTCGATCGGGGCTTCCGGGAGCCGGACGGCGTCGACGAAAGCCTCGACAGGCCGCCGGGACGGGTCGAGTGTCCGACCTGCATCTCGTTCCGAACAGCAACACCTGATCAGGGGCGGCCGTGAACCGAGGCCGCCCCGTCGATCAGGGCTCCGACCCGCTGCCGAGCTGCCGGCGGTAGCCGACCTCGGCCGACGTCGAGCGCGCCCTCCCATGGCTCAGGACGGCCCGGCAGGGCGCTCGCGAGCGACTGGGCCCGGCGAGAGGAGCGGCGGCGGATCTGCTGGAGCACGGGCCCGGCGGCGCGCTCGCGTCTCCCGCCGAGGGGCCGGATCGGCGCGGGGCGGAGCCCGACCACGACCCTGTCCGGTGGCATCCCGCCCAGGCCGGCGAACCGAAGCGGGCCCGCCGGACCGCCTCCGTCCCGGGCCCGGCGTCTACTCCGCAATCGTCGCCGCGAACTGCGCCAGCACCGCGAAGTCGCTCTCCCTGAGCCCGATGCGCGGATCGACGTGGTACAGCAGGGCCTGGCCCGGGTGATGACCCGTGACGTACGCCTCGTCCGCCGGGCTCTGTTCGTCGTCCACCCAGGCGAACGAGCGGCCGGCGGCGTGGGCGACGATCGCCTCGGTCTTCCAGTGCACCCCGTCGGGCCGCAGCGCGAACAGGCCGGCGCCGAAGTCGACGTACGGGAGCTCGGGGAGGCCGATGACCGGTCCGATCCAGCGGTTCGCGGCATCCATCCACGTGCTCGCCCAGCACAGCTCATAGCCGAGACCGAGCAGCGCCTCGCCGTGGCCGGGGTGCAGCCAGACCCGCAGGGCGCGCCCCTGGAGGGCCACCCGGATCGTCGTGTAGCCCTCGGGGCGGCGCTCCGGCTGCGCGGCCCACGGGTTGAGGGGGCCGTCGACGTCGAGATACAGCAGCGGTCGGCTCACCTGGTCAACGTACGGCAGGGAGGGCGGAGGGGCGACGGTATTGTGCCCGGGCCGGCACCCCTCATGATCACTTGATGCCGGTCAGCTCGCGGTAGGCCGTCATCAGGTCGTCCAGCGCCGCCTCGTCCGCGGGACGCAGCGGCGGACGCACCGGGCCGGACGGCAGGCCGAGGCGGCCGAGCAGCCCCTTCGCCGTGACCGTACCGGGCAGACCCGAGGCCATCATCAACTCGACCAGAGGAATGGCCCGTTGCTGAAGGCGGGCCGCATCCGCCGTGGCACCGGAGTCGAACGCGTCGAGAATCGCGCGGAACTGACGTGGCGTCACATTCGCGACCGTACTCACGTATCCGGCGCCGCCGACCGCGTACAGCGCGAGCACCTGCTCGTCACAGCCCGCGTAGTACGCGAGTTCCGTGCGCGCCAGTACCTTCTGGGTGCCGAGGAGGTCGTACGCGCAGTCCTTGACCGCCACGATCCGCGGATGCTCCGCGAGCCGGATCATCGTCCGGGGCTCGATACGGGTGCCGGTGCGGCCGGGGATGTCGTACAGCACGAGCGGCAGTCCGGATGCGTCGGCGATCTCCCGGAAGTGCGCCTCGACCGCGTCCTGCGGGGGCCGGCTGTAGTACGGCGTGACCACCAGCAGCCCGTCCGCACCGGCCTTTTCGGCCGCCAGCGCCAGCTCCACGGTGTGCCGTGTGTCCGAGGTGCCGACGCCCGCCACGATCGACGCCCGTTCACCTACGGCTTCCCGCACCGCCCGTACCAGCGCGGCCTTCTCGGCATCCGTCGTGGTCGGCGACTCGCCGGTGGTGCCGGACAGCACCAGGCCGTCGCAGCCCTCGGCCACGAGCCGGTCGGCGAGCCGCTGCGCCCCGTCGAGGTCGAGGGCGCCGGCCGCGGTGAAGGGCGTGACCATCGCGCACAGAGCGCGGCCGAAGAGCGGGCGGGCGAGGGGAGGAGTCGTCATGGAAACAGTCTCGGCGCGACGATCGTGAAGCTCTACTGAATTCTTCTACACGGTATCGATTAGCGATGCTGCGATGTCTGGCTCGGCCTGCCCGGCCGCGCGTCCGCTGTCGCGTAGACGGCTCTGTCATCTCACCTCGCGGACTTCGGAGGTCCGGAACGCGAGGGCGGAGGCGCTCGGGGGCGCTGTGAGGGGGCGTGAAGGGTCGGGCACTGGTGCCGAACCGGGATTCATGGGTCACCATGGCCGGGACGGTAACCAGCAGCGGGAGGCGTCATGAAGCTGGGCAAGGCACTCGCCACCGGGGTCGCGGAGGAGCACCCGGAGCCGTACGAGGAAGAGGCCGGGCTCGAAGCGGTCGAGGCGCTGGAGGAGCTGGAGACGTCCACTGCCGAAGAGGTACCGGTAGCCCGATGAGACTGCGGCTCCCCGAGGAACGCCCGACGGAGCCGCCGACCGGATACAAGATCGCCCACCCGGTCCTGTCCCAGGACGGCACCCGGGCCGGGTTCACCGGTGTGTCGCTGGGCGGCGCCCTGACCTACGGGGTCCGCGACGAGGCACGGTGCGCCTACGGGCTGCGGCACCGGGCGCCGTACCGTCGCTGCGACTGCGGCTTCCACTGCGTGCACGAACGCGCGGAGGCCGAGGGGCTGCTGTGCACCGCCGAGCACCGGGAAGCGGTGCTGCTCGAGGTTTCCGTCCTCGGCGCCTACATCCGCTTCGAGCGCGGGTTCCGGTACGCGCGCCAGCGGGTGCGAAGCATGACGGTCGGACCGTGCGCGTGCGGGGCGACGGCCGTGGCGCTGGCCGACGCCGGCTGGGGCAGGCCGGGCTGGCGCGCGCTTCGGGCGACGTGCGCGGGGTGTCCGGGCGGCCGTACGTCGCTGGCGCTCGCGGTGTTCGAGCGGTTGGCGGGGGAGGGGCTGCGGGTACGGGCCGGCCGGGGCGCCGCAGCCGTGTCCGCCGGCCTCGGCGTCCGCGAACTCGTCGCGGAGGCGGCCTTGCTGCAGGCCCGACTCGACTGGTTCCAGACCCAGTTGGCCCGGCTGGAGGGGCCGAAGGGTTAGTGTCACCACCGCAGCGTCGGCCGCGGCCGGGCGGGGCGGTCGCGTCCCGGGCCGCGCGGCCCGGCGGCTTCGTGGTCGTCGACCTCGAGTTCCAGGGGCCGGGTGCGAATCGGCGACGGGCCTGGGCCGACGCAGACACCGAGGCCCAGTGAACCGGACCCGCGCCCAGGCCGCATCACCGCCGCCTCCTCCCACCTCGACACGGACGGCACCCGGGCCCTCCGCCATGCCCTCCGGGAGCGCGCACACGCCCGCCCGGAGGCACACGCCACGGCCGAGATCGAAGACCCTCGCCGCGAGCCGGACCCTCAGCACGGGCCAGACCCTCCCAAGAGCCGCTACGACCACTCGCTCGGACCGCCGCCGCCCGGCTGAGCGCTCGAACGTCCCCGCTCATCCCGCACCCCCGCTCACCGAAAACTCTGACCGTCTGGACAAAAAAAATTTTCGGTGAGAGGCTGCAGTCATGTTGGACGTCACCGTGATCGAGGATGCCGAGGCCGCGGCCGTCTCGCTGGATCCGACGAGAGCCCGCCTGCTGGCGGAGCTGGCGGCCGGGCCGGCGTCGGCCGCCATGCTGGCCGGCAAGGTCGGGTTGCCCCGGCAGAAGGTGAACTACCACCTCAAGGCCCTGGAACGGCACGGGCTGGTCGAGCTCGCGGGCGAGCGCCGCAAGGGCAACGTCACCGAGCGCCTGATGCGGGCCACCGCCGCGTCGTACGTCATCAGCCCGCTCGCGCTGGCCTCCGTCCAGCCCGATCCGGACCGCTTCCGCGACCAGCTCTCCGCCCGGTGGCTGCTCGCCTTGGGGGCCCGCCTGGTGCGGGACGTGGGCTCGCTGATCACCGGAGCGGTGAAGGCCCGCAAACGGCTCGCGACGTACGCGCTCGACGGCGAGGTGCGGTTCGCCTCGGCCGCCGACCGTGCCGCGTTCATCCAGGAGCTGACGGCGGGCGTCAGCGCCCTGATCCGCAAGTACGACGCACCGGACGCCGAGGCGGGCCGTGACCACCGGATCGTCCTGGCCGTTCACCCCACGGTGGCACCGCAGCCCCCCGCACCGCAGCCCGAACCCCCGCGGGCCGTCGAACCCGGCCCCGAGGAACCCGAGTCCCCGACCGTCGAACTCACCGACTGACCCACCTACTTGACGCGCAGGAGCCCACCATGTCCAAGGAATTCGAGATCGCCCGCGAGTTCGAGGTCGACGCCACGCCCGAGCAGGTGTGGCAGTCCTTCACCACCGGCACCGGCGGCTGGCTGTGGCCGATGGACGCCCCCGAGCCGCGGGAGGGCGGCAAGGGACCCTTCGGATCCACGGTCACCGTCTGGGACCCGCCGCGCCGGTACACCAACCGGGTCACAGAGGTCGAGGGCATCGCGCAACAGACCCTGAACCAGCTCGACTACACCATCGAGCCGCGCGAGGGCGGCCGGCGCTCCTGGGTGCGGTATGTGCACAGCGGCATCTTCGTAGAGGACTGGGACAACCAGTACGACGGCGCCAACAGGCACACCGACTTCTACCTGCACACCCTGCGCGAGTACCTGACCTACTTCGCGCCCCGCCCCGTCTCCTTCGCGACGCTGAACGGCCCCGAGGCGTCCACGGCGGCCGACGCCCTGACCGCCGTGGTCCCGGCGCTCGGGCTCGCGGAGAACACCGCCGAGGGAACCACCGTCGAGGTACAGGGGCCTGAGCGCCGGCTCTTCCACGCGGTGGTCGACTACCGCAACCCGTACTTCCTCGGACTGCGCACCGACGACGCGCTCATCCGCTTCTTCGGCCGCAACCACTGGGGCGCGCCGGTCGGCATCAGCGTCCACGACTTCGCGCCCGGCGCCGACGCCAAGGTGAACGAGGCCGCCTGGCAGGAGTGGCTGAACGCGGTGTACGCCTGAGGTCCCTGACAAGCGGCACGAGCCCGGCCCCCTGCGACGGGGGCCGGGCTCGTCCGTACGTGAGCCGGGATCCGCGTACCGGAACTACGGCCGGAACCGCAGCACCTGCGGGTCGTGGTCGCTGATCTGGTCGTGGAACTCCGAGTTGATGTGCACGCTGTCGTAGTCCAGGTCGCAGCCGCGCCGGATCGCCGGGCTGACCAGGATCTGGTCGAGAACCTGGCTGTTGCCCTGGTAGTCGTACGTGTACCGCTCGCTCCTCGGCAGCGACTTGATCGCCGACCACAGCGCGCCGCCACCCTCGAGGATCTTGGTGGTGTCGGAGAACTGGAAGTCGTTCATGTCGCCGAGCGCGATGACGTCCGCGTTCTTCTGCGTGTCGAGGACGTCCTTGACGAAGGTGTTCACCTCGGTCGCCTGCAGGTGGCGCTGGACCTCCGAGCTGCGCGCCGGAGGCTGGTACTGCGCGGTCAGCCCCTGGTCGCCGCCCTTTGAGTTGAGGTGGTTGGCGATCACGAAGACCGTCTTCCCGTGGAAGACGAACTCGCCCACCAGCGGCTTGCGGCTGGTCTTCCAGGCGTCGCTCGCCGGGTCGATCCGGCCGGGAGAGACCGTCAGCTGCGCCGTGCCGTGCACCTTGGTGACGCCCACGGCGGTCGTGGAGTCGCCGCCGGCTCGGTCGGTGAAGGAGACCCGCTTCGGGTTGAAGAGGAAGACCTGGCGGATGTTTCCGCCGGGCTCGCCGCCGTCCTGGTCGTTGACCGGGTCGATCGAGCGCCAGTCGTAGTGCGGGCCGCCCGCCGCGACGATCGCGTCGATCAGCTTGCCGACCGTCTGGCTCGCGTCGACCGTGCCGTCGTCCGTGGCGCCGTTGTTGTCCTGGATCTCCTCCAGGGACACGATGTCCGGCGACTGCAGGTTGTGCACGATCGCGGAGGCGTGGGCCTCGAAGCTGCTGTCCGACGGGTCCAGGTTCTCCACGTTGTACGTGGCGACGGCCAGCTCGCCCCGGTCCTGCCTGCGTGTGGTCTCCCGCTGCAGACCGCCGCTCTTCAGCGTGCCCATCCGGCCCGCCACGAGGGTGTAGCCGCCGAACTGGTTGTAGTCCAGCGGACCGCTGGTCGCACCGGTGAGCGTGTCGCCGACGTCGGCGGCGGGGAAGTCGGCGGTCGAGCCCAGCGACTGGATCTGCAGCCGGCCCGTGTTCTGGGAGTCGTAGGAGCCGTAGACCGTGCCGCCGCGGCGGTTGGCGTGCTCATGCGGCTTCACCGTGACCCACAGCTCGGTGTACGGGTCGGTGGCGGTGACCACACGGGCGTCGGCGACCTGGACGTTCATGCCTTCCAGGGACTCGTAGTGGTCCAGGGCGTACGTCGCCGGCTGCAGAGCGAGCCCGTTGATCGAACCGCTCGCGGCCGTGTCGCCCGCCGGGGTGTACTCGTCCGGCACGGACCTCGCGTCGACGACGACCGGGGCCGGGACTGCGTTGCCGCTGGAGAGCACCGCCACCGTCGGCTTGGTGATCTCGGTCAGCGACTGGTTGGCGGTGGCGGCGCCGCCCGGCACGTACTCGGAGACGGTGCCCGTCACCGTGACCGAGTCGCCGACGGCGACCTTCGGGGTGGAGCTGGTGAAGACGAACACGCCCTCACTGGTCGCCGGGTTGTCGTCCGGGTTCGGGTCCTGGATCCAGAATCCCTTGGAGGAGCCGTACGTGCGCACGCCCGTGACGATTCCGGCCACGTCCGCGACCTGCCGGCCCGCGAGCGGCGATATCCGGGTGGTGCCCTGGATGTCGTGAATGCGCACGGTGTCCGCATGCGCCGGTGTGGTGAGGACCACACCGGAGACGGTCGAGCAGACGGCGGCGACGGTGAGCGCGGCGAGGCGCCTGGATGACTTGCTCGGCAACGGGATCCCTCCGGGGAGATGTGGGGGTGCCGGGACGAAGGTGGAGCGGTTTACCGCGGGGCCGTGGCTGGCGGGACGGTGTGACGCGCGTAGAAGGCGGTGGCCCCGGATGAACCGCGAAGGATGCCGGCGAACCTCGGTGAACAACTGTCCGCCGACTTCTACGCGCGTCAATCTCCTTTGTTCTCGGGCCAGTTGTCAAGGTTTCGGCCAGGTGCGGCTCCCGCAGGGACGTGAACCGGGCGGCATGGGGCGAAACCCGTCTAGGCTGAGCGTGTGTTTCGGGGTGCCCTCTCGGTCACCACGTACGGTTCAAGGAGATCCAGCCGATGTCAGACAGCTCCCTCTTGCCGCCGGTCCGGCTGGCCTCCGAAGCGGAGCTCGCGCGGGACGCGCTCGCCACTCCGCTGCTCTCCCGGGCCGCCCGCCTGGCCCGCTGGGCGGGTCCCGACACCCGTGTCGGCGCCGGGGGCGAACTCGTGGAGGAGCAGCTGCCCGCCGCTGCCGAGGAACTGGGGCTCGGCGGCGAGGACGCCGCCGCCGAGGCCAGCGAGGCCTGGCGGGTCGCGGTCGACACCGGACTCGTCGAGATCGTCGACGAGGAGGAGGGAACGGTCGCCACGGGCGCCGACCTCGCACTGCTCACCGCCGGAAGCCCCGGCGACGTGCTCGGCGTCTGGCTCGGCGCCCTGGAGGCCGTGCTCGCCGACGCGAGCGTGCCCGACCTCGACGACTTCGTGGATGCCGTGGACGAGGACGGCCGGATCGACTTCTCGTCCCTCGACTGGGACCCGGAAGCGGAGGCCGAGTTCCTCGACGGGGTGCTGGCCAACCTCTATCTGCTCACGGTCAGCGAGGGCGGACCCGGCGACAGCCCGGTGCCGCTGCCCGCGCTCGCCGCGTCGATGATCGTGCCCGACGACATGGGCGAACCCACCAACGACGTGCTGGAACAGGTGTCGGACGCCATGATGCGGCTCGACGACCAGTTCCGGATCCTCCAGCCCATCGGACTCGTCGAGTTCCAGCCGGTCGACGAGGCACTGATGGCCGACCCCGACGAGGAGCCCGCGGCGCCCGTCGACGAGACCGACGTCAGCCGGTACGGGATGGTGCGGCTGACCCCGCTCGGCCTCTACGGGATGCGCGCCCGGCTGCTGGAGGCCGGGCTGACCGCGCCTGCGGTGGGGGAGCTGGCGGACAAGGGCGCCGACGCCCTGCTCGACAGCACGTCCGCGTTTCCGCCGGCGGCCGCTCAGGCCGAGACGGAGCAGTGGCTGGCGCGCCGTGATTCGCTCGCGGCCGCAAGGGAGTTGCTGGCCGCGGCACGCGGTTCGGACGCCGGTGCGCCACTGCGCCGGCTGCGCTGTCAGCAGGCGCTGTCCCTGGTCGGTCCGGAGGCGGAACCGGCGCTGCGCGAGGTGCTGGACGACGCGGAACTGGGCGGATTGGCGCGGGTCTGGCTCACCGAGCACGGCGCGGCGGACGTGCCCGCACCGACGGAGTCGCTGGTCTTCTGGCTGACCGTCGACACCGTCGCCGCGCAGTTGGCGGCCGAGGGCAACTCGGCGGAACTGCAGTCGCTGGTGGAGGGCCTGGCGGCGCAGCACAGCGGTTTCTTCGCCACGGCCTGGCGGGTCGACCACCCCGCCACCCCGGAGGTGCTGGAGGCGATGGGACGCCTGCACCCGGACAAGAAGGTGGCGAAGGAAGCCCGGAAGGCCGCGTTCAAGGCGCGGTCGCAGCAAGGGGGTTGAGCGGCACTCGTCCGCCGCGGTGAGGGGGAGGCCCCGCCGCGGCGGGCGATGGCGCCGCGCAGGACCCTCCGCACCGGGGGGTGACGAATCCTGCGGCCCGGACAGGCCGCCGTAACGGCAGGGACCGCTGTGTCCCTGCCGTTTCTTGGTCTGCGCAAGGCCCCTCCGGGAGAAGGACTTGGCGGATTCATGGAAGAGCGCTCTCCGGCGTCGGCTCCCGTTCAACCGGTGTTCAGGCGCGGACGGGAGCGTGTGCGCGCAACGAGGTCCGTCAGCAGCCACTCCCCGACCGACTCACTCCCCTCAAAGGAGACAGCATGTCGCTCACCCGCAGGGACTTCGCCGGACGATCCGCGCTCACCGGTGCCGGCGTCGCCCTGGCCGGCACCGTCGGCGCTCTCGCCACCGCCCCGGGCGCCCTCGCGTCCACCGACACCGAGACCGCGGACGGCCATGACGCGGACCGGCACGTCGGCGTCGGCTACGGACCGTTGATTCCCGACCCCAAGGGCACGCTCGCGCTGCCCGCCGGGTTCTCGTACCGCGTCATCACCTACAGCGGGAAGACCAAGCTGGAGTCGGGCGAGTTCACCCCCTCCAACCACGACGGCACCTCCACCTTCGACGGCCCGCGCGGCGCCACCCTGCTCGTCAACAACCACGAGCTCAAGGGTCCCCGGGCCGACTGGCAGTACCCGGTGCCGCTCACCGAGGGCCTCGTCTACGACCCGGCCGCGTCCGGCGGCTGCACCGTCGTCGAGGTGCGCCACGACAAGGTCGCCGAATGGGTCGGCATCGCCGGCACGTCGACCAACTGCGCGGGCGGCAACACCCCCTGGGGGACCTGGCTCACCTGCGAGGAGATCGAGGACAGGGCCGGCCAGAGCGGCATGACCAAGGACCACGGCTATGTCTTCGAGGTCGACCCCGAGGACCGCCGGGCCAACCGCGACCCCAAGCCCGTCAAGGCGCTGGGCCGCTACGCCCACGAGGCCGTCGTCGTCGACCCCAAGCGCGGTCACCTCTACCTGACCGAGGACGCCTCCGGCCCCAACGGCCTGCTGTACCGCTGGACCCCGCCGGAGGGCTTCTGCCACGGCCGGGGCAAGCTGCGCACCCTGGCGGACGACGCGGGCCGTCTCCAGGCCTTCAAGTGCTTCGACTCCGGCGGCCGGTACGTGGACGACCTCTCCCGCGCCACGAAGATCGGCACGGTGTACGGCGTCGATTGGGTGGACGTCCCGGACCGCGACGCGAAGTCGGTCTCGGTGCGCAAGCAGTTCGCCGCCGGCCAGGTCACCCGCGCCCGCAAGCTGGAGGGCATGTGGTGGGGCGACGGTGGCACCTACATCGTCTCCTCCTACGCCCGCGAGGAAAGCCCGGTCCAGCACGACGGCCAGGTCTGGTTCTACGACCCGAAGCGCCGGACGCTGACGCTGAAGGTCCTGCTCGGCGTGAACCCCGACCCGTCGAAGGACGGCAACTTCGACGGCCCCGACAACATCACCGTCTCGCCGTACGGCGGCCTGGTCCTCGCCGAGGACGGCGAGGGCGTCCAGCACCTCTTCGGCGCCACCGACAGCGGCCGGACGTACCCGATCGCGCGCAACGAACTGAACATCGGCACCGAAGCGGAGCCGGAGTACAGCGAGTTCACCGGCGTCACCTTCTCGCCCGACGGGAAGACCCTGTTCGCCAACATCCAGGATCCCGGCATCATGCTCGCCATCACCGGGCCCTGGAAGCGTCAGCGGCGCTAGAACCGAGGATCACGCGTACGGGCGAGTCGGTCCGCATACGCCATCGCCGTGTCTGCGGGGCCCCGGCCGAGGGGCCCCGCAGGTGTCGTACGGCTGCCTACAGCGACTGGGCCGCCGGCTTCACCATGTTCCGCACGGTGCGGGCCTTGACGAACTCGCCCATGGCCGTCATCTCCCACTCGCCCGAGAACTGCCGGATGAGCTTGGCCATCATGACGCCCGTCTGCGGCTCGGCGTTCGTGAGGTCGAAGCGGACCAGCTCCTGGTCGGTCGCGGCGTCCACCAGGCGGCAGTAGGCCTTGGCGACCTCCGAGAACTTCTGCCCGGAGAAGGAGTTCACGGTGAAGACCAGGCCGGTGACCTCCTGGGGAATGCGGCCGAGGTCGACCACGATGACCTCGTCGTCGCCTCCGCCCTCACCGGTGAGGTTGTCGCCGGAGTGCTTGATCGCTCCGTTGAGAATGGTCAGCTTGCCGAAGTAGCAGCTGTCGATGTGGTTGCGCTGCGGGCCGTACGCGATGACCGACGCGTCCAGGTCGATGTCCTTGCCCCGGAAGGCGGGCTCCCAGCCCAGGCCCATCTTGACCTGGGAGAGCAGCGGGCGGCCGCCCTTGACGAGGGAGACCGTCTGGTTCTTCTGGAGGCTGACGCGGCCCTTGTCGAGGTTGATCTTCCCTGCGCCGGGGGCCGGCGCGGGCGGGGCCGGGGGAGCGGCGGGCGCCGGGGGAGCGGCCAGGGTCGGCGCCGGCGGGGCGGCGGGCGGCTGCATCGCGGGCATGGGCGGGGCGGCGGGCTGAGCGGGTGCGGCCGGCTCCTCCACCGTGACGCCGAAGTCGGTGGCGATGCCCGCCAGACCGTCGGCGTACCCCTGGCCGACGGCGCGGGCCTTCCAGGCGCCGCCCCGGAGATAGACCTCCACGACGACCAGGGCCGTCTCCGCGCCGAGCTGCGGCGGCGTGAACGTGCCCAGCACGGAGTTGTCGTCGGCGTTGCGGATGGTGGCCGTCGGCTCGATGCCCTGGAAGGTCTGACCCGCGGCGTCGGGGCTCGCCGTGACGACGATCTTCTCGATGCCCGGGGGCACCGAGGCGGTGTCGACCGTGATCGAGTCGGGGCTGGTGCCGCCGCCGGAGCGGTACATGACGCCCGGGCCCGAAGGCTGGTTGTAGAAGATGAAGTCGTCGTCGGAGCGCACCTTGCCGTCGGCGGTGAGCAGCAGGGCCGACACGTCGAGCCGCACCGGGGCGGCGACGTCGACCGTCACACGGGTGGCTCCGAGCGGGATGTTCGAGCCGGGGGTCATAGCTGTCATGGCGGGTGAACGAACGAGACCGCTTTACCGTTCCCTTACCCATGGGGCCACATGGGTGACGACCAGGCCCCCGGCCCGGACCGCTAAGGCACCACGACGATCTTGCGCCCCACGCCCGCCGCGAACTGCTCCAGCGCCTGCGGGTAGCGCTCCAGCGGAATCCGGTCGCTGATGAACACCTCCGGATCGAGCACACCGCCCGCGAACAGCTCCGCCGCCCGCTCGAAGCTGTGCAGCACCGCCATGGAACCGGTGATCGTGATCTCCTGGTTGTAGATCCGGTACGGGTCGATCTCGACCCGTGTGGCGTAGTCCGCCACCCCGAACTGCAGGAAGGTGCCGGCCTTCGCCACCCGCCCCAGGCCGTCCTGGATCGCCGCCGCGTTGCCCGTGGCGTCCACGACCAGGTCCCAGCCCTGCGGACGGTCCAGTTCGTCCGGGCTCGCCGCGGACCCCGTCACGCCGAGCCCTCGTGCGGTCTCCAGACGGGTCGGGTTCACGTCCACCACGTCCACGCTCGCCGCGCCCGTCCGCTTGGCCAGCTCCAGCATCATCAGGCCCATCGTTCCGGAGCCGTAGATCAGGACGTGGGCGCCGAGGCGGGACTGCAGGACGTCGTAGCCGCGCACCGCGCACGACAGAGGCTCGATCAGCGCCGCGTCCTCGGTGCGCACGTGCTCGGGGAGCTTCACGCAGTTGGCGACGGGCGCCACCGCGTACTGCGCCGCCCCGCCGGCCGTCGTCACGCCGATGGCCGCCCACCGCTCACAGAGGTTGTTGTGGCCCGTACGGCAGTACCGGCACTCGAAGCAGTACAGGGACGGGTCCACGGCCACCCGGTCGCCGACCGACACCTCGGTGACCTGGGCGCCCACCCCGACCACCTCGCCGGCGAACTCGTGGCCGGGCACGATCGGCAGTTTGGGGGCGAACTCGCCCTGGAGGATGTGCAGATCCGTACCGCACAGGCCGCAGGCCGCGACCTCGACGACGACCTCGCGGGGCCTTGGCGTCGGGTCCGGGACCTCGGAGACGACGGCGCGGCCCACGGACTCGATGACGGCGGCCTTCATTTCACGGCTCCCAACGACAGGCCCTGGACCAGCTTGTCCTGGGCGGCGAACCCCGCGGCGAGCACCGGCAGGGAGATGACGAGCGACGCGGCGCACACCTTCGCCAGGAACAGGCCCTGGCTGGTGATGAAGCCGGTCAGGAAGACGGGGGCGGTCTCGGCGACCACGCCCGTGAGCACCCGGGCGAAAAGCAGCTCGTTCCAGCTGAAGATGAAGCAGATCAGGGCCGTGGCGGCGATGCCGGGCAGGGCGATGGGGGCCACCACGCGCCGGAGGACGGTCGGCAGCCGGGCGCCGTCGATCTGCGCCGCCTCGATGATCGCGACCGGCACCTCGGAGAGGAAGGACTGCATCATCCACACGGCGATCGGCAGATTCATCGCGGTGTAGATGATCACCAGTGCCCAGACGTTGTCGAGCAGGCCGGTGTTCTTGGCGAACAGGTACACGGGCAGCAGACCGGCCACGGCCGGCAGCATCTTGGTGGACAGGAAGAAGAACAGGACGTCGGTCCACTTCTTCACCGGACGGATCGACAGGGCGTAGGCCGCCGGGAGCGCCAGCAGCAGTACGCACACGGTGGAGGCCACCGAGGCGGTGGTCGAGTTGATCAGCGAGGGCCAGGGGCTCGCGCCCCCGTCCAGGCCGAAGAACTCCCGGTAGCTCTGGAAGGTGAGCGACGCGGCCACCGAGGGCGGATTGGTGGCCGCGTCCGCTTCGGAGTGGAAGGAGGTCAGGGCCATCCAGAGGATGGGCAGGGCGAACAGGACACCCGCCAGCCAGGCGACCAGGCCCAGCGCGGCCCCCTTGGTGGAACGCCTGCGCCGGGTGCGCGTCTGCGCCGGGGCGCCGGTCACTGCGGTGGTCATGCGCGGGACACCTCCTCCCGGAAGAGCGACGACACGACGCGCAGCGCGAAGGTCGCGATGATGATCGAGCCGATGACCACGAGCACACCGGCCGCCGAGGCCAGGCCGTTCTCGTGCGCCTGGTAGAAGGTCTGGTAGACGGTGTACGGGAGGTTCGCCGTCCCGAGGCCGCCGGCGGTGATCGTGTACACCGCGTCGAAGTTCTGCACGATGTAGATCGAGCCGAGCAGCACGCCCAGCTCCAGATAGCGGCGCAGGTGCGGCAGGGTGATGTGGACGAACACCTGCCAGTCGCTCGCGCCGTCCATCCGCGCCGCCTCCACCAGTTCGGGGTCACGGCTCTGCAGCCCGGCGAGCAGGATCAGCATCATGAACGGCGTCCACTGCCAGATCAACGACGCCTCGACCGCCGACAGCGGCATGTCCGAGATCCAGTCCGGCTGTGGCGCGCTGTCGCCGCCGATCCAGTGCAGCAGGCCGTTGAACAGGCCGTACTCGGGGTTGTAGAGGACGTGCTTCCACAACAGGGCGGCCGCGATGGGGACCACCAGGAACGGTGCGATCAGCATGGTGCGCACCGCTCCCCGGCCCGGGAACCTGCGGTCGAGCAGCAGGGCGAGCAGCAGGCCGATCACCAGGCTGATCAGCACCACGGTGACGGTGAGCAGCACGGTCGTCCACACCGATTTGCGCAGCTCCGGAGTGGTGAGGACATCGGAGTAGTTGCCGAGCCCGGCGAAGTGACGGTCCTTCGGATACAGGGCGTTCCAGTCGAAGAACGAGATCACCAGGGTCGCCACGAACGGGAGCTGGGTCACGAGGATCATGAAGATCAGTGCGGGCAGCAGCGGGGCGCGTGTGGCCCAGGCCCGCAGTCGGTTCGGCGGCCGGGCCGTCCGCGGCTGAGCCGCGGCGACCCGGGCGGTGGTGGTGGCGGTCATCATCACCGGTACTTCTTCGCGACCGTCTCGGCGAGCGACTGGGACTTCTTCAGGGCGCTGTCGACGGACTCCCGTCCGGCGACGGCCGCGCTGATCTCCTGGGAGACCTTGGTCCCCAGATCGGTGAACTCGGGGATGCCGACGAACTGGATGCCGGGCGCGGGCCGCGGCTGGACTCCCGGGTTGTCCGGCTGCGCCGAGGCGATCGCGTCCCGGGTCACGTCCGCGAAGGCCCCGGCCTCCTTCCGGTACTCCGGGATGTCATAGGTGGAGGTGCGCTTGCCCGCCGGGACGTTGGCCCAGCCGTCGGTCTTGCCGACCAGCTGCTCGTAGTCCTTGCTGGACGCCCAGGAGATGAACTTCCAAGCGTCGTCGGGGTTCTTGGAGGCCTTCTGGATGCCCCAGGCCCATGTGTACAGCCACCCGGAGCTCTTCGTCTTCTCCACCGGCGCCGGGACATAGCCGATCTTGCCCTTCACCGGAGAGCCGGTCGCCTCCAGGGATCCGGCACCGGAGGTCGCGTCGTACCACATCGCGGACTTGCCCTGCGTCATGTTGTTGAGGCATTCCGCGAAACCGGACTGGGCGGCGCCCGACTCGCCGTGCTTGCGCACCAGGTCGACGTAGAACTGCGTCGCCTGCTTGAACTCCTTCGAGTCCAGGCCCGGCGTCCAGTCCTTGTCGAACCAGGTGCCACCGAAGGTGTTGACCACGGTGGTCAGCGGAGCCAGCATCTCGCCCCACCCCGGCAGACCGCGCAGGCAGATGCCCTTCATACCGGGCTCGGCCCCGTCCGCCTTGGCCGCGAGATCCGCCACCTGCTGCCAGGTGGGGTGCGCGGGCATGGTGAGCCCCTTCTTCTGGAAGACGTCCTTGCGGTACATCAGGAACGACGACTCCCCGTAGAAGGGCTCGCCGTAGAGCTTGCCGTCCGCCGCGGTGAGGGACGTCCGCATCGGCGCCAGGATGTCCTCCTGGTCGAAGCCCTTGTCCTTGCCTACGTACGAGTCCAGTGCGTGCAGCCAGTTGTTCTTGGCGTAGATCGGTATCTCGTAGTTGCTCAGGGTGGCGACGTCGTACTGACCCGCCTGGTTGGCGAAGTCCTGGCTGATCTTGTCCCTGACGTCGTTCTCCGGCAGGACGGTGAAGTTGACCTTGATGCCGGTGTCCTTGGTGAAGTTGGCGGCGGTGAGTTTCTGCAGCTCCACCATCTGCGGGTTGTTCACCATCAGGACGTTGATGGAGTGGGCGGAGGATCCGCCCCCGGCGCCGCCGGCGCCCGAGCAGCCGGCGAGGAGTGGGGTGATCAGCGTTCCTGCGGCGGCCACGGCAAACACGGTGCGTGGCGTTCGTCGGCTCTGGGTTCGCATGAGGTTGGCTCCTGATCCCTGCTAGATCCTGAAAGCGGAACTCGACTGCTGAACGGCGTGGGGATGTGCGTGGTCCGCCGTACGGCTCGCCGGGCGACCGGCGGACGGACGGATACCGAAGAGTTGTGCGGTTGTCGGAGGGGCGGCTGCGGATCCGTCAGACCCGGATGACCTGAGGTCCCTGCAGCGAGTAGCGGTGGGCTTCGGAGGCCGGCAGCAGCGTGCTCGTGACGATCGCCTCCAGGTCGCCGACCTCGGCGAACCGGCAGAAGCTCACTGCCCCGAACTTGGTGTACACGCCCGCGAAGACGGTGCGGCGGGAGGCGCGGAGCGCCTGTGCCTTGACCTCGCTCACCGCCGGGTCGGGCGTGGTCAGCCCGTGCTCCCGGGAGATGCCGTTGGCACCGATGTAGGCCAGATCGATGACGAATCCCGCCAGCATCTTCGTCGTCCAGTGGTCGACGGTGGCGAGGGTGCCGGGTCTGACCCGGCCGCCCAGCAGCAGGACGGTCGTGTTCTCGGCTTCCGCCAGCGCGCCCGCGGTGGCCAGGGACGCGGTGACCACGGTCAGCGGCCGGTCCCGGGGCAGCGCCTCCGCTATGAGCTGCGGGGTGAACCCCTCGTCCACGAAGACGGTCTCGGCGTCCCCGAGCAGCTCGGCCGCGGCGGCCGCGATCCGGCGTTTCTCCGGCACGTGGCTGGTGGCGCGGAACGCGAGGGTCGTCTCGAAGCCCGCGCTCTCGACGGGATAGGCGCCGCCGTGCGTCCTGCGCACCAGCCCGTGGTCCTCCAGGGCGCGCAGATCGCGTCGTACGGTCTCCTTGGCCACGCCCAGTTCGGCGGCGAGCGTGGTGACGTCGACCGAACCCGTGCGGCGGGCGGCCTTGACGATCTCGCGCTGTCGTTCCTCCGCGGTCTTCACCGTCATCGCCGTCACCTGCCTTCCGTGCCGTGTTTCTGGCTCGTTCCCGTCGGGGTGCACGAACCGGTGGTGCCCGTTCGGGCCCGGTGGGGCCCATGGGGGAAGTTCTACAGCCGGTGCGCGGCGGTGACCAGGCCTGTTGCGGGCCCGAGTGTGCCCGATCCTGCCCGTATGGCCAAGCGGAAGCCCGTCTCGGACCTGCGGTGGAGCGGGGCGTCCGGTGGGAACGGGCAGCCTCCGTGCCCGAAAAGCGGAGCGGGCGGGCCCGTTCGGTGCCCGCCCGCCCTCGGTGCGTGTCGTCAGTGGGGCCAGATCGGCGGGTCCGTGACGAAGTGACCGCCCAGGTATGCATGGGCCGGATTGCCCGGCTCCAGCTCGCCCTGCTCGGCGACGAGCTTGTCGGCGTAGGGCTCGGAGTCGTCCTGCGGTTCGTAGCCGAGGGCCCTGGCGGTCGTCAGATCCCACCACAGACGGGTGTTGGCGGAGGAGCCGTAGACGACGGTGTGCCCGACGCCTTCGGCGGTCAGGGCGGCGTGGAAGAGGCGGGCGCCGTCCTGCGGGCTCATCCAGATGGAGAGCATGCGGACGCTGGTCGGCTCCGGGAAGCAGGAGCCGATGCGCACGGAGACCGTCTCCAGGCCGTGCTTGTCCCAGTAGAGCTGGGCGAGGTCCTCGCCGAAGGACTTGGACAGTCCGTAGAAGGTGTCGGGCCGGCGCGGGGTGTCGATCGGGATCAGCGGGTCGTCGCCCTCGGGGCGCGGGGTGAAGCCGACCGCGTGGTTGGAGGAGGCGAACACGATCCGGCGCACGCCCTCCTCGCGCGCCGCCTCGTACAGGTTGTACGTGCCTTCGATGTTCGCCTTCAGGATCTTGTCGAACGCGGACTCCAGGGAGATGCCCGCGAGGTGGATGATCGCGTCGACCCCGCGCACGGCCTCGCGCAGGGCCTCCCGGTCCGCGAGATCGGCGTTGATCGCGTCCGGTGCCCCCCCGACCGGCCTCATGTCCAGGAGCCGCAGCTCGTAGCCGTACCCGGGCAGCAGCCCCCGCATCAGGGTGCCGAGTCCGCCGGCGGCGCCGGTGAGCAGAACGGTGCGGGGAGCAGGCATCCTCGTCTCTCCTTGTGGAGTCGGCGGCTGCATTCGTGTACAGCATTCACATCCGTGGACACGCTACGGAGCGTCCACGTGACCCGTCAAGTGTGACGCCGCGGGGCGAAATCCGCGCCTGAGTTGCCCGTTTGTGCGCTTGACCGGCCTTGAGGTGGCGGCTTAGCGTGGTCGCGTTCAGAAATATGGACATGGATCAGAAACGTGCACTGTGCGGCACCTGGTCCGCGTGTGCGCGCCTGTTTCAAGGGAGAGCCCGTGACGTCAGCCCCTCTTGCCGCTCGACTCAGCATCCCCAGCGGGCCGCTGTTCTTCCCCGTGACCGCCTACGGGCCCGACGGCTCGATCGCTCTCGACGTCTACCGCGAGCATGTGCGCAAGGGTGTGGAGGCGGGCGCCGCCGCCGTCTTCGCGTGCTGCGGCACGGGCGAGTTCCACGCGCTCACGCCCGAGGAGTTCGAGGCGTGCGTGCGCGCGGCCGTCGAGGCGGTGGACGGGCGGGTTCCGGTCCTGGCGGGTGCGGGATACGGGACCGCGCTCGCCGTGCGCTACGCGAGGCTCGCCGAAGAGGCGGGGGCTGACGGACTGCTCGCCATGCCGCCCTACCTGGTGGTGGCCGGGCAGGAGGGGCTGCTGCGGCACTACCGGGAGCTGGCCGCGGCGACCTCGCTGCCGACCATCGTCTACCAGCGTGACAACGCCGTCTTCACGCCCGGGACGGTGGTCGAACTGGCGCGCACGGACGGCATCCTCGGTTTCAAGGACGGGCTCGGCGACCTCGATCTGATGCAGCGCGTCGTCAGCGCGGTACGGACCGAGGTCCCCGGTGACTTCCTGTACTTCAACGGACTGCCGACCGCCGAGCAGACCCAGCTCGCCTACCGGGGCATCGGCATCACGCTGTACTCGTCCGCCGTCTTCTGCTTCGTTCCGGAGATCGCCCTGGCCTTCCACAAGGCGCTGGGCGCCGGCGACGACGCCACCGTCCACCGGCTGCTGGACGGCTTCTACCGCCCGTTCGTCGAACTGCGCGCCCAGGGCCGCGGCTACGCCGTCTCGCTCGTCAAGGCGGGCGTCAGGCTGCGCGGCCTCGACGTGGGCGAGGTACGGCCGCCGCTGCACGAACCCTCCGAGGACCACGTCAAACAGCTCGCCGCGCTGATCGACCGTGGGTACGAGCTGCTGCGGGAGGGCGCGTGAGGGCCTCGGCCTTCCTCTACCCCTGGGACGTGAACGGAGATCCCGGGGCGGGGGACCGCATGGCCGCCCTGGGCGTCCGCCACGCCACGCTCGCATCCGCCTACCACTCCACGCGCGCGCTCACGCCCCGGCACCCGCGGCACCGCATCGTGACGGCCCGCCATGCCGCCGTGCTCTACCCGACGGACGCACGCTGGACCGGCCGCGCCCTGCGGCCCTACCCGGCCGGGGACTGGGCCCCGGGCGACGCGTTCGGCGAGGGTGCCGAGGCGCTCGCCGCCGCCGGGCTCGAGGTGCACACCTGGGTCGTGCTCGCGCACAACTCCCGCCTCGGCGAGGAGCATCCGGGGACCTCGGTGGTCAACGCCTATGGCGACCACTACCCGTGGGCGCCGTGCATCGCACAGCCCGGCACACGCGCCTACCTGGTCGACCTCGCGGCCGAGGCGGCCGTACGGCCGGGGGCTCACGGCACCGAACTGGAGTCGCTCGGCTGGTACGGCCTGGCCCATCTGCACGCGCACGACAAGACCGGAGGGGTGGGGCTCGGGGACGCCGGGCAGTACCTGATGTCGCTGTGCTTCTGCGCAAGCTGCCGGGCGGGGTACGGGGCGCAGGGCCTGGACGCAGGGGAACTGGCCGCCGCGGTACGGGCCGCGCTGGAGCCGGTGTGGCGTGGCGCGCCCTCGGGCGGAGGCTGGGCGGGCGTCGAGAGACTCCTCGGCGAGACCGAGGCGGCAGCCACCCGCGCGTGGCGCGACGAGACCGCCCGCACGCTCCAGGAGGCGGCGGTGGCCGCGGTCCGCGCGGCCGCACCCGACGGCTTCCGGGTGCTGCTGCACGCCGACCCGGTGTCGTACCACTGCGGGGCGAACGCGGGCGTCGATCCCGCGCACATCCTGTCCGTCGCCGACGGCGTGGTGGTGCCCTGCACGGGCGGCGCACGTCTGCTGAGGCCGTTCGCCGGGCAGGGCCGGGAGCGATCCGTCCTCGCGGCCAACTTCACCGTGGTCTCCGCGATGGGCGGCAGCCCGGGGACGCTGGAGCGGGACGCGCGGGAGGCGGCGGAGTCGGGCGCGACGGAACTGCGGCTCTATCACGCCGGGCTGGCCTCCGACGAGGACCTGGCGGCCGTACGGGGGGCACTCGCCGCGCTCTGAGCGAGGACGTGGCGGTCACCGGGCGCGGCGGAGGGCGGGACGGAAATCCGTCGGAACGTGTCAGTAATGCCTCTGGGGCGTGTGCGGACGTGGTCCTGGCGTGGTGAGCCGTTCCCGCGCCGGCCGGTCGCGTCGCCCGTACGACCTCAGGAAGGCATCCCCATGCAGTACCTCGCGCCCGTAGGCATCGGCGTCCTCTACGTGTTCCTCATGTCCCTCCTGCGCGAACCGCGCCGGCGGCGCGTCAACGCGGTGATGGTGGCCGGAGCGGGGGCCGCCTACCTCAGCGGCGGCGGCCTGGGCGGCTGGGAGTTCGCGTTCACCGCGCTCGCCACCTACGTCGCCTACCGCGGTCTGGAGTCATGGACGTTCATCGGCATCGGCTGGCTGCTGCACACCGCGTGGGACGTCGTGCACCATCTCAAGGGCAACCCCATCGTGCCCTTCGCCCACAACTCGTCCCTGGGATGCGCGATCTGCGACCCGGTGATCGCTCTGTGGTGCCTGCGGCGAGGGCCGTCGCTGCGCGAGCTCGTGCGTAGGGAGCGGCCGGTCGCGGTCCGGGACCGGACGGCAGCCTGACACGCGTCCCGGTCCAGGTGTACGGCCGATGAGTTTCGCGGCCGCCGCCGGTCCACCTCATCGAAGGAGAAGAATGAGGAGGACGAGATGATCGACAAGATGTTCGACCTGGGTCCGCAGACCCGGATCGTGGCCCGGCTCGCGGCCGGGGTGCGCGAGGAGCAGCTCGCGGACACCACGCCCTGCCCCGGATGGACGGTGCGCACCCTGCTGGGCCATCTCCTCGGGCTGGCCACCGCCTTCCGGGACGCCGGGCGCAAGGACCTCGGAGCCACCACGGACACGAACCCGGGCGCCTCGCTGCCGGACATCGGGCCCGGCTGGCGCGAGGAACTGCCCGCCGTGCTCGACGAACTGGCCGAGGTGTGGCGCGATCCGGAGGCCTGGACCGGGGCGACCCGGGCGGGCGGAGTGACCCTGCCGGGCGCGGTCGCGGGCGCTGTCGCGGCCGACGAGCTGGTGATCCACGGCTGGGACCTGGCACGGGCCACCGGCCAGGAGTACGAGCCGGACATGACGGCACTGCTCGCGTCGTACGGCTTCCTGACCGCCGCGGCCGACGACCCGAGCCGCGGCGACGGCCTGTTCGGCCCGGTCGTGCCCGTCCCTGCCGACACTCCGCTGCTCGACCGGGCGATCGGCCTCAGCGGGCGCGATCCCGAGTGGAAGCCGTAGGGCGCCGCGACTTCCGGCATTCCGGCCCCTGAACCGGGAGCCTCGACTTTCCTCTGTCCGAAGCGTTGACCAACCCCGTGCGCGCTCCTACCTTCGTCGCGTCGTACTTCGTACGTCATATATGAGACGCGATACGCGAGATCTGATACGCGCGTTCAGTTGATGCGATCAGGCGACGCGAGATCCGGGAGGCGCGCATGATCTCTGTGCCCGTACCGATCCCCTCCCGCACGCAGTTCGTGCTGGAGGGGATCAAGCACCGCATCCTCGCAGGCCAGCTGACGCCCGGTCAGTCCCTGGTCGAGGCCGAACTCGCCGCGCAGTTCGGGGTGTCCAAGACCCCCGTGCGCGAGGCGCTCAAGACCCTCGCCGGGACCGGGCTCGTCGTGATGAACCAGTACAAGGGCGTCACGGTGCGCATGGTGGACGCGGACATGGCACGCGAGGTCTACGACGTCCGGCTGCTCCTGGAGCCCGAGGCACTGCGCCGTTCGGTACGGCGCGGGGCCTCTCTGGACGCCGCCCGCGAGGCGCTGAACCGGGCCGACGAGGCCGCCGACGGCGTCGAACGCTCCCTGGCCAACCGGGAGTTCCACCGCGCCCTGTACACGCCCTGCGGCAACCCGCTGCTCGGCCGGATGCTCGACGAGGTCCGCGACCAGGCCGCCCTCGTCTCCGCTGTCGCCTGGGCCGCCGACCCCTCCTGGGAGCTCGAGGCCACCGAGCACCGGGAGATCCTGCGGCTCGCCCAGGACGGCGACGCCGAGGGCGCGGCGAGCGCCCTGCACACCCACATCGCCTCGTTCGTCCGGCGAGCGTTCCCCCGGTACGGGGAGGAGGGACAGGAATGAGCGGCGCGGCGTTCGAGATCCAACGAGTCGCCCTGGCCGATGTGGTGGCGATCCCGGTGACGCCGTTCGCCGAGGACGGCACCGTCGACCGGGACGCCCACCGGGCACTGCTGCGCAGGCTGCTCGACGGCGGCGTCAGGACCCTGACGCCCAATGGCAACACCGGCGAGTTCTACGCCCTCACCCCCGAGGAGCGGCGCCTCGTCACGGAGCTGACGATCGAGGTGGCGGGGGAGCGGGCCGCGGTGCTCGCCGGTGTCGGTCACGATGTGCCGACCGCCGTCGCCTCCGCCCGGCACGCCCGTGAGCAGGGTGCCGGGATGGTCATGGTCCACCAGCCCGTGCATCCGTACGTCTCGGCCGCCGGCTGGGTCGACTACCACCGGGCCGTCGCCGAGGCCGTGCCCGAACTCGGGGTGGTCCCCTACATCCGCAACCCCCAGCTGCCGGGCGCCCGGCTCGCCGAACTCGCCGACCACTGCCCGAACGTCATCGGGGTGAAGTACGCCGTCCCGGACGCAGCCCGGTTCGCCGCCTTCGCAAGGGACGCGGGACTCGAGCGCTTCGTATGGGTGGCGGGGCTCGCCGAACCGTACGCCCCCTCGTACTTCTCCGCGGGGGCCACCGGATTCACCTCAGGGCTTGTGAACGTCGCTCCGGCCGTCTCCCTGAACATGATCGAGGCGCTTCGGTCCGGGGACTACCCGGCCGCCATGAGGGTCTGGGAACAGATCCGCCGCTTCGAGGAACTGCGCGCGGCGAACGGCTCCGCGGACAACGTCTCTGTCGTCAAGGAAGCCCTCGCCGCGCTGGGCCTGTGTCGCCGCGATGTGCGCCCGCCGAGCAGGGCGCTGGGCGAGGAGGAGCGCGCGGAGGTCGCCGCCGTCGTCGGCAGGTGGTCGATATGAAGAGGCCCGACGAGCTCAGGAGCCACCAGTGGTACGGCACCGACGGGCTGCGCTCTTTCAGCCACCGGGCGCGCACCCGGCAGCTCGGCTATCTCCCCGAGGAGCACCTGGGCAAGCCCGTCATCGCGATCCTCAACACCTGGTCGGACATCAACCCCTGCCACGTCCACCTCAGAGACCGCGCCCAGGCCGTGAAGCGGGGCGTGTGGCAGGCCGGCGGCTTCCCGCTGGAGTTCCCGGTCTCCACGCTCAGCGAGACCTTCCAGAAGCCGACCCCCATGCTCTACCGCAATCTCCTCTCCATGGAGGCCGAGGAGCTGCTGCGCTCCTATCCGGTCGACGGGGCCGTACTGATGGGCGGCTGCGACAAGTCCACGCCCGCGCTGCTCATGGGGGCCGCCTCCGTCGACCTGCCGACCGTCTTCGTGCCCGCGGGTCCCATGCTGCCGGGCCACTGGCGCGGTGAGGTCCTCGGCTCGGGCACCGACATGTGGAAGTACTGGGACGACAAGCGTGCCGGGCTCATCGGCGACTGCGAGATGTCGGAGCTGGAGAGCGGGCTCGCCCGTTCGCCGGGGCACTGCATGACGATGGGTACGGCTTCCACGCTCACCGCGGCCGCCGAGGCCCTCGGCGTCACGGTGCCCGGCGCGTCGAGCATCCCGGCCGTCGACTCAGGGCACGAGCGCATGGCCGCCGCGTCCGGCCGCAGGATCGTCGAACTCGTCCACGAGGACCGGAAACTGAGCGACATCCTCACGCATGAGGCCTTCGAGGACGCGGTCACGACCGTGCTGGGGCTCGGCGGTTCCACCAACGCCGTCATTCATCTGATCGCCATGGCCGGACGGGCCGGGGTGCGGCTCACGCTGGACGACTTCGACCGCATCGCCCGCACGACCCCGGTGCTCGCCAACGTCCGCCCCGGCGGCGAGCGGTACCTCATGGAGGACTTCCACTTCGCGGGCGGCCTGCCCGGGTTCCTGTCCCGGATCGCGGACCTGCTGCACCTGGACCGGCCGACGGTCTCGTACGACACCCTGCGCGAGCAGATCGCGGGTGCCCGGGTCCACGACGACGACGTCATCCGGCCCCGCGACAACCCGGTCGCGACGGAGGGCGGGGTCGCCGTCCTGCGCGGCAACCTGTGCCCGGCCGGTGCCGTCATCAAGCACATCGCCGCCGAGCCGCACCTGCTCAGGCACACCGGGCCCGCAGTGGTGTTCGACGACTACAGGACGATGCAGCGGACCATCAACGACCCGTCGCTCGGCATCACGGCGGACAGTGTGCTGGTGCTGCGCAACGCCGGACCCAAGGGCGGACCGGGCATGCCCGAGTACGGGATGCTGCCCATCCCCGACCACCTGCTGAAGCAGGGTGTACGGGACATGGTGCGGATCTCCGACGCCCGGATGAGCGGCACGAGTTACGGCGCGTGTGTGCTGCACGTGGCACCGGAGTCGTACATCGGCGGGCCGCTGGCGCTCGTACGGACCGGGGACAGCATCACACTCGACGTCGAGGCCCGCAGCCTCCGGCTCCACGTGGACGACGCCGAACTGGAGCGTCGCCGGACACAGTGGATCCCGCCCCCGGCGCGCTACGAGCGCGGCTACGGCGTGCTCTACAACGGACAGATCACCCAGGCGGACACCGGCTGCGACTTCGAGTTCCTGTCCCGACCAGGGAAGGTCGCGGACCCGTACGCGGGGTGAGCTCCGTCTCCGGCATGCCTCCGGGGCGGCCGCGTAGCCGGATGAGGTCGGCGCCCCCGGTGGACGTGATAGTCCCGGCCGCCGGGACGATCGAGATCCAGTAGCAGGAGGAGAACGCCCCCGCCGGCGGGGGCGTTCCGGTGCCCGCGGGCCGAACTCGATTTCCGTAACGCGGAGAAAACCTGAAACCGGCTCACCGGGGGAACAATCCAGCCAGCATCCCGCACCGGTTCACCAGGCAACGAGGAGCGTCCGCATGTCCGACACACAGAAGGTGGCCGACCGGTCAAGTGCCCCACCTCCCGCGGAGAACGGCATCGACAGGTTCTTCAAGATCTCCGAACGAGGCTCCACTTTGGGCCGGGAGATACGCGGCGGCTTCGCCACGTTCTTCACCATGGCCTACATCCTTGTCCTGAATCCCATCATCCTGGGCAGCGCCAAGGACAAGTTCGGCCACCAGCTCGACACCGGGCAACTGGTCACCGCCACCGCCCTGGTGGCGTGCGTGATGACCGTCATCATGGGCGTCGGCGGCAATCTGCCGCTCGCCATCGCCGCCGGTCTCGGCC
Organism: Streptomyces sp. NPDC046900; assembly: GCF_040644975.1. Lineage (NCBI taxonomy): Bacteria > Bacillati > Actinomycetota > Actinomycetes > Kitasatosporales > Streptomycetaceae > Streptomyces > Streptomyces sp. NPDC046900. Next base: position 17,575 of record NZ_JBEYXD010000042.1, on the reverse strand, counting down.
TCAACGCCGTCGTCGCCTTCCAGCTCGCCCCGCTGATGAGCTGGCCCGACGCGATGGGGCTCGTCGTCCTCGAGGGCGTCCTCATCTGTGTCCTGGTCCTCACCGGACTGCGGGAGGCGATCATGAACGCCATCCCCCAGCCGCTGAAACAGGCCATCGGCGTCGGCATCGGTCTCTTCATCGCGTTCATCGGCTTCGTCGACGCCGGGTTCGTCAGCCGCATCCCGGACGCCGCGAACACCACCGTGCCGGTGCAACTGGGCGCCGTCGGCCGGCTGACCGGCTGGCCCGTGCTGGTGTTCTGCCTCGGTGTGCTGCTGACCATCGCCCTGCTCGCACGCAAGGTGAAGGGCGCGATCCTGATCAGCATCGTGACCATGACGATCGTCGCGATCGTCGTCAACGCCGCGGCGGACATCAAGAGCTGGGGGCTGACCACCCCGAAGGTGCCCGACAAGATCGTGGCGAACCCGGACTTCGGACTCATCGGTCACTTCAGCCTGTTCGGCGGCTTCGCCAAGGCCGGCGTGCTCACCGCCGTCCTGCTGATCTTCACCCTGGTCCTGTCGGACTTCTTCGACGCCATGGGCACCATCGTCGGCATCAGCGCCGAGGCGGGGCTGCTCGACGACAAGGGCCAGGTACCGGGCATCGGCCGCGTCCTGTTCATCGACGGCGCCGCGGCGGTCGCCGGCGGTGTGGGTTCCGCCTCCTCCAACACCGCCTACATCGAGTCCGCGGCCGGGGTCGGCGAGGGCGCGCGCACCGGCTTCGCCAACCTGGTCACGGGCGGCCTGTTCGGACTCGCCCTCTTCCTCACCCCGTTGCTGACCATCGTGCCGCTCCAGGCCGCGGCACCCGCCCTGATCGCCGTCGGTTTCCTGATGATGACCCACGTCAAGCACATCGACTGGGACCGGTACGAGATCGCCATTCCGGCGTTCCTCACCATCGCCGCGATGCCGTTCACGTACTCGATCACCGATGGCATCGGCGCGGGCTTCCTCGCGTACGTCGTCATCAAGGCGGTCATCGGCAAGGCCAAGGACGTCCACTGGCTGCTGTGGGGCGTGTCGGCGCTGTTCCTGGTGTACTTCGCGATCGACCCGGTGGAGCAGATCCTGGGCGTGAAGTGAGCGGCGGGGCCGTCCCGCGCGGGCTCGTCCCCGCGCGCGACGGCCCCGAACCGCCTAGCCCTTGAGCGCCGCCCGCATCATCGCCCGGGCGACCGGGGCTGCCAGCCCGTTCCCGCTGACCTCCGAGCGGGCCGCGTCCGACTGCTCGACCATCACCGCGACGGCGACCTCCTTGCCGCCGGAATCGGACTTCGCGTACGACGTGAACCATGCGTACGGCGTCTTGCTGTTGTTCTCGCCGTGCTGGGCCGTACCCGTCTTGCCGCCCACGGTCGCTCCGGCGATCTGCGCGTTGGTGCCGGTGCCCTGCTCGACCACCGTCTGCATCGCGGACTGCAACTGCCGGGCCGTGGACGAGCTGACGATCCGCTTGGTCCTGGCACTGTCGTCGTAGTTGCTCAGCACGTCGCCGCTGCCGTCGGTGATCTGCGAGACCATATGCGGCGAGACCAGCCGGCCGTCATTGGCTATGGCCGCCGACACCATGGCCATCTGCAGCGGGGTCGCCGTGACGTCGAACTGGCCGATGCCGGACAGCGCCGTCTGCGCCTTGTCCATGCCCGACGGGTACACGCTCGCGTACGCCCGCACCGGCACGTCCTGCCGGCTGTCGTTGAAGCCGAACTTCTCTGCCATCGCCCGGACCTTGTCCTGGCCGAGGTCGACGGCCATCTTCCCGAAGACGTTGTTGCAGGAGTAGCGCAGCGCGACGCGGATCGAGGCGTTCTCGCACGGAGCGTTCGGGTTCTCGTTCGACAGCGTCCGGGTCGTGCCCGGCAGCGGGTACGGGTCGGGGCTGTCGGTCCTCTGGTCCACGGACGAGTACAGCCCGTCCTCCAGCGCGGCGGCCGCCACCACCAGCTTGAACGTCGAACCGGGCGGCAGCGGCTGGCGCAGCGCGCGGTTGGTCAGGGGCTTGTCGGGATCGCTGTTCAGCTGCTTCCAGGCCGTCCCCGCGGTGTTCGCGTCGGTGAGCGACGCCGGGTCGTACGAAGGGGTCGACACGACCGCCAGGATCCTGCCGGTCGCCGGGTCGATGGCGACGGCCGCACCCTTCTTGCCGCCGAGTGCCTGGTACGCGGCCTTCTGCACGCCCGGGTCGATCGTGGTGACCACGTCGCCCGGATCGGCCCGCTTGCCGGTGACCGTGTCCATCACGCCCTTGAGGCGGGTGTCCGTGCCGTTGAGCAGGTCCTGGTAGATACCCTCGAGCTGGGTCGGCGCGTAGCTCTGCGAGGCGTAGCCCGTCACCGCGGCGTACAGCCTGCCGTCCGTGTAGGTGCGCTTGTACGCGAGGTCGCCGCCCTTCGCCCGCGCCGAGCCGGTGACCGAGTCACCGGCCACGATGATGTTCCCGAGCGGCCGCGAGTACGTCTCGATCGCGTTCCGCCGGTTGTCCTTGTCGTCCGCGAGCGCCTTGCCGTCGTAGAACTGCACCCAGGTCGCCCTGACCAGCAGAGCCAACACCAGGAGCAGTGCGAAGACCGATGCGCGTCTGATCGTCTTGTTCATCCCGTCCCGAAGACGAGGGGATCGGGCGGATCGTTCCCTTGCGCCTCGCTTTCTCATCGGGGCCTCATGAAAGGGCCGGCCCGCCGATGTGCGCGGCGGGCCGGGCGATCAGGCCTTCAGGACGAGGACGACTTCCTCGATCTCCTCGCTGCGGGCGTGCGCGAAGCCCCTGGCCCGGGCCGTCTGCGCGAAGCCGCACTTCTCCAGGACCCGGCGCGAGCCCGTGTTGTCGGCGGCGGCCCGGGCATACAGCGGACGTTCGGGGACCTCCTCCAGCAGGAGCCGCAGCGCCGCCGTCGCAATGCCGCGGCCCCAGTGTGGGCGGTCGATCCAGTACGTGACCTCGCGCTCGCCAGGCTCGCCGTACACCGCCGCGCTGCCCACCACGTCGCCGTCGACCAGCACGGTGCGGACGTCGACGTCGGACGAGGTGCGCAGCCGGGCCCAGTGGTCGTCGAAGCCGGCCCGGTCCGCGGGGTTCTCGGGGGTGAACGCGGCCATGTGGAGCGCGACGGGGTCGTTCAGCTGGCGGAAGAAGACCGCCAGGTCGCTGTCGTGGACCTCGCGCAGGGCGACCTTCATGTCACAGCCTCCGTGTCGCCAGGGTCAGACGGTCCCGCGCGTCGAACAGTGCGTCCTTGATCATCTGTTCGTGGGCCGGGGTCAGCCGGGCCACCGGGACCGAGCAGCTGATCGCGTCGCGGGCCGGGGTGCGGTAGGGGATCGCCACGCCGAAGCAGCGCAGGCCCAGTGTGTTCTCCTCGCGGTCGACGGCGAAGCCCTGCTCGCGGACCTGATGGAGTTCCTCGATGAGTCTCTCGCGGTCGGTGATGGTGTGCTCGGTCAGCGCCGGCAGCGTCTCGGGGAGCAGCTTGCGGACCTGCTCGTCGGTGTACGTGCTCAGCAGCGCCTTGCCCAGCGAGGTGGAGTGCGCGGGCAGCCGGCGGCCGACGCGCGTGAACGGGCGCAGGTAGTGCTGGGACTGGCGGGTCGCCAGGTAGACGACGTTCGTACCGTCCAGGCGTGCCAGGTGGATGGTCTCCGTCGTGTCGTCCGAGAGCCGGTCCAAGGTGGGGCGGGCCGCGGCCACCACCTCGTCGCCGTCGATGTACGAGGTGCCGACCAGCAGCGCCCGCACTCCGATGCCGTACCGGGTGCCCGTCGCGTCTGTCTCCACCCAGCCCAGTTCCACGAGCGTGCGCAGCAGCATGTACAGGCTCGACTTGGGGTAGCCCACCGCCTCCTGGACGGCGGCCAGGGAGTGCATACCGGGGCGGCCGGCGAAGTACTCGAGCAACTCAACGGTCCGCACCGCGGACTTGACCTGCGCCCCGCCGCCTGTCTCGCCAGCCGACATCGCCCTTGACCCCTTCGTTCGACGGGAAATAGTCTCCGAACAGATCATTCATCATCAGAGACGGCGTTCAGTATATCGAACGACTCTGGTGAGTGACGGACGAACGCGGCATGACATCTGGAGGGACCCGCGGTGGCAGCAGCACCAGTCTGGAGTGTCGACCCCCGTACCGGGAAGCCGCGTGAACAGGTTGCGGTGGAGGCCACGGCCCAGGAGGTGGACGCCGCCGTCCGCGCGGCCCACGACGCGCGTGGAGCCCTCGCCGACCGCGCGGTCCGCTCGGCCTTTCTGCGCACCGCCGCCGACCGGCTGGAGGCCGCGAAGGACCAGCTCGTCGAGGCGGCCGACGCGGAGACCGCGCTCGGCCCGGTCCGGCTGACGGGCGAACTCGCCCGGACCTGCTACCAGCTGCGTGCCTTCGCGGGGATCGTCGACGAGGGTGCCTTCCTCGACGTCGCGATCAACCACCCGGACGACACCGCGACCCCGCCGATCCCGGACCTGCGCCGCTACAAGGTCCCGCTGGGCGTCGTCGCCGTCTACTCGGCCTCCAACTTCCCCTTCGCCTTCTCGGTGGCCGGCGGGGACACCGCGAGCGCGCTCGCCGCGGGCTGCCCCGTCGTCGTCAAGGCCCACCCCGACCATCCGGCGCTCTCCGAGCTGGTCGCCGCGACGCTCCGCCGGGCCGCCGAGCAGCACGGCATCCCCAAGGGCGTCATCGGGCTCGTCCACGGCTTCCAGGCGGGCATCGAACTCATCGCGCATCCGCTGATCGCCGCCGCCGGGTTCACGGGCTCCATCCGCGGCGGCCGTGCCCTCTTCGACGCGGCGGCGGCCCGTCCCACGCCCATCCCCTTCCACGGCGAGCTCGGCTCGCTCAACCCGGTGCTCGTCACGGAGGCCGCCGCCGCCGAGCGCGCCGAGGCCATCGGGGCCGGGCTCGCGGGCTCCATGACCCTGGGCGTCGGCCAGTTCTGTGTGAAGCCGGGCCTGGTCCTGGCCCCCACGGGTGCGGGCGGGGACCGCCTGGTGAAGTCCCTGACGGACGCCGTCAGCGACACCGAGGCGGGCGTTCTGCTCGACCACCGGATGCGCGACAACTTCGTCGCCGGGGTTGCCGAGCGTGCCGCGCTGCCCGGGGTGGAGTCCCCGGTCACCGCCGGCGCGGGCAGCGAGCACACGGTCAGCGCCGGATTCCTCACCGTCCCGGCCGAGAAGCTCACCCGCGACGGGGAGTACGACCTCCTGCTGGAGGAGTGCTTCGGCCCGCTCACCGTGGTGGCGCGCTACGAGGACGAGGACGAGGCCAAGCGTGTCCTCGGCCGGCTCCCCGGCAACCTCACGGCGACGGTGCACCTGTCCACGGAGGAGACGGCGGGCGAGGGCCGGGGCGCGGAGATCCTCACGGAGCTGACCCCGCTCGCGGGCCGCGTCCTCGTCAACGGCTGGCCGACGGGTGTGGCGGTGGCGCCCGCCCAGCACCACGGCGGCCCCTACCCGGCGACGACGTCCACGTCCACGTCCGTGGGCGGCACGGCCATCGAGCGCTGGCTGCGGCCCGTGGTGTACCAGGGCGCCCCCGAGGCGCTCCTCCCGCCGGAGCTGCGCGACGACAACCCGCTCGGGTTGCCGCGGCGCTTCGACGGGCGCCTGGAGAGGTGACTGCTGCGCGGGCCGCGCCGTGGGAGCGTGATGCGGCGCGGTCCGCGGGTGCTTTTGTGGTCGACCGCGTAGTTCCCCGCGCCTGTCGCGGGCGCGCCTGAGAGACTTCCCCAATGGACGTTGAACTTCCCGAACTCCCGTTCTCCCTGCGCACGTACGGGCCGGGCGGCCACTGGTCGTACGAGGACGGGGTGCTCACCGGCTGGGCGGGCGCCCGGCAGGATCGTTTCGTTCCGCCCACCGGCGAGGCTCTGGAGCCGGCCTCCGACGCGCCCCGGCTCCTCGGCGCGCCCGAGGGCGACTTCCAGCTGATCGCCCGGGTCACCGTCGGCTTCAACGCGTCCTTCGACGCCGGTGTGCTCTACGTCCATGTCGGCGAGCGGGCCTGGGCCAAGCTCTGCCTGGAGTACTCGCCGGATGTGCCCACCGTCTGCACGGTGGTCACCCGCGGCCACTCCGACGACGCCAACTCCTTCACCGTGGAGGGCAGTTCGGTCTGGCTCCGGGTCAGCCGCACGGGCCGGGCCTTCGCCTTCCACGCCTCTCGCGACGGCAAGCGCTGGACGTTCGTCCGTCTGTTCACCCTGGGCGCCGAGAAGGAGACGGACGCGGCGCTGGTGGGCTTCATGACCCAGTCGCCGATGGGGGAGGGCTGCGTGGTGACCTACGACGGGATCGAGTACCACCCGCACTGGCCGCAGGACCTCAGAGACGGCAGCTGACCCGGCGGCGCGCGTCCATGAGCGCCACCCGGAACCACTGCGGCCGCGGCGACGTCCTTCCCTGCATGATCGACGACCGAATGACCGGGAACCGACTGATTCGTACCGCTCTGCCCGCCGAGGTGCGGGCCGTCGCCGAACTGCACGCCCGGGCCCGGGCGACCTACTACCCGGACGGGCCGCCGCAGGACGGCACCGACTGGCTCGCCGCCTGGCGGACCGCCCTGGAGCGGCCCGACGCCCATGTGCTGTGCGCCGTCGAGCGCGGCCGTATCGTCGCCGTCGCCTCCTTCCGTACGCCGGACGGTGCATCGCCCGACACGGTGAAACTCTTCCAGTTCCACGTCGACCCCGGGCACTGGCGCCGGGGCATCGGCGCCGCACTGCACGCGGCCTGCGTCGAGGAGTGGCAGGCCGACGGCAGGCGGACCGCCGTCCTCGACGTCCATGTCGACAACCGCCGCGCCCAGGCCTTCTACACCCGCCTCGGCTGGGTCCCCGACCCGCAGAACCCGCCCGCGGAGGGAGACCACCATCTCTTCCTCCGGTACACGGTCCCCGGGGAATGAAGGCAACCGCTTGAACGTTCACGCACATCGGCGGAGGGAGGCTCCGCACCCGTACCGACTGGAGAGAAGCCGAAGACATGCGCGTGGAGATCTGGAGCGACATCGCCTGTCCCTGGTGCTACGTGGGCAAGGCCCGTTTCGAGAAGGCGCTCGGGGCCTTCCCGCACCGGGACAAGGTCGAGGTGGTGCACCGCTCCTTCGAACTGGACCCGCACCGGGCCAAGGGCGACGTCCAGCCGGTCCTCACGATGCTCGCCAAGAAGTACGGGATGAGCGAGACGCAGGCGCAGGCCGGCGAGAACAACCTGGCAGCGCAGGCCGCGGCCGAGGGCCTGGACTACCGCACCTCGGGCCGCGACCACGGCAACACCTTCGACATGCACCGCCTGCTCCACCTCGCCAAGGAGCGGGGCCGGCAGGACGAGCTGATCCAGGTCCTCTACCGGGCGAACTTCGCCGAGGAGCGGTCCGTCTTCACCGAGGGCGTCGAGCGGCTGGTGGAACTGGCCGTGGAGTCGGGGCTCGACGCCGAGGAGGTCCGCGGGGTGCTCGCCGACCCCACCGCGTACGCCGACGCGGTGCGCGCCGACGAGCGGGAGGCGGCCGAGCTCGGAGCCAACGGTGTGCCGTTCTTCGTTCTCGACCGCAAGTACGGTGTCTCCGGCGCCCAGCCCGCGGAGGTCTTCACCCAGGCCCTGACCCAGGCGTGGGGCGAGCGTCCGCAGCTGAGGCTGATCGAGGACGGCGGCGCGGACGCGTGCGGTCCGGACGGATGCGCGGTGCCGGGTCACTGAGCGAGGGTCCGCTCCGGGGTGGACATATAAGCGTTCCTTAGTGGAACCACGTAAGAATTCGCAATGGACTACGACTTCAGTGGGCCCCAGAGTGGTCCCATGGAGACCTTCGAGAGCCTCGTCCGTGCTGAGTTCGCCCCGAAGAACACCTACCTCAACACGGCGAGCAGCGGGCTGCTGCCCGCGCGCACCGTGGAGGCCATGCGGACGGCCGTCGAGTCGGCGGCCGCCGGCCGGCCGACCGATATGTTCGCCGATGTGGAGGCCGCCCGCGCCTCGTTCGCCCGGCTGACCGGGATCCCCGTCAGCCGGGTGGCCGCCGGGGCCTCGGTCGCCGTCTACACCGGGCTGATCGCCGCCTCGCTGCCCGAGGGCGCCGAAGTCCTCACCGCCGAGGCCGACTTCAGTTCCGTGGTGAACCCCTTCCACATGCGCGAGGACCTGAAGGTGCGCGCCGTGCCGCTGGAAGGCATCGCCGAGTCGGTGCGGCCCGGCACCGCGCTCGTCGCGGTCAGTGCCGCGCAGTCCGCTGACGGACGGGTCGCCGACCTGCCCGCGATCCGGGCCGCGGCACGCGAGCACGGAGCACGCACGTACGTCGACGCGTCCCAGGCCGCCGGCTGGCTGGACCTCGACGCGGACGCCCACGACTACGTCTCCGCCGTCGCCTTCAAGTGGCTGTTCTGTCCGCGAGGCGTGGCGTTCCTGGCCGTGCCGGAGGACCTCGGCGGACTCACCCCGCTGTTCGCCGGCTGGGTCGCGGGGGAACGGCCCTGGGACAGCTGCTACGGCCCCGTCACGGAACTCGCCCATTCGGCACGGCGGTTCGACGAGAGCCCCGCACTCTTCTCGTACGCAGGCGCGCGCCGCTCCCTCGAACTGCTGGAGCATCTCGGGGTGGACGCCGTGCGCACGCACGACCTCGCCCTCGCGGACCGCTTCCGCGCGGGGCTCGACGCCCTCGGCCACGAGGCCGTCCCCGCGCCGGGCTCGCCGATCGTGTCCGTGCCCGGACTCGGCCACCGGCAGGAGGAGCTGAGCAGTGCGGGGATCGAGGTCTCCGACCGGGCGGGCAACCTGCGGGCCGCCTTCCATCTGTACAACACGCCCGCCGACGTCGACCGCCTGCTGGACGTCCTGTCGCGCTGACCACGGCGGACACGAGCCTGCCGCCCGTCCGTGACGGGCGGCAGGCTCGAAGGGCCGGCGGGAATCCGCTCAGTGCACCGGCGTGAAGTCCCGCGCCCCGATGAACTCGGGCCGCCGGACCGGCGCCGCGAACGGCTCGACGGCCTCGTTCTCCACGCTGTTGAACACGATGAAGACGTTGCTGCGCGGGAACGGGGTGATGTTGTCCCCCGAGCCGTGCATGCAGTTGCAGTCGAACCAGGTCGCCGAACCGGCCTTGCCGGTGAACAGCCGGATGCCGTACTGGCTCGCCATCGCGGTCAGCGCGTCGTCGGACGGCGTGCCGGCGTCCTGCATCTGCAGCGACTTCTTGTAGTTGTCCTTCGGGGTGGCCCCCGCGCAGCCGAGGAACGTCCGGTGCGATCCCGGCATGATCATCAGGCCGCCGTTGGTGTCGTAGTTCTCGGTCAGCGCGATCGAGACGGACACCGTCCGCATGTTCGGCAGACCGTCCTCGGCGTGCCAGGTCTCGAAGTCGGAGTGCCAGTAGAAGCCGCTGGCCCCGAAACCGGGCTTGACGTTGATCCGCGACTGGTGGACGTACACGTCCGAGCCGAGGATCTGCCGCGCCCTCCCGACGACACGCTCGTCGCGGACGAGGCGCGCGAACACCTCGCTGATCCGGTGGACCTCGAAGACGGAGCGGATCTCCTTGGACTGCGGCTCGATGATCGACCGCTCGTCGGCGCGGATCTCCGGGTCGGTGACGATTCGCTGCAACTCCCGCTGGTACTCGGCGACTTCGTCCTGGCCGATCAGCTCGCCGACGGCGAGGAAGCCGTCGCGCTCGTACCCCTGGAGGTCGGCGACGGAGATCGGCCCGGGTGTGCCGGGCGCGCCCCAGACGACCGGGTCCTGACGGGGAACGGACACCTCGGTGGCGCCGCGGCTGGGGTACAGATCGGTGACGGTGGTGGTCATGTGCGGTCAGACCTCCTCGGTCAGCAGCGGGTAGACGCCGTTCTCGTCGTGGTCCTCCCGGCCCGTCACGGGTGGGTTGAACACGCAGATGCAGCGGAAGTCGTCCTTGACCCGGAGCGTGTGCCGCTCGTGCCCGTCGAGCAGGTACATGGTCCCGGGCGTGATCGTGTAGGTCTTCCCGGTCTCGTTGTCGGTGAGGTGCGCCTCGCCTTCCACGCACACGACGGCCTCGATGTGGTTCGCGTACCACATCGACGTCTCCGTGCCCGCGTACAGGATCGTCTCGTGGACGGAGAAGCCGACCTTCTCCTTCGCGAGGACGATGCGCTTGCTCTCCCAGGTGCCGGACGCCGACTTGATGTGCCGGTCGGTGCCTTCGATCTCCTTGAACGAACGGACGATCACGGTGGTGCGTGCCTCCTTCTCGGCGGTGTTCAGACGGTTTCGCGGACGGCGCGGGCCAGGGTGCTCAGGCCCTCGTCGAGTTCGTCCGCGGTGATGGTGAGGGCGGGGAGCAGTTTGACGACCTCGCTCTCGGGGCCCGAGGTCTCGACCAGCAGCCCCAGGTCGAAGGCGCGTCGTGCGACGCGTCCGGCGCGGGCCTTGTCGTGGAACTCCAGGCCCCACACCAGCCCGCGTCCGCGGTACTCCTTGACGTCGGTCAGGTTCTCCTCGGTGATCGAGATCAGCTCCTGCTCGACCTGCTCGCCGCGCGCCCGGGTCTGCTTCTCCATGGCGGACCCGTCCCTCCAGTAGCTCTCCAGGGCGGCCGTCGCGGTCACGAACGCGGGGTTGTTGCCGCGGAAGGTGCCGTTGTGCTCGCCCGGCTCCCAGATGTCCAGTTCGGGCTTGAACAGGCAGAGCGACATGGGCAGTCCGTAGCCGCTGATGGACTTGGACACGGTGACGATGTCCGGCACGATCCCGGCCTCCTCGAAGGAGAAGAAGGCGCCGGTACGCCCGCAGCCCATCTGGATGTCGTCCACGATCAGCAGCATGTCGCGGCGCGCGCACAGATCGGCGAGGCGGCGCAGCCACTCGGCCCGGGCGATGTTGATGCCGCCCTCGCCCTGCACGGTCTCGACGATGACGGCGGCGGGCTGGTTGAGCCCGGAGCCCTGGTCCTCCAGGAGCCGCTCGAACCACAGGAAGTCCGGGACCCTGCCGTCCAGATAGTGGTCGAAGGGCATGGGCGTCCCGTGCACGAGCGGGATCCCGGCGCCGGCGCGCTTGAAGGCGTTGCCGGTGACGGCGAGGGAGCCCAGGGACATGCCGTGGAAGGCGTTGGTGAAGGACACGATGGCCTCGCGGCCCTTCACCTTGCGGGCCAGTTTGAGGGCCGACTCGACGGCGTTGGTGCCGGTGGGCCCCGGGAACATGACCTTGTACGGCAGGTCGCGCGGCCGCAGGACGAGGTCCTGGAAGGTCTGGAGGAAGGAACGTTTCGCGGTGGTCGACATGTCGAGCCCGTGGGTGACGCCGTCCCGCTCCAGATAGTCGATCAGCGCACGTTTCAGTACGGGGTTGTTATGGCCGTAGTTGAGGGATCCGGCGCCGGCGAAGAAGTCGAGGTACTCGTGCCCGTCCTCGTCGTACATGCGGCTGCCCTGCGCGCGGTCGAAGACGGTGGGCCAGCCGCGGCAGTAGCTGCGCACCTCGGACTCCAGGGTCTCGAAGACGCTGAGGTCGGGCTGGGTGATGGTCACGGCGAAAACGCTCCTCGGGGGTGGGGGAGAGGGAGTGCGTGCGTGGGACTCAGTCGGACAGCGGGCCGATGCGGTACAGGACTTCGGGATCGTGCGGGCCGTCGGGGAACTGGGGAGTCTCGAAGAGGACCTCACGTTCCAGGGCCGCCCCGTGCCGCCGGGCGAACGAGGTGAACAGGCGCTCGGAGGCGGTGTTGCCGGGGGTGATCGTCGTCTCGAGACCGGTCACCCCGTGCTCCTCGACCACCCGTGCCGTGAGCGCGTCGAGCAGCCGTGCCGCGAGCCCGCGCCCGCGCTGGGCGGAGTCGACGGCCACCTGCCACACCAGGAGGGTGCGCGGACGGTCGGGCCGCAGGTACGCGGTGACGAACCCCACGGGCCGGCCGTCGGACCCGTCGCGCACCACCGCCGAGGTGCCGGCGAAGTCGCGGCACCACAGCAGATAGCTGTAGGAGGAGTTCAGATCGAGGGTTCCGGAGTCCCTGGCCAGGCGCCAGAGAGCGGCCCCGTCCGCCACCTCCGGACGGTCGATCCGCAGTCCTTCCGGCATTTCCAGAAATTCCGCTTGCAGGTCTGCTTGTGCGGCGGTCATGTCGATCGAATTTACCCAGGGAAATGTGAAAATGCATCGCTGGCGGGGGTTACGGAACCGCGGTCCATGTGTTATCACGCGGGCGTGCGTGATCGCGCGGGCGCGGGGTAATTGGCGTATGAATGCCCGGAAAATATGGGGCAAATTGGGTGCGGTGTGGGGTCGATCACATCCTCGTCACCCACACGAGATCTACCCGAATTACTCCGGTTGGCGTTCGCAGAATCTTTGCGTTTAAGCCAGGAAAGAGCGGGCAGAAGAATACGGGAAGCTGCCCTGGAAGGAATTTCCATAATTGCGCGAAAAGGGTCTGGAGGGAAATTCCGAATTCAGGTTTCGGTCACTCTGCCGGAACCCCCTCGGCGTAGCTGCGCGCGGCCTCGTGTGCAGAGGGCTCCGGATGGCCCGGAGCGACAGCCCCGTCCCGGTCGCCTGGACGGGCGGAGCGTGACCGGAGTGCGTCTGGCCCTGCCGCTCGTGGTTTCTGAGGTGAGGGAACCTCTTGGCCATCGGATTGGTTTGAGACACCCAAACATGTCCTTATAATCGAAGCTCACCCTTCCCCCACAGAGAGGTCCTCCGTGAACACGCTCCTCGGGCGCCGGGCCCGTGTCCTGGCCGCCACCACCGCGACGGCCGGCGTGGTACTCGTGGCCGGCTGCACCTCGAGCGGCAGCGGCGGCAGCGCAGGAAAGGCGGCCGGCGGCGTCGAGCTCGTCTAGGCGGGCCAGATCACCACCTGCACCCATCTGCCCTACCCGCCCTTCCAGTCGGAGGTCGACGGCAAGGTGCAGGGCTTCGACGTCTCGCTGGTCGACCTGGTGGCCAAGGACCTCGGGGTGAAGCAGCAGATCCTCGACACGCCCTTCGAGAACTTCAAGACCGGCGCCTTCCTCAACTCCGGCCAGTGCGACCTCGCCGCGGCCGGCATGACCATCACCGACGAGCGCAAGAAGCACGTCGACTTCTCCGACCCGTACTTCGACGCCACCCAGGCCGTCCTGGTCGACAAGAAGAGCGGCATCACCTCGCTGGCCGACGTGAAGGCCAAGGGCAAGAAGCTGGGCACCCAGGCGCAGACCACCGGCGAGGACTACGCGAAGAAGCAGGGCTTCGACCCCATCTCCTTCGAGTCCTCCGACGCCGTCGTCAACGGCCTGCGCACCGGTCAGGTCCAGGCGGTCGTCATCGACTACCCGGTCGTCCAGGGCTGGCTCAAGGACAAGGCCAACGCCGACGCCTTCAGTGTGGTCGGCAACCTCAACACCGGTGAGCAGTACGGCTTCACGGTGAAGAAGGGCAACACGAAGCTTCTCGCCGCGGTCAACAAGGCGCTCAAGGACGCCAAGGCCGACGGCACGTACAAGAAGCTGTACGAGAAGTGGATCGGCCCGTACGACGCGACCGCCGCCTCGCCCTCCGCCTCATGAGCAAGGCGACCGGTACGGGCGACGCCGGGGTCCAGCCGCGGAAGAAGGGGCTGACCCGGCGTCAGCGACGCAGACTGTCGCGCGGCGCCCAGTACGTTCTCTTCGTCGCCGTCGTGATCGTGTTCGCGGTCACGGCGGACTGGGGGCGGCTGCAGAACCAGTTCGCGCAGGCGGACATCGCCGGGCAGATGTTCCCCGACGTCATCACGCTGGCGCTGAGGAACACCGTGCTCTACACCTTGTCCGGCTTTGCCGTCGGCCTGGTGCTGGGCATCGTCCTCGCCCTGATGCGGCTGTCGTCCGTCGGCCCGTACCGCTGGGTCGCCGGCGTCTACATCGAGATCTTCCGCGGGCTGCCCGCCCTGCTGATCTTCATCTTCATCGGCGTGGCGGTGCCGCTGGCCTTCCCGGGCACGGAGATCGTGGGCGGCACCTACGGCAAGGCCGCCCTCGCGCTCGGCCTGGTGGGTGCCGCGTACATGGCCGAGACCTTCCGGGCCGGCATCCAGGCGGTGCCCAAGGGGCAGATGGAGGCGGCTCGTTCGCTGGGCTTCTCGCCCGCCCGGGCCATGGTGTCCATCGTCGTTCCCCAGGCCTTCCGGATCATCCTCCCGCCGCTGACCAACGAGTTCGTCCAGCTCTTCAAGGACTCCTCGCTGGTGCTGGTCCTCGGCGTCACCCTGGAGGAGCGCGAGCTGTCGAAGTTCGGCCGCGACCTCGCCAGTACGACCGCCAACTCCACGCCGATCCTCGTCGCCGGGCTGTGCTACCTGCTCGTGACGATCCCGCTCGGTTTCGTCGTGCGCCGCATGGAGGCGAAGGCCCAGGAGGCCGTCAAGTGAGCAGTTCCGCAGAGATCCAGATCCGGGACCTGCACAAGTCCTTCGGCGACAACCAGGTGCTGCGCGGCATCGACCTGGAGATCGGCCAGGGCGAGGTGGTCTGCGTCATCGGCCCGTCCGGCTCCGGCAAGTCGACCCTGCTGCGCTGCGTGAACCTCCTGGAGGAGCCCACCAGGGGGCAGGTCTTCGTCGGCGGTACCGAGGTGACCGATCCGGACGTGGACATCGACCGGGTGCGCCGCCGTATCGGCATGGTCTTCCAGCAGTTCAACCTCTTCCCGCACCTCACCGTGACCGAGAACCTCACCCTGCCGCAGCGCCGGGTCCTCGGCCGGGACAAGGCCGAGGCCGCACGGATCGCGGCCGGGAACCTGGAACGCGTGGGCCTGTCCGAGAAGGCCCAGGCGTACCCGTCCTCGCTCTCCGGCGGGCAGCAGCAGCGGGTCGCCATCGCCCGGGCGCTGGCCATGGGCCCCGAAGTGATGCTCTTCGACGAGCCGACCTCGGCGCTCGACCCCGAGCTGGTGGGCGATGTCCTCGCCGTCATGCGCATGCTCGCGAGCGAGGGCATGACGATGATGGTCGTCACCCACGAGATGAGCTTCGCCCGCGAGGTCGCCGACCGGGTCGTCTTCATGGACGGCGGGGTGGTCGTCGAGGACGGCACACCGGACCAGGTCATCGGCGACCCCCGCCATGAACGCACCCGTCACTTCCTCTCCCGGCTCCTCGACCCCGCGAGGGCCGAGGTGGAGGAGGAGACCTCCGACCGGGTGTCCGGGACCGCGTAGCGGGCGAACTAAGGTGCAGTACATGAGCGATCACGCGGTGCTGCACGTGAAGGGGCGGGTGCTCGTCGGACCGGAGGAGGTCCGCGACGAGCTGTGGGTGGTCGGCGGCCGGATCTCGTACGACCGCCCCGCCGGCGCCCGCGACGTCCGTACGGTCGAGGGCTGGGCGCTGCCCGGCCTGGTCGACGCGCACTGCCATGTCGGCCTCGACGCCCACGGCCCTGTCTCCGACGACGTCTCCGAGAAGCAGGCGCTGACCGACCGCGACGCGGGAACCCTGCTGATCCGTGACGCGGGCTCGCCGTCCGACACGCGGTGGATCGACGACCGCGACGATCTGCCGAAGATCATCCGGGCCGGCCGGCACATCGCGCGCACCCGCCGCTACATCCGCAACTACGCCTGGGAGATCGAGCCGGAGGGCCTGGTCGCGTACGTCGCCCAGGAGGCCCGGCGCGGTGACGGCTGGGTCAAGCTGGTCGGCGACTGGATCGACCGGGAGAGCGGGGACCTGTCCGCCTGCTGGCCCCGTGAGGCGGTCGAGGCGGCCATCGCGGAGGCGCACCGCCTGGGCACGCGGGTCACCGCGCACTGCTTCGACGAGGACTCGCTGCGGGATCTGGTCGAGGCGGGTATCGACTGCATCGAACACGCCACGGGTCTGACGGAGGAGACGATTCCGCTGTTCGCGGAGCGGGGTGTCGCCATCGTCCCGACGCTGGTGAACATCGCGACCTTCCCGAGGCTCGCCGACGGTGGCCAGGCGAAGTTCCCGCGCTGGTCCGATCACATGCGACGGCTGTACGAGCGGCGGTACGACACCGTACGCGCCGCGTACGACGCAGGCATACCGGTGTACGTCGGCACCGACGCGGGCGGCGGGCTCGCCCACGGACTGGTCGCGGGCGAGGTGGCGGAACTGGTCACCGCCGGGATCCCGGCCGTCGACGCGCTCGCGGCGACCGCGTGGAGCGCCCGCCGGT
This sequence comes from Streptomyces sp. NPDC046900, assembly GCF_040644975.1. NCBI lineage: Bacteria > Bacillati > Actinomycetota > Actinomycetes > Kitasatosporales > Streptomycetaceae > Streptomyces > Streptomyces sp. NPDC046900. The sequence goes on along the minus strand of NZ_JBEYXD010000042.1, from coordinate 1,370 downwards.
GGCTCGGCCGGCCCGGGCTCGAGGAAGGGGCGCCCGCCGACCTCGTGGTGTACGAGGCGGATCCGCGCGCGGACGTACGGGTGCTGGCGGCGCCGCAGCGGGTGGTGCTGAACGGCCTTGTGTTCGGGTAGGCGCCGCGCCCGTGCGCCGGGCGCTTCCCCGTTATGGGGGATACGGGGGTGACATCCGGGAACGGGTGTGCCCTGATTTTCGAAAGTCCTTGCGAGAAAGCCGCGATGGAGTGAAGTGACTCGGTGTTGCTGACGGCTCACTCCCGGTACGAAATTCTGTCCGGGTCCCGAGCTTGTCTTATCTGGGGGTCCCACCACCATGAACGGCACCACCTTCCGCATGCCCGCACGCCGCCTGACCAACGTCGCGCTGGCCACAGTCCTGGCCGCAGGGCCCGCCGCACTGGCCTGCGCGGGCTCCGCGCAGGCCGATGAGGACCACGGCCGCGCCGCCGCCGTCGTGGTGCGCACCGAGCTCGATGTGTCCCTGCTCAACAAGAGCCTGAACGTCCCGCTGACGGTCTCGCTCGACGAGGTGCGGGCGCCGGGGAGCGCCAAGGAGACCGCGCTGTCGGCCCGGCTCGACGGAGTCGCCGGCGGCCGTCCCTTCGACGTGGTGCGGGCGGACGCCGCCACCGCCGAGGCGACGGTCTCGGCGTCGGGCGCGGAGGCCTCCACGAACCTCGCGCACGCGCGCATCCATCTGCCGGGGCTGCCCATGCTGTCCCTGATCGAGGTGGACGGCGTCACGTCGAAGGCGGTGTGCGAAGTCGGGAGGAAGCCGGTCGCCACGGCGAACGTGCTCGGCGCGGTGACCGTGCTCGGGCGGAAGGTCACGGCGACGGCCGGCGGGCCGACACAGGTGAAGGTGCCGGGCGTCGGCGAGGTCCGGCTCGAGGTGTCGCCGACACCGACGACGTCCCGGACGGCGGCGGCCGCCGCACTGGTGCTGACGGTCTCGGTGAACCCCCTGCACCTGAACGTGGCCGAGGTGAAGGGCACGGTGACACTCGGAGGCGCCACCTGCGAGACCCCGGCGTCCGCCCCGAGCGCGTCTCCCTCACCGGTGACGTCGTCCACGCCCACGGCGGCGCCCGCCGAGGATGTGAAGCCCCAGGGTACGCACGCGAAGGCCGACCTCGCGGAGACGGGCGGAAGTGCGGCGACGCCGTATGCCGTGGGCGGCGCAGTCGCTCTGCTGGTCGTGGGCGCGGGAGCGATCGGACTGGGGCGCCGGCGGCGCGGCTAGCCCCATGGCTCGCGGCCGGTCTGCTCGTGCACGGCCTGTACTACGCGCCCACTTGCCCCTGAACCGAGCTCGACCGACTCGGAATACCCCGGTACCGCCCACGCCGTCAT
>NZ_JBEYXD010000041.1:0-74681 GCF_040644975.1 Streptomyces sp. NPDC046900 | reverse complement strand
GGCGTCACACCTTGCGCGAACAACTCGGCGGCCTCGAACCGCACTTGCTCCCGTTGAGCCCGCTGCTTCGCGGTCAGACCGCCCCCATCGGGATACCGCATGACACCGGGATACACCCACCAGCGAGATCACCGTCACCCTAGGCCGAAACCCTCAGTAGTTCGGATAATGCACTGCTGATTGCGCGGGCGCCCCTGCCAGGCTCGAGCGGGCCGGGCCGGGCCGCGTGCGGGAGCGGTTTACGGAGACCGTGCGGCCGTGAGGTCGACTGCCGGGCGGATGCCGCAGGCACCTGTGCGCGGCGTCTGCGGACCGCACGGCGATCGACCTCGCGGCTCGGTGCACTGACCTGTCTGTTCACTCCAGCCGTGCACGAGGCCGTCGCGCCGAACCGGCCCTCCGCGCGCGGGGAAACCCAGGCCCTTTCAGGCCATGCTGTTCAGCAGATGACGCCGAAGTCATTGACGATGGCCCCGCTGCAGTGGAGGAGGTGGGTGATCGGCGTGGCCGTGGGCGGCACCAAAGCGGGACGGCGAGCCAGTGTTCACGCATGCTGCACTAGATTCGTTCGGGCTGGTCGGTGTGGGCCGGTCTGATCGCCTCCGGATTCCAGTGGTACACCCGCCGGAAGGTGACCCAGGTTCCCCATTCCGGTTCGTACAGGGACGTCGTCACCCAGGCACGTGACGCCCTCATCACCACCGTCAACGCCATGCCACCCCATGCGCAGAGCCTGGGTCAGTTCGCGGCGAAGTTCTGTGCGACCTTGAGAGTAAAGAGCCTGGTAGATGGTCTCGTGGCTCACGTGCATCTCCGGCCGAAGGGTGAAGCGTCTGCGCAGAGCGTGGCAGTTCTGCTCAGGGCTCCAGCGCAGGGCCAGGCGAGACTGGATGAAGTCGTGCAGTTCCGGGTTCTGGCCGATCTTCCCGGCCTTGGGGCGAGGTCGGCGAGCGTCAGCGCGGCGCTGGGCGGTATAGGGCCGGTAGTGCCAGCGGCCGTCAGCCAGGACGGTGCCATTGCGGCGGACTTCGCGGCTGATCGTCGACGGGCTTCGGCCCAGTTCGGCGGCGATCGCCCGGATGGTGGCCTTCTCCTGTAACCGGTCGGCTATGTGGACGCGGTCGGCTTCGCGCAGATAGCGCGAGGGGGCAGTCGGTTCAGCGACGGGTGCCTCGTTGACCGGTGGATATGCCTTGATCCGGCCCGATGTCCCTCGCCCGTTGCGCCATCGTTCGCCGGTGCCAATCCTGGTCAGCTGGCGCATCCCGAACGGTTGTGGATGCACTGGTCGCCCGCGTTCGCGCCGCGTCTGGCGGCACGGATCGTGTCCGTGGTCCGGGGATGCGGGGGCGGGTTCCCTCACGCCCTGGAGTGCCGCGTGCGGCCTGGGCGGTCCGATGCTCCTGTCCATCGCTTGGGTGGGCAAAAGGCGGTGCCGTCCGTCGCCGGATGCGGTACAAGACTCACTCCTGCTCACTGACTGGGAACGGTTCATCGTCGAGGGCTTCGATCAAGTAGCGGCCCGATCTATGGAGGTCCCACGGCTTTGCCTGGAGCCGGACCGCTTCAGCGAAGGAGAACGCATGCACGCACCCCCGCGTCTTCAGCCTTTCACTGCGCCGGACAGCATGCCTGAGATGAAGTGCCGCTGCAGGAGCACGTACAGTGCGACCACCGGCAGAGCGACGATGATGGAGGCGGCGGCGAGGAGCGAGTACTGGGTGGTGTGCTCGCTCTGGAAGAACGCCAGGCCCAATGGGGCAGTGCGCTTGTTCTCGTCGGTGATCATGACGAGTGGAAGCAGGAATTCGTTCCAGGTCCACATGAACACCAGCATCGCCATTGTCAGCAGCGCCGGACGGCTGGTGGGCACCAGGATCCGCCACAACAGCCGCCAGTCAGACGCTCCGTCGAGACGCGCTGCCTCGATGATGCTGACCGGCACTGAGCGGAAGAAGTTGCGCATCCAGAAGACGCCGAAGGCGAGCGACTGGGCGGTTTGCGGCAGGATCAGGGACCAGTACGAGTCGGTGACTCCGGCGTCACGCAGGTTGAAGTAGAGCGGGATCACGAAGGCTTCGGGCGGCACCATCAAGCCGATCAGGGTGACATAGAACAGCGGTGACCGCCCCGGGTAGTCGAAGTGTGCGAAAGAGAAGCCGGCGAGGATCGCCAGTACGGACGTGAGGAGCACCACCGATACCGCGACCACTACGCTGGAGGTCAGATAGGTGGCGAAGTGGCCTTGGCGCCATGCAGTGGCGAAGTTGCCCCAGTCGAGGTGATGCGGCCATGTGAAGGAGGGCGAAGACTGCGCGACCGGGGTCAGCGCGGACGTCACCACACCGAGCAGCGGCACGAGCGCCAACGCCGCGAATGCCGTCAAGATGGCGTAGTTCAGGGCGCGTTCACGACGGGAGATCATGTCCCGTCCTCCTTGGGCTGCAGCTTGGTGATCAGGAAGGTGATGAGCAGGATCACCGCGGTCAGTACGACGGCGATGGCGCAGGCCGAGCCGACCTGACCTGTGCCGAAGGCACGGTTGTAGACCTCGAAGGCGGGCAGGCTGGTGGCATTGCCCGGACCGCCATGGGTGGCCACGTACACCAGGTCGAAGGTGCGAAGGGCTGCGATCACGGTTAGCGTGAGCGCCACGGTGACCTGACCGCGCAGCCCCGGCAGGGTGACCGCGAAGAACTCCCTTGCGGCGCCTGCTCCGTCGAGCTTAGCTGCCTCATACAGTTCCGTCGGGATCTGGCCGATGCCGGCGATGAACAGCACCAGGCACAGGCCGATCTCCAGCCAGGTGCCAATGAATCCGACGGCGGGCAGCGCTGTGGAGAAGTCGCCGAGCCAGGGGCGGGTGACGGCGTCCAGGCCGATAGCCCGCAGGGCGGCGTTGAGCACGCCGTCTGGGGCGTAGATCGCCGTCCAGGCGGTGGCAGTAACGACCATTGCGACGACCTGCGGTAGGAAGATCATGGCGCGGAAGACGGAGACCCCCCGCAGTCGGCCGGCGCGGGTAGTGACGGCGGCGAGCAGCAGGGCGAGCATGATCGGAATGACCGCGAAGAAAATGATGAGGACGAAGGAGTGGAGAAAGCCGTTGCGCAACTGCGGGTCTTGGGCAATGTCGGTGTAATTGGCGAGTCCGGCCCAAGTGGAGGCGGACACACCGTCCCAGTGGTACAGGGAGATCTGGACCAGCTGACCGAGCGGCACCAGGAGGAACACTGTCAGGACGGTCAGCGCCGGAAAGATGTACAGATAGCCCTTCCACTGGATGTGGCCGCGGCGCCCGACCGGGCGCCGGGCGGAGGTGTCGGCCGAGCGCCTGCGCGCCGTCGGACCTTGTGCGGTAACAACCATGGGGGTCGCACCTACCTGCCTTGCTGGAACGAGGAGTAGTCCGACTGGAGTTGCGCGCCAAAGGCGTTGGGCGTCAGCTGCCCGGCCGTCAGCTCCTGCACGGCAGCGGTAAGGGTGTCGTAGAAGGTCGGGGTGGTGTAGTCGAGGTACGGCAGCAGGCCGTCCTTCTGGCTGACGGCCTTCCACTCGGCGAGTACTTCGGCGTAGACGGTGTCCGCGGCGGGCTTGTAGTCGGTCGGCGGGAGGGCGGGCAGGTTGCCGTTGTCGGCGGCCACCTGCATGCCCTGCTGGTCGACGAGGAAGTTGATGTATGCGGCGGCCACGTCCGGGTGCTTGGATTTGGAGGTCACGGCCCAGGCGAGACCCTCACCGCCCTGGGTGAGCGGGGGTTGCCCGTCTGCGGGGCTGAGTGCTGTGAACCCGACGTTGTTCTTCATCTTCGGGGCGAGTGCGGCCGACTGCCAGGTGCCGTCCACCAGGAACAGGGACGTGCCCTGGGAGAAGGCGGCGACGGCCTGGTCCTCGCTCTTGCCGTTGAAGCCGGAGCCGAGGTAGCCCTTGGTGGCCCAGGTGCGCAGGGTGGCCGCGGCCTTCAGGCTGCCGGAGTCCGTCCACTTGGCGCCGCCCTCGTTGAACACGAGCTTGCGGACGTCGGCCTTGCCGGCGGTGGCGGCCTGGACAACGCCGAAGAGGTGGATGCCGGGGCTCTTGGTGGCGTCTCCGTAGGAAATGGGCTGCAGGCCGGAGGCCTTCGCCTTGGCGAGAGCGGTCTCGAACTCCGGGAGCGTGGTCGGGGCGGACAGGCCGAGGGACTTTAGTTTGGCCTTGTTGTAGTAGATGCCGACGATCTCGCCGGTCTGGGAGACGCCGTACAGGTTCCCGGTCTTCCAGGCCTTGCCGTCGGAGGTGAACCTGTTGAGGTCGAGCAGTTGGGCAGGGAACGAGGGGTCCCAGCCGTAGGCCTTGGCGTAGGTGTCGACGGGTTGCAGCAGCCCGGCCTTCACGAAAGCGCCCATGTCGGGGTAGCCCTGGTTGGCTTGGACGACGTCGGGCGGGTTGGCGGAGGACAGGGCGAGCTTGAGGGTCGTCTTGAGGTCGGAGAAGGACCGGGAGACGCGCTTGATGGTGACGTTCGGGTACTTCTTCATGAACGCCTTGTTGAGTGCTTCCGTGGAGGCGTTGGTGCCGGGGTCGGTGTTCTGGTCCCATTCGGTGAGAGTGACCTTGCCGGCCTTGGCTGGATCGGTGGAGATGGGGCCGGTGGTCTTCTTCGTGTCGGCGGGCGATCCGCTGCTGGGGCCGGGTGCGCAGGCTGCGACGCCGGTCAAGATGCCGGTGGCAAGCGCGGCCGCGGCGATGACACGCCGACGCGAACGTGGTGTCGTCTCGGTCATGGGGTGGTCCTCCTCGTGCTGGTGGAGCAGTCGTCGGGGGGCGATGTCCCTCGGAGTGAGGGGGTGCTAGGCGCGCGAGAGCTTGGGCCTGCGCGTGTCCGGCTAGGGCATGACCGCGCGGATGCGGGTGAGGTCCGCGTCCGGAATGCCGGGGGTGCGTTCAAGGAAGGCGTCGATCGCATGCCAGTGCGGTGCGCTGTTCGCGCCGCCCAGGCTCTGCACAGACAGTGCGGCGCACAGTCCGGCGAAGCGGAGACGAGCGGAAAGGGGCCAGCTGTGGATCAGGCCGGTGATCAGCGCTGCGGTGAACACGTCACCGGCGCCGGTGGGATCGACGGCCGGCACGCGGGGAACGGGAACCCGGACCAATTCGCCGGTGCCGCCATCCACCGCGACCGCACCGCTGGCACCGTCGGTCACGACGACATCGGGTACGAGGTCGGCGAGAACCTTCACGGCCTCCTCGACCGTGCCGGTGCGGGTGTAGCTCGTCGCCTCGACGGCGTTGCAGACGAAGACGTCGACTTCGGCAAGCCGGGTGAGCAGTGCGCGTGACCAGTGGCCCGTGGGGTCCCAGCCGACGCCGCCCACCACGCGCGTGCCGCGGGCGCGGAGCTCGGCCGCCCAGCCGGGCAGCGGGCGCCCGATGCCAAGCTGCAGGAAGCGTACGTCGGGCAGTTCGCCCTCCCACACCTCAAGGCGATGGGCGCCTTCTTCCTCGTAGGTGATGAAGGCGCGGTCGTGCTCGTTGGTCACCGCGACCGTGACGGGGGTCTGCACTGAGCCGTCGCGGCGCAACCACGTCAGGTCCAGGTTCTCCTCGGCTCCCAGCCGGGCGGCGAGATGCTCGCCGAAGAGGTCGGTGCCGATCACACCGAACAGCCCCGTGCGCAGCCCAAGTCGCGCTGCGGCGACGCTGCGGTTCGCGGTTCCGCCGGCGGAGACGGCGAACCGGTCGGCGTACACCTCGGTTCCTGGGGTGGGCAGGTGCGGGGTGCCGCAGAAGACGAGGTCACAGAACACCTCGCCGGCGAAGACCACATCGAGCACGGGGGAACGCCTCCGTCTGGTGCAACCGTTCGTGAAGTGCTCAACTATGAGCACCGCGCTCATGGATTGACAAGAGTCAGTCAGCAGCGAACCGGATCCCTTCACCGAGTGACCGAAGTCGGTCATCGGGGTTATTCTTCATGCGTGACCTCAAGCAAACGACACGCGAAGATCGTGGAATCGCTCCGGACGACCGGAGTGGTTTCGGTGCGCGAGCTCGCCGAACGGCTGCAGGTCAGTGAGTCCACGATCCGCCGGGACCTGACGGAACTGGACCGCAACGGCGAACTGGTCCGTACCTACGGCGGTGCGGCCCTGTCCCTGCGCGGTGCCGCGGAACCCGCCGCCGACGAGGCGATGGACGAGATTCCGTTCGATGTCGTCGCCACGCGCGATCAGGCGCTCAAGGACGCCATGGCCGATGAGGCCGTGAAGCTCGTCGAGGACAACAGTGTGATCGTCCTGGACATCGGAACCACGCCCCGAGCGATCGCCCGGCGGCTACGCGGGCGCCCCGTCACCGTCATCACCAGCAGCCTTGCGGTGCTCGATGAACTCCGCAACGACGACGCCGTACGGCTGGTGATGCTCGGCGGCGTGCTGCGCCGCAACTACCAGTCCCTGGTCGGTTCCCTCACCGAGCAGTCACTCCGCCAGGTCAGCGCCGACCTGCTGTTCCTCAGCTGCACCGGAGTGCGACCCAACGGCCACGTGGTGGACAACATGACCGTCGAGGCACCCCTGAAGCAGGCCATGATCGAGACGGCCGCCACGGTCGTCCTGGTCGCTGCGGAGACCAAGTTCCCAGGCACCGGATCGCTGCGCGTGTGCTCGCTCTCGGACATCGACGTCCTGATCACCACCGGCGGTGCCGACCCCAACACGCTCCAGTTCTGCCGAGAGGCGGACCGAAAGGTGATACTCGCATGAAGTTGACCGTCCTTGGCGGCGGCGGATTCCGTGTGCCGTTCGTCTACCAGGCCTTGTTGCGCGACCAGGGCTCCCCCCGTATCGACGATGTGTGGTTGTACGACACCGACACGGCCCGGCTGAAGGCGATGGCCGAAGTACTCGCCCGGTTCGCGGACGGCCACGCCGACGCGCCGCGAGTGACGGTCACCACCTCGCTCGACGACGCCCTGGAGGGCAGCGACTTCGTGTTCGCCGCCATCCGCGTGGGCGGACTGACGGGGCGGATGTGCGACGAGCGGGTCGCCCTCGACCTCAACATCCTCGGCCAGGAGACCACCGGCCCCGGCGGCCTGGCCTACGGACTGCGCACCATACCCGTCATGCTCGACATCGCGCACCGGGTGCGACGCCTCGCTCCACGCGCCTACGTCATCAACTTCACCAACCCGGCCGGGATGATCACCGAAGCGATGCAGAACGTCCTCGGCGACCGCGTCCTCGGTATCTGCGACACCCCCTCCGGCCTGGGCCGCCGCATCTCCAGGGCCCTCGGCCTCGACCCGTCCCGGGCCCAGTTCGACTACGTCGGCCTCAACCACCTCGGCTGGATGCGCCGCGTCCTACACGACGGCGAGGACGTCCTGCCCCGCCTCCTCGCCGACGAACGCCTCGGCGACCTGGAGGAGGGCGTGGTCTTCGGCACCGAGTGGCTGCGCGACCTCGGCGTGATCCCCAACGAGTACTTGTATTACTACTACTTCAACCGGGACGCCGTCCGAGGCATCCTCGACGCCCCGCAAACCCGCGGCGAGTTCCTCGCCCGTCAACAGCACGATTTCTACAGGCGCGTGACACAGGCGGCCGAGGGCACGGCCGTGTCGCTGTGGCGGGAGACGGTCGCGAACCGCAGCGCCAACTACATGGCCGAGGCCAAAGGCGCCGTACAGGGAGAAGCCGAGGCCGACGAAGACTTCCAGCCGGACCCCGCGCACCACGGCTATGCCGGTGTCGCTCTCGCGGTGATGGCCGCGATTAGCCGCAACGAGCGCGCGACGATGATCCTCAATGTGCGCAACGGAACCACCGTCTCCGCCCTCCCGCACGACGCGGTCGTCGAGGTGCCCGTCACTGTCGACTCCAACGGTGTCCACCCGCTCACCATCACCCAACCCGACCTGCACCAGGCTGGCCTGATGCAGCAGGTCAAGGCAGTCGAACGCCTCACTATCAGCGCCGCCACCACCGGCTCGCGCGCCGACGCCACCAAGGCCTTCTCCCTCCATCCCCTGGTCGACTCGGTCACCATCGGCCGCAAGCTGCTCAACGGCTACATCGAGCGCATCCCCGAAGTTGCGGCTGTATTCAGCAGCCGCAGGCCCTAGCCAAACTGTTCCGTCGAGGCACCCGTCCGACACCGGCCGGTGCCTCGACGCATCATCCACCCCAGCGCCCCTGCGCCAACCTCGAATTTCCGTATCCTGCACGGCCGACGGGACGAAGACCGGCGGATCGTTTGGTGGCACGGCATCGCTCAGCAGGCACAAGCCACACCGGTGCCCCTCCCACGACGTAGCGAGGAATACCGCACCCCGGCCGACGCCGAATGGGATGAGTTCCTCGGCCACTGCGAACGGCGCAAGGTCGTCACCGGGCTCTGCGGACGGGCCTTCTCAACCGTTCCTAGTCAGTGTGCAGGAGTGAGTCTTGTACCCAGTCCTGGTCAGCTGGCGCGTCCCGAACGGTTGTGGATGCACTGGTCGCCCGCGTTCGCGCCGCGTCCGGCGGCACGGATCGTGTCCGTGGTCCGGGTATGCGGGGGCGGGTTTCCTCACGGCCTGGGGTGCCGTGTCCGGCCTGGGCGGTCCGATGCCCCACATGATCGCTCTGGTCGTGTGGGGGCGGTGCCGTCCGTCGCCGGATGCGGTGCCCGAGGGCGCGCGCCTGCCGATCGCGATGCTCGCGGCATCGTGACGGCTGGTTTTCTTGGTCGTGCCGGTGGGGGCCCCAGCCAGTGCTGGGCGCCCCATCTGCTGGTGTAGGCGGGGTCGACGGCGATGATGGGGATGCCGAGTTGGGCCGCCATGCTGACGAGCCGGGCCCGCAGCTTGGATACCGGCATGCCGGAGATCACCTGCCTGAACCGCTTCTGGCGGCCGTGTTTCTCCCGGGTTTTCTGCGTGCTGAAGTCGAGGTCTTCGACCGCGATGGACAGGCCGTGGCGTTGGGCCCAGTGCAGGAGCCGGATCAGTGCATGCCGTACCTGGGCATCACGCCGGTTCGCGGTGCCGGACAGGTCGTAGACGAACCGGCGCGGCTTGCCGCATGGGTTGCCGTGCTCGTCGAGCCGCCACGCAGCCAGATGGTCGGCGTTGGTGTCGACACTGATCAGTCCGCCCACAGCGAGACGGTGCTGCGCAGGTTGTACGACCTTCACCGTGATGCCGGATCCGGGCCGCCGCTCAACCCGTTGCCGCTGGACCTGGCTCGTCGTTCGGGCCGTGCACACGCGCACCACAACCCGATGAACGCCTGGGCGCCAGAGCGGACAGGCCGCTATCGGCCCACGGTTCCGCGCCGGATTCCGCGCTCGATCCCGGACGAGTGGTTCAACACGCTGTTCGCGGCGCTGCCGTCGAACAGGGACCGGGCCATGATCGCGTTTTGGATCTCCAGTGGAGTCCGGGCCTCGGAATTGATCGGCGTCCGGCAGCGCGATGTCGACCCGGGACAGCAGCTGATCACTGTTGTGCGGAAGGGCTCCCGGGCACGGCAGCAGGTGCCAGCATCGGCAGATGCGTTCGTGTGGTTGCGGCTCTACCAGCAGGAGCTGATGCCGATCCTCGAGCAGGTGATGCGCACCGGCTCCCCCCTGGTCGTCATCGCCGAGAACGTCGACGGGCCCGCGCTCGGCATGCTCGTCACCAACGCGGCGCACGGCACGTTCCGTTCGCTCGCGGTTCGCGCCCCCGGCTTCGGCTTCCGGCGCATCGCCGAACTGGAGGACATGGCTGCCCTCACCGGCGGCCGGGTCATCACCGGCACCGCGGGCCGCACTCTGGAGGGCGTCACCCTCGATGACCTGGGCCGCGCCGAGAAGGTCATCGCCACCGAGCGCTCCACCGCCGTCCTCGGCGGAGCCGGCGGTGACGAGCGGGTGGTCGAGCGCATCGAGAACCTCAAGATCGAGCTGGAGCGTGCCACCAACGAGCACGACCAGGACAAGCTCGGCGAGCGCATCGCGAAGCTCTCCGGTGGCGTCGCCGTGATCCGGGTCGGGGCGGCGAGCGGCGTCGAGCTCAAGGAGAAGCAGATGCGCCTGGAGGACTCGCTCGCCGCCACCCGGGCGGCGGCCGAGGAGGGCGTGGTGGCAGGTGGCGGCGCGGCGCTGCTGCACGCCCGGGCCGAGATTGCCGCGCTCGACGGGCCCGAAACGGCTGGTGGTGACGGGGACGCCGCGGTGGGTCGCGCCATCGTCGCCAAGGCGCTCGCCGAACCGCTGCGCTGGATCGCCATCAACGCCGGTCTCGACCCGGACGAGGCGGAGGCAAAGGTGGCCGCGCTACCCGTCGGCAGCGGCCTGGACGCCCTGCGCGGCGACTACGCCGATCTGCACCGACGCGGAATCCTCGACCCGGTCAAGGTCACCCGCAGCGCCCTGCTCAGTGCCGCGTCCATTGCCGCCCTGCTGCTTACCACCGAGACGCTGATCGTCGAGGAGATCATCGGAAATCCCGGCTCCATCCACTCTCCAGAGATCGGCGACCTCGCCGAGGGACTGGCACGGCCGTCCAACATTCCTTAGCCGGCAGCGCGTTGGGTGGCAGGGCGAGCGCATCGCCCGCTCCGCCACCATGTCCGCGGCCATCCCACGCCCGCGGAGACCCATGTTCGTACCCGACAAGGAGAGCAGCGACGTCATGACGGCCGAACCCGCCCCGGCCCGGTCCGGGCATCTCGATCCCATTCCGCTCGAATCCACCCTGGGGGAGGGCTTGTCCGCCGAGTCCGGCCGCACTCCCGGCGAACGGCGGCCCCGTCTTCGTTCCGGCCTCTCGTACACCCTGCTCGGCCCGGCGTTCGTCGCCGCCATCGCGTATGTCGACCCGGGTAACTTCGCCACCAACGTCCAGGCGGGCGCCACCTTCGGGCCGCTGCTGCTGTGGGTGCTGCTCACCGCCAACGTCGTGGCGATGCTGCTGCAGTACCTCTCAGCCAAACTTGGGGTCGCCACCGGCAAGAGCCTGCCGGAGTTGTGCCGGGCCTGGTACCGCAGGCCGGTGGTGTGGGGACTGTGGGTGCAGGCGGAGGCGGTCGTCGTGATGACCGACCTCGCGGAGGTCGTCGGCGGGGCCATCGCACTGTACCTTCTGTTCGGGCTGCCCCTGTGGCTCGGCGGCGTGGTCGTCGGCGCGGTCTCGCTGTTGATGATGCCGATGCGCGGTCGCGGCCGGCGTCGGTTCGAAGTGTTGATGGCGGTGGGGCTGACCTCCCTCCTCGGTCTGTTCCTCGGCCAAGTCATCGGCGCTGGCGCCCCGTTGGCCACCGCCGCCGACGGACTGCTGCCGGGGCTGTCCGGCACCGAGAGCCTGGTGCTGGCGGGCGGGATCGTCGGCGCCACGGCCATGCCGCACGTCATCTATCTGCACTCGGCGCTCACCAGCGACCGCTACAACCTCTCTCTCCTCCCTGAGGCCGTCAGCCCCGCCCAGGGCCCCGTGGACGACCCCGACAGGCCACTGCGGCACCGGCTTCTGCGGCACATACGTACTGACGTGCTGGTGGCGATGGTCTTGGCGGGTGCCGTGAACGTGGCACTGCTGGTGTCGGCGGCGACTCTGTTTTACCCCGGCACCCCCGAGGCCGCCGACTCGCTCGGAGCGGCGCACGACGCGTACGGGCGGCTCGTCGGTCCCGCCGTGGCCCTCGCCTTCGCGCTGGCCCTGCTCGTCTCGGGCCTGGCGGGGACCAGCGTGGGCATGTACGCGGGTGAGGTGGTGATGGGCGGCTTCCTCGGGCGTCGGATCCCGGTGCTGTTGCGCAGGCTGCTCACCATGACGCCCGCGATCGTGGTCCTCGCGGCCGGGGCCGACCCGACGGAGAGCCTGGTCCTCAGCCAGATCATCCTCTCCTTCGGCATTCCCTTCGCCCTCATCCCCCTCGTCCTGCTCACCCGCGATGCCGACGTCATGGGCCGCTGGGTCAACCGGCGCGTGACCACATGTTGCGCCTGGGCGGTCAGCGTGGTGGTGGTGGCACTCAACGTGGCTCTGCTGGCAAGCGTGTTCGCGGGCTGAGGGCCCCTTCGTACGTGTCCCGAGGAGCCTCGAATGATATTCATTGCCGTACGTTTCACATCCGCCCCGAGTACCGTGACCAGTGGCTCGATCGCGTGGCCGACTTCACCGACGCCACCCGCGACGAGCCCGGCAACCTCTTTTCGGGTGGTCCGTCGACATCGCCGACCTCAACCGTTTGGTCCTCCTGGAGGCGTTCGCCTCCCAGGATGCGGGCGTCGAACACGTCAACTCCGAACGCCGGTCATCAGGAACCCCTGGGTCGTGTCATGTCACCGCTTCTCGAGCGTCACCACACCCCCGGGCGAGTCGAGCGACCGGGGATCTCGTCAGTAGCCCCTGACGCTAGAAACCCGCGCCCGGCGCACGCCACGAAGTTGCACGGAATTACACGCGAGTTGAGATGCACAGCTCCCGACACCGCACCCTCTTGACGGGGCACCTTCCATCCGGAGGCCGTGGTGTAATTCCGTGCAATCGGTTAGCGCAGAAGGGTCAACCGCCGTGAACCTTCGGTTCGTTGGGATAGACCCCGACACGGACGAGGACGGATGCCCCACCGTGTGGGTGGACGACAGCACAGAAGACCTGCTCATCCAGGGCTACCAGGCCGACGAGGAGACCACCGTAACGTGCGACAGGCTCTCCCCGGCCCGGGCGCCGATCCCGGCCGGCGAGACCGTCATCCGGATCCCCAAGCGGATGATCCCGATCATCAGGAAGGCGTGCGATGAGCTCGATTCCCGAGTTCGCTGACCTCATCGCCGACTGCCGACGATCGGCCGTCCACTTGGAGATGCGGGACGTCTACTTCAGCAACCCGCGCTTCGAGGCGTGGCAGAACGGGCAGCGCGTCGACTGGGACGACCGCTCCTCCTGGTGGCGGCCGTACCACCAGAGCATCGCGGACGCTGTCGCCCGCGGAGTAACCGTACGCCGGGCCCGCGTCGTCTCGGAGCCGGTCACCGACTACATCAGGTGGGAGCACTACCAGACCTGCGCCAACCTGGAGGCCGGCGAGCTGGTGCGGTGGCTGCCCCGGCACCAGGCCATGGACCTGCTGCTGCCCGCCAACGACTACTGGGTGTTTGACGACCGCCAAGTACGCGTCCACCACTTCTCCGGTGACGGCCACTGGGCCGGCAAGGAACTGGTCACCGACCCACACCTGGTCGGCATGCGCCAGGCCGCGTTCGAGCAGGTGTGGGAACGCGCCATCCCGCACGACGAGTACGAGGTCAAGTAGCCCGGCCATGCCCTCCCCGTTCCCCACGTCCAGCGTGCAGGAAGCGCGCGAAGCTCTCGCGGGCCGCCTGCGGGAGCTGCGCTTGGACGCAGGTATCACCGGAAAGGAACTCGCCGCCCGCTGCGGCTGGTCCGTAGCCAAGTCGTCTCGGATCGAGAACGCGCACACGGCCCCCTCGGACGCGGACATTCGCGCCTGGTGTACGGCCTGCAGCGCCGTGGACCAGGCGGCGGACCTCGTGGCAGCGAACCGACACGCGACGTCCATGTACGTGCAGTGGAAGCGGCTCCAACGCACTGGCATGCGGCACCTCCAGGAGGTGTCCACGCCCCTGTACGAGCGCACCCGCACGTTCCGCGTGTACGCCTCCCACGTCGTCCCTGGCTACCTGCAGACTCCCGGCTATGCCAAGGCCCTCATGGGCACCATCGCGGGCTTCCGTGACACCCCCGACGACGTGAACGAGGCAGTCGCGGCGCGCATGCGCCGCTCCCACGTCGTCCACAAGGGAGACCACCGGTTCGCCACGCTCCTCGAGGAGAACGTCCTCCACCACCGGGTGGGCGACCAAGAGGTGATGGCGGCCCAACTCGGCCACCTCCTCGCCTCCATGGCGCTGCCCTCGATCGCCCTCGGCATCATCCCGGCCACCGCCGCACGGGAGCACGTCATGTGGCCGCTGGAGCAGTTCACCGTCTTCGACGACACGCGGGTCCATGTGGAGCTGTTGGCCGCTAAGGTGACGGTCACCGCGCCCGGCGAACTCGACATCTACCTGCGCGGCTTCGCCCGGCTGCAGCATCTCGCCGTGTACGGCCCGGAGGCACGCGCCCTGGTCCTGAAGGCGATCGAGGCCCTGGGCTGACGTTGCCCTTGCCGAATTCCTCATCCGTGCAGGTGGGATTGGGTTTTCCGGGTGCCAGCCGGGATCGCTCGAGTTGATGCTCTCGCACGGTTGACGGTGAGCGGCACGGCATGATGATCAGCCGTTGACTCTCCGTCATCAGATTGCGCTGGTGGAGCGGCAACTGAGCAGACAGTGTATCCCGTACAACCCTTCCCCCCTATGCGGCGTCAAACACGGCGCCAGACACAGGAACGGGACCTATCCGGACACCCCCCGCGCCCCCGAGCCAGCCGGTCGTATCTGAGCCAAGGAGCCGCTCATGCGCAAGCACCGCTCGGCCGCCGTCGCGGCGGCATCGTTTCTCCTCGTGACGGGCGCGGTCATCGCGACCGCCCCCAGCGCCTACGCCGGAACACCCGGCGGAACACACGCCAACGACCGCAACACCGACTTCAACGGCGACGGATACGACGACGTGCTCGTCGGCGGCCCCGGGGCGGCGGTCGGCGGACACAAGGGCGCGGGCATGGTAACCGTGCAGTACGGCGGACCCAAGGGCATCGGCACGACCAGGGTCAAGGCCTTCAGCCAGAACTCCACGGGCGTCCCCGGCGCCGCCGAGACCGGTGACGGCTTCGGCAAGTCGCTGGCCACCGGCGACCTCGACGGCGACGGCTACGACGACGCGATCATCGGCATCCCCGGCGAAGACCTCGGCGCCGTCGCCAACGCGGGCGGCGCGATCATCCTGTGGGGCACGCCGAACGGCCTCACCGGATCGGCCAGCGACTGGCTGCAGTCCGACGACCCCACCACGGGCGGCAGGTTCGGCGCCTCGCTCGCCGCAGCCCGCTTCGGCGACACTACTCCGGGCGACTTGCTCGCCGTCATGGACTCGGTCGGGCTGACGATCTACACCTTCGAGCCCGCCTCCCAGCCCACCGCCAAGAGCGCGGGCGCACAGGCACGGCGGCCTGTGCAGAAGTCGCGCTCCACGCTCACCTCGCCTCCGCGGAAGATGCTCAGCCAGGCCTCCGCCGACGACGCGCCGGGCATCCAGCCCAAGTCGATGACCACGGGCGACTACGACAACAACGGCTTCGCCGACCTGGTCGTCTCCGGCACCAGCGTGGGCGACGAGCCGGGCTACGGCTGGTCGTACATCCTGCCCGGCTCCGCGTCGAACGAAGAGCCGCTGCCGATCACCGCGGTGCGCGGCGGCCCGGTCGTCGCGTCCGGCGACATCAACCGCGACGGCTACGACGACCTGGTTACCGGCGAGCCGCACAGCCCGGACGACGGTGGCGCGAGCATGAGCGGCGGCATGGTCGGCGTCTACTACGGCAGTGCGGAGGGGCCCGCCGGCCGGGAGGGGCCGGGCACCCCTCCGGTGTGGTGGACCCAGAACTCGGCGGGCGTGCCGGGCGCGAGTGAGCGGGGCGACGGCTTCGGCACCGACCTATCTGTCGGCGACAGCAACGGCGACGGATACGCGGACGTGGCGATCGGTGTCGCGGGCGAGGACATCGGCAGCGTCGCGGACGCGGGCGCCGTCACGGTCCTGCGCGGCTCGGTCAAGGGCATGACGTCCACCGGCGCACTGTCGGTGAACCAGGGCACCGCGAACGTCCCGGGCTCCGTCGAGAAGGGCGACAAGTTCGGCGGCCAGGTCGCCTTCACCGACCCGAACGACGACGGCCGCTTCGGCCTGCTCGCCTCGGCACCCGGTGAGAACACCAACGACGGCTACGTCTGGGTGTTCTCCGCGCGCAGCTCGGGCCTGACGGCCTCCGGCTCCTGGAACTACGGCCCGAGCGCGTTCGGCGGCCTGCCGACGGACGCGCTGTACGGGGCGGCGATCGACGACTAGGCGGTACGGCTGGGCCACGGCGAGCGGCCCGTACGCGTACGGGCCGCCGACGCGCCACGCCGACTTGAGGTCGGGCAGCCGGAGCCAGTGGGCGTGCGCCAGTTCCTGCCACAGTTCTGGGCGCCCGTACAGGCGCATGCCGCGCAGCAGCCCCGAAGGCAGTCGGACCTTGTGGGGGCTCGGAAAGTCATCGCTGCTCCTCAGGCCGTGTAACGGTAGTCGTTGATGGCGCCGCCGAGGACGCGGGTGCGCAGGAGGCTGCGTGTATCGAAGTCGTGTACGGTGGCGGGCTGTTGGACCGAGTCGGGTGGCAGCTGACGGCGGGCCCGATGAGGCCGATGCGCGTTGTGGTGCTTCTTGTAGGTGGCCAAGACCTGTCGGGCGTGGGCCTCGCCCACCGTGAGGACGTGATCGAGGGCCTCACGCCGGATGCTACTGATGATCCTCTCGCAGTGGGCATTCATCCGCGGCACCCGCGGCGCGCTCTTGAGGATTTCCATCTCTTCGGCTGCGAGTATCGCGTCGAAGGCCTCGCCGTACTTGTCATCGCGGTCGTGCATCAGGAACCGCAGTGGCTCCACGCGCGTGCCGAGGTCGGCGGCGAGATTTCGTGCCTGTTGGACGGCCCAGGCCTGGGTCGGGTGGGCAGTGACGCCGGTGATATGGAGCCGGCGGGTGCCGTGCTCGGGAACGCCAGCGCGTACAGCCTGCTGCCCAGCGCGGTGTCGATGCGCGGGAAGTCGCAGGCGATGGTCCCTTCGGCTTGGGTGGTGAGGAACTCGCGCCTGGTGGGGCCGGAGCGGCGCGGGGTCGGGTCGACGCCCGCGGCGTGGAGGATTTCCCAGACCGTGGAGGCGGCGATGGGGTGGCCGAGCCGGGCCGGCTCGCCCTGGATCCTCCTGTGCCCCCACGTGGGGTTCTCCCGTGCCAGACGAAGGATGAGCTTCCTGATCGCCTCCCTGGTTGGCGGTCGTCCGGTTCGCGAGCGCCGCCTGCTGTAGTCCCACTTGGCGGCGATGTGCCGGCGGTGCCAGGTCAGGAGCGTGCCGGGGGTGACCGGGAAGACCGTGCGCCGAGGCGGCCGGGTATCTGCGCGGACAGCGTCGCGAACCAGAACAGGTCCGCGGGCTCGTAGCGGACCGGGCCTTTCAACTGCCGACGCAGCACCGCGTTCTCGTGCCGTAGCACGAGCAGCTCGGCGTCCTTGGAGGTGTGTCGCGGCACAGCAGCACCGCCGGTACGGACAGAAACTTCCGGGTCACCTTGTACACCAGCGAAACGATCACGCAGAGGTTGATGCCAGCCGACGCCGCATTGTCGCCCTCGCCTGCAGCGATGACTTTCCGAGGGTGGGGAGGAGGGCGGCCCCGCGCCCTCGGGGGAACCGCGATGCGAGGGCGCGGTCGGGTGCGGGGCCGCCCCGTCTCGACCCGCCGCACGCCAAGGGACAGGGGGAGGAAAGCGTGCGGGGGGAGTTGGCGGGCTACCGGCCGGTCTCGAGGTTCTGGTAGAGCAGCCGGCAAGCTCCTGCCAGGAGGTGGAGTCGTGCGGTGGGGTTGGTCAGTTCGCCGCCCTCTTCGGCCAGGTGCACCGATCTGGTGTGCCGGAGGGTGTTCGTCGGGACGTCACGGGCCCGCAGGGCGGTGGGTGTGTTGTCGCTCATGCGGGCCAGACGGACTTCCGCCACAGCGAGCAAGGAGGGCAGGTATCCGTTCAGTTCGACAGCAACGGTGTCTGCTGGGCTGGATGCGGGGTCTGTGATGGCGAGCTGTTCCGCCCGGTGTGCCGCGCTGATCACTTTGACGATGTCCGCCGGCTCGCCGGCGCCTGTGTCGTGCGGTACTGCTCGTGTCGCTGTGCTGGTCATTCGGTGCTACCTCCGCCTGAGCGGGCTGGGTCGGGTGCTTGCACTGGGATGCGGCATCGAGCGGTCGTTCCGTTGGGCGAGTGTTTGCATGTGCCGCCCAACGTCTCGACTCCACCCAACTCGGGACAGTCCGAGGTCTCTACCGACCCGGGGGCCGTTCAGGACACTCAAGGCTGTCCCGCAAATGATCTCTGTCGCTCAAGCTTCGGTGCCTGCGGACGTCAGGTCAGTCGCCTGCGCAGCCGAGACGGACCGGCGGTTCTCCCGACGCTCCTGTCGGGTGACCACCAGGATCCAGCCGGCGGCCATCAGGGTGCCTGCTGCGCCTGCCACCACGATTAGGCCTTCGGTGGGAATCATGTCGTCGCCGCTCGGATACCTCTGGTTGCACAGCCGTACCGTCTCTGGGTGCACGGTCGAGGCTTCGAGACACACGGTGGTACCCACCGTGGGGTCCGTCAGCTTGGCCCCTTGGCCCACTGGCAAGTCCTCGGTGGCGAACCGCTGACCTTCGACTTGGTAGGAGCCCCTGAACGTCGTCCCCCCTTTGACCGGCACCACCCGGTCGACGACACCGCGGACCCGCACGGGTGAGGCGTCGATACGGCGGGCGTCCGACATCTCGCCAGCCAGCGAACAGCCTCCCGCCAGTGCCACTCCCAGGGATCCCGCCGCAATCGCAAGTGGCACCCTCGTCCCACGCCCGAACGCACCCCACCGCATGCCGACAGTGTTACACGCGTACCCCCGCCCTAATTACGGGACTTCCCATAGACTCCGCGGGCAGTGTTCGTCGGATCGGCGCGGTCCCAGACGTTCTGGAAAGCCAGTTGCAGGCACTTGGCGAGCGCTGGGTGTTCGATGTAGAGCGCGGTGGTGGCGCCGGTGCCGGCAACCGGGTCCGGCATGTCGCAGAGCACGAGTGAAGCGTCGGCAATGATCAGCTTAAGCGGCAGCTCGGCGATGAATCGTGCCTCCTCCCCGGCTTCGCTGAAACACCGTACGTGCTCCAGTACTTCGGCGTCGTTGAGCGCGTCATGGGTGTAGATGGCTCGGGCCCGGCCGCCTGCCCTGCGCAGTCGGCGCACCGTCGCGATCCCCTCGGTGTTGGCGACTGGGGCAAGGAAGGGCCGTTGGGAGAAGCTCAGCAGTTCGCGTCCGGCCTGTTCCTGGATGTCGGCGAATCGTTCGGCGATGGCCTTGGGATCGCGCAGGACCTCGATGTAGTCGAGCGGGTCGGTCTTGGTGCGCCCGTCGGACCAGACGGGCAGCAGGGCGGTGACGAGTGCCGAAGACACTTGCTCGAGCCGTTCGAGGGATTCGCGTTGCAGCGCCATGAGCCGGGCGGTGGCAAGCTCGGGTGTGACCGCGGAGAACGTGGCCACCCGGCCCGGGCGGACGGTGGCGAGCCGGCGCCGCACCAGGGCGTCCAATACGTCGTAGACGCGCTGACGGGGCACATCCGCCTCACGCGCCACCTCAGCGGCGGTGTACGACTCGCGCCTGACCAGTGCGAGGTAGATCTGTGCCTCGTAGCGTGCCAGGCCCAGTGCTGTGAGGTCACTGACTGATCCGTCGTCCACGTCCATGGCATCACACGCTATAGCCGATCCGCTCCGTCTTCCTGGTGGGGGAGTGGGCGGCATCAACTCTGTCTGGATTTATCGCGGTTGGGGCTCTGTCGTATTGCTTAATGAGGCAAAGGCTTTGCCGTTGACTGATGGTCAGCGGGGGCGGGCGCTCAGTAGCATCGCGGGGCCACCACTGACCGGGGTGGCAGCTCACACCGAAGAACGTGCGCCACTTGAGGCCCTGGCGGCAGTTGACCGTGTCCTGTCGAAGCATTGGCTGATTTGTCATGGCCTTGACAGGAAGATGACTTCCCGTCGCAGGGCACCAACTCCCCAGGAAGGGCAGTCGCTTGCGATCACAGAACACGGGCCACGCGAGACCCAACCCGCTCCGGCTATTCACCCGCCGCGGGGCCGCCGCGCTGACGTCGGCCGCAGCCCTGATAGCCGGCGGCATGCTGGCCGTCGCACCCCAGGCGGTGGCCGCGCCGGCCGCGTCACAGGCTTCGAGCGGCTCCGTCGCCAACCCCTACAGCCCCGCGTACCAGCACCCGTACCGGCACGGCGCGCTGCCGACCCTCCAGCAGCATGCCAAGATGAAGGCATGGGCGGCCTCCCAGAAGTCCGCGAGCGTCGCGACCGGGCCTCAGACGCTGTCCTACGGCGGCGGCGTCGACGGTATCGGTGTCCAGAGCGGCCACTCGAAGGTCTACCTGGTCTTCTACGGCACCCAGTGGGGTACGCAGAGCACCAACGGCAGCGGGGACCTGACCTTCTCCGGCGACTCGGCGGGCGCCGCGCCCGTTGCTCAGGAGATGTTCAAGGACATCGGCACCGGTAACGAGCGCTGGTCGGCTGACCTGACCCAGTGGTGCGACGGTCCAAACGTGACGACCGGCGCGACCAGTTGCCCGGCGAACGCCAACTTCGTCCCCTACCAGAGTGGCGGCGTGCTGGCTGGCACCTGGTACGACAACTCGGGGGCGTCACCCAGTGCCGCCACCGGGCACCAGCTCGGCGTCGAGGCTGTGAAGGCAGCCAGTCACTTCGGCAACACCACGGCTGCGTCCAACCGCGACGCGTACTACGTGATCCTGTCGCCCCACGGCACCAACCCGGACAACTACCAGGGGCAGTACTGCGCATGGCACGACTGGAACGGTGACACCACGCTGACGGGCGGTGCGGTCACATCGACCGTCGGCGATGTCGCCTTCAGCAACCAGCCGTACAACATGGACTCGGGCGCGGGCTGCGGCGTCGGGTTCGTCAACACCCCCGGCACCCTCGACGGCTGGACCATGACACTCGGCCACGAGTGGCACGAGATG
Organism: Streptomyces sp. NPDC046900; assembly: GCF_040644975.1. Classification (NCBI taxonomy): domain Bacteria; kingdom Bacillati; phylum Actinomycetota; class Actinomycetes; order Kitasatosporales; family Streptomycetaceae; genus Streptomyces; species Streptomyces sp. NPDC046900. Next base: position 53,930 of record NZ_JBEYXD010000041.1, on the reverse strand, counting down.
ATGTCGGACCAGAACCCGGCCGGCGGCTGGACCAACCACACCGGCAGCTCGTACAACGGCCAGGAGAACTCCGACGAATGCGCCTGGATCGCTCCGGGCCAGACGGGCGGAGCGGCCAACGTCACGATGGGCACCGGCACCTTCGCCGAGCAGGCCAGCTGGTCCAACGACACCAACGCGTGTGCCATTTCGCACGCGATCGTCGGCGGCACCACGGGCAACACGGTCACAGTGAACAACCCCGGCAACCAGAGCGGCACCGTGGGCACCGCCGTGTCCCTGCAGATGACAGGCTCCGACTCCGACACGAGCCAGACACTCACCTACACGGCGACCGGACTGCCGGCGGGGCTCAGCATCTCCTCCAGCGGCAAGATCACCGGCACCCCAACCACGGCCGGCACCTCCTCCGTCACGGTCACCGCCAAGGACAGCACGAACGCCTCCGGCAGCACCTCGTTCACCTGGACCATCAGCACCACCGGCGGCGGCTGCTCCAGCCCGGGCCAAAAGCTCGGCAACCCCGGCTTCGAGACCGGCACCGCCGCGCCCTGGACGGCCAGCACCGGCGTGATCGACAACTCCGCCGGTGAGCCCGCCCACTCTGGCAGCTGGAAGGCCTGGATGGACGGTTACGGCAGCGCCCACACCGACGCCCTGTCCCAGTCGGTGACCATCCCATCCGGATGCAGCGCCACCTTCTCCTTCTACCTGCACATCGACACCGCCGAGACCACCACGACCACCGCCTACGACAAGCTGACCGTCCAGGTCGGCTCCACCACCCTGGCCACCTACTCCAACCTGAACGCGGCGAGTGGCTATGCACTCAAGTCCTTCAACCTGTCCAGCTACGCCGGTCAGACGGTGACCCTGAAGTTCACCGGCACCGAGGACTCCAGCCTCCAGACCAGCTTCGTGGTCGACGACACCGCCCTCAACGCCTCCTGACCCCACCAGGACTCCCTGGGCACAGCACGACACGTTCCGCCCCGGCAAGGAACCACTGCCGGGGCGGAACCGTCTCATCGGCACAAACTGCCTGGAAAGGTCCCGTTCATGGCGCTCCCGCGCACCAACTCTGCACTCCGCTTCGCCGCATGCCTGGCTCTCGCCGCCACCTCGGCCTGCGGCGCCGACGCCGCGCAGCCGGTCACGCCGACCACGCCAACGCCCACACACCTCCGGCTGGACGAGCGCGCGAACCACACCACCGTCTCCGTCACCGTGGGCACCTCGGTGGTGATCACACTGCACAGCACATACTGGTCCGACCTCACCAGCAGAACACCGGATGTCCTGGCCGCCGCCGACACCTCGCGGGTCACACCAGCCCACACCTGTGCCCCAGGCGCCGGCTGCGGCACTGTCGAACTCACCCTGCACGCCGTCCGGCCCGGCTCAGCAGACATCACAGCCCGCCGCATCAGTTGCGGCGAGGCCCGGCGCTGCGTCGGCGATGAGGGCCGATACAGCGTGACCGTGAAGATCCATGGATGAACCCTGTGGTTCAGGAACGTCTAGCGGGATCAATTTCACCCCCTGGCCGCGGTTGATCCGTGAGGGGAGCTGTCACCGTGGAAGACGGACGTGGATGGTCTTGCCCCGCCCGGGGCCCGGGGTGATGCAGGTCGTCCGGCTCCCACTCCTGCCGCATCCCGGCCTCCTCGTGATCATCATGACCTGACCACCGTGACCGAGCAACACGAGCAACAAAACGGGAAGATCGAAAACTCAGACAAGCACCCCTGATCTGCTACAGAGAGCTACTTGTCGGGTGGCGGCAGCTGTACGAGAACAGGACCGTGCTGGACGACCTGGCTCAGGGACGGCTCAGAAGACGTGGTGGCCCAGCTGCTCGCACAAGCCCGGAACGAGTGAGAGAAGGGCTCTGCACGCCGGTGCGGCGTAACGTCGTTTCTGTGGGCTTCACTGCGGACAGTCTTGTGTCCCGTGCCGCGCGTGAGGTCAGCCTGCGAGCAGGCGGGCTGATCCACGATGTGGAGCGATCCTTGCAGCGTGGAGTTCCTGAGGTGTGGGAAGACCCGGACATCGCCCGCATGACGGCACAGAACGTCACCGAGCACGTTCTCGCGGCCTTGGCCGTCCTGGCGGACGGCATCGAGCCGGGCCGGATCGACACGCCGACTGCCGACGCGGACCGCGCGGGTCGGCTTGCTCGCCGCGGGACGCCGCTGAGCGTGATGCTGCGGGCCTTTAGGCTCGGGCAGGGTGTCATCGTCGACCGGCTCCTCGAAGAGATGCCCCGGCTGACCGACGATGCCGAGTTGCTCAGCGCGGCGGCGCGCAAGCTGATCGTGACGATGACCGGTTACATCGACCGCATGTCGGAGCAGGGCGTGGCGGTCTACCAGGGGGAGCGGGACCGGCGACTGCAGTGGCGGCTGTCGATGGTGAACGAGGCGGGCATGCGCATCGGCACCACGCTGGACATCGCCCGCACCGCGCAAGAACTGGCGGACCTCGCCACCGAGCGTTTCGCCGACCTCGTCACCGTCGACCTGCTCGACGCCGTGCTGCACGGAAACGACACCCCGGAGGAGGGCCCTGTGACGCTCCGGCGGGTCGCCCAGCGGTCGGTGGTGGAGGGCGATCCGGCCTTGACGCTCCGGCCGCAGCAGCTCCACATCCCTGCGGAGGGTTCGCCACCGGCTCGCGCCCTGATCACCGGTCAGCCATCCCGGCACGTCAGCCCGGCAGCGCCCCGCGATGTCGCCGGAGGTGACCAACTGGCCCACTCGACGCTGGTGGTACCGTTGCGGGCACGGGACTCCACGCTGGGCGTCGCGCAGTTCAACCGGCACCGCAACCCCGACTTCTTCGACGACGAGGACCTGCTCCTCGCCCAGGAGATCGCCGCCAGGGCGGCGGTGGCCGTCGACAACGCCCGCCGCTACACGCACGCGCGTGCCACCGCCCTCACGCTGCAGCGCAGCCTGCTCCCGCAGCACACCGCGGAGCAGTCGGCTGTGGAGATTGCCTACCGCTACCTGCCTGCGGGGGGTCAGGCCGGCGTGGGCGGCGACTGGTACGACGTCATCCCGTTGTCCGGGGCTCGCGTCGCCCTGGTGGTGGGTGACGTGGTCGGACACGGCATCCATGCAGCCGCCACCATGGGGCGGCTGCGGACCGCCGTCCGCACGCTGGCCGACATCGACCTGCCGCCCGACGAACTCCTCACGCACCTGGACGACGTGGTCATCCGTCTGTCGGCCGAAGCCTCCGCGGACCCGACCGTCGAAGCGGCCGGGGACATCGGCGCCACCTGTCTGTACGCCGTCTACGACCCCGTTTCCCGCCAGTGCGCCCTCGCCCGCGCGGGGCACGTGTTGCCGGCCCTGGTGAGCCGGGACGGAACCGCCGACCTCCTCGACCTGCCCCCCGGACCGCCGCTGGGTCTGGGCGGCCTGCCTTTCGAGGCGGCGGAGTTCGACCTACCCGAAGGCAGCCTCCTTGCCCTGTACACCGATGGCTTGATCGAAGCCCGCGACCACGACATCGACGCGGGTGTCGCCCTGCTCCGCCAAGCCCTCGCCCAGCCTGCTCCCTCCCTCCAAGCCACGTGCGACACCGTGCTTGGAGCTTTGCTACCGGCTGATCGACCGCAGGACGATGTCGCCCTGCTCCTGGCCCGCACCCGCGCCCTTGGAGCTCGGCAAGTCGCCAGCTGGGACGTGGATGCCGACCCCGTCTCCGTGTCCCGGGTTCGATCGAACGTCGCCCAGCAGTTGAGCAGTTGGGGCCTGGAGGAGCTCGAGTTCACCACCGAACTGACGGTCAGCGAGCTGGTCACCAACGCCATACGCTACGGTCGCCCTCCCATACGGCTGCGCCTGATCCACGACCGTGCCCTTGTGTGCGAGGTCTCCGACACCAGTAGCACTACTCCTCACCTGCGCCGGGCCCGCACCTTCGACGAGGGAGGCCGGGGCCTGCTCCTGGTCGCCCACATCGCCGAGCGCTGGGGAACACGCCACGCCCGACAAGGCAAGACGGTGTGGGCCGAGCTGAGCGCGAAGGCGTCCGCCCGATTCCCGGCCTGGGACGTTCTGTAGTTCCACCATGGTCAAGAGCCCTGAAGGAACCGCAGACGCGCACAAGCGATCACGGAAGACGCGGTCGGAAGCAGCGCGCCGACGGGTGGCCGCGCACAGCCGGACATCGTGTCGGCCGCGAACTCTGATCGTGCTCAGCCGGGACACTCGATGAGCTGTTCGCACCAGATCGTCTTGCCATTCTGGCTGTGCGGCAGCCCCAGCGTGCGGCGAGTTGAGCGATGACGGACAGGCCGCGTCCTCCCTCGTCAGGGGTGCGGGCACGCCGCGGGTGGGGCTGGGTGCTGCCCCCGCACTGCGGCCCGGCCGGATTCATGATTGATCCCGTCGGCCGTGTGCCGAACCACACCATGCCGCACCGGGATTCGCACGCCTCGGGCGCGGCGGAGGATGACCGGCGGCCGGAGCACCGCCACGTCAGCACCACACCTGGTGAAGAGCACACCCCTACAACGTTCCGCCGGCAGGCGGGACCACAGCACACCAGCCGGGAACGGGCCCACCCCGTCCCCTCACCTCAGCACGCCGCCATCAGAGCCGCTCAACAGGAGAGACCCGGTGAAGCCCGACGCTTGACCGGCCCCGCCCTTTCAGGGATGACACTCCCCCCGCTCGTGTGATTCACCCGGGCTGACGTTCGATGGCGATCAAGGCGGCGTCGTCGTGGAGCCGCCCGCCGACGTGGTTGAGAAGGTCGCCGCGAACGTGGTCGAGGAGCGCTGCGGGATGGCGGTGGTTCTGAGGGGTGAGCCGTTTGGTGAGCGGGTAAAAGATGCCGTCGGCATTTCGGGCTTCGATGGCGCCGTCGGTGTAGAGGAGGAGGGTTTCTTTGGCACGTAGGTTGAAAGTGTCGAGCTGGTAGGTGGTTTGCGTCAATGCGCCCAGGCCCAGCGGGGGCGCGGGTTGGCTGGTTTCCAGGGTCACCACGTCGTTCGCGCGCAGGAGGACCGGCGGGGGGTGTCCGCAGGTGACGCTCCGCACGACGGGCTCGTCGTCGGGGATCTCGAGGATGGTGGCGGTGGCGAACACGTCTTCGCTCTGTCCGGGTTCCACTTCTTCGGCTGCGTTGCTGCGGACGCATGTATCCAGGTAGGCGGCGAGCTCCGGCAGGGTTGCCAGCCGGCGGGCGGCGTCGCGGAATGTTCCGATGATGTGGGCAGCGCCGCCGACAGCCGGCAGGCCCTTGCCGCGAACGTCGCCGATGATCAATCGTGTCCCCGTGGCCGTGCGCACGGCGGTGTACAGGTCTCCGCCGATGCATGCTTCCTCCGCGGCCGCCAGGTACACCGAGGCCAGGCGAAGGGGTCCGAGTCGGCGGGGGAGGGGAGGGAGTATGGCGCGTTGCGCGGTCTCGGCTACTGCGCGCACCTGGACCAGCTTTCGCTGCCTGCGTTCGGCCAGGTGTCGGCCGGTCGTGATGGCCACCGAGGTCGCAATCAGGGCAGCCACCTGTGGCGGGTTCACCGACTCGTGGACCAGGCAGATGGCCATCAGGGCCCCCATGGCCGTGATCGTGACCAGAGCGGTCGCCCGCGCGCTCGCGTACCAGGCGGTTATCGCAGGGATCGTGATCAGCAGGTCGCCCAGATGAACTGACTGCGGCACGTGAAAATCAATGAGCGTGATCGTCGCAATGAGCAGCAAGGCGACTTTCAGCACGGATTGTGATCGCGGCGGCTCACCCGGGTGGGCGAGTGACGCGAAGGATTTAGCTCCTTGCCGCACCCGGGGTAGCTCCTGCACGCGTCGTGGAATCCTCTGTGCAGGATCGCGGACCGTGAGCGTCATGTGTTACTCCGTAATTGTTCATCCGATTTGTCGATCATGGTCGGATGGTCGCCTGATGGGGTAATGGAAGGGCCCGCGCGGCTCTCTGCGCGGCATCTGACTGGGGGTCAATCGATGAGCTGTTCGGACCAGATCGTCTTGCCGTTCTGGCCGTGGCGGCAGCCCCAGCGTGCGGCGAGTTGAGCGATGATGAACAGGCCGCGCCCCCCTTCGTCGGTGGTGCGGGCCCGCTGCAGGCGGGGCTGGCTGCTGCTGGAGTCGGTGACTTCGCAGACCAGGACGTTGTGGCGGATCAGGCGCAGCTGCGACGGCGGACGACCGTATCGGATGGCGTTGGTCACCAGTTCGCTGACGATGAGTTCGGTGGCGAAGTGGAGTTCGTCCAGCCCCCACCGGGTGAGTTGGCGGGTGGCCCATTCTCGGGCCTTGGAGACGGCGGAAGGATCGGCCGGGATCTCCCACTGAGCGGTGTCCTCCGCCGGTATGGCGCGGGTGCGGGCCAGCAGTAGGGTTGCGTCGTCACGCGGCGCTTCCTCCACCAGGCCGGTGAGGAGGGCCCGGCCGGTTTCGTCCAGGGCGCGATCCGGGCGGCAGGATGCGGCGAGGCCGTCCGTCAACTGCCGCAGGCCTTGGTCGATGTCGCGGTCGCCCGGTTCGATCAGGCCGTCGGTGTAGAGGGCGAGGATGCTGCCCGGCTCGAGGTCGATCGTGGTGGTCTCGTAGGGCATGCCGCTGACGGACAGGGGGGGCCCGGGGGAGATCTGGATGGTTTCGGCGGTTCCGTCGGGCCGGACCAGGACCGGGGGAGGGTGCCCGGCACTGGCCATGGCACAGTGGCGGGTGACGGGGTCGTAGACCGCGTACAGGCAGGTGGCGCCGATGGTGTCGTGGTCGCTGGGTGGGGCTTCGGCTGCGAGGCGCTGGACCAGGTCTGCGATCCGGGTGAGCAACTCGTCCGGCTCCAGTTCGAGGTCGGCGAGGGTCTGGATGGCGGCGCGCAGGCGGCCCATGGTGGCACTGGCCGGCATGCCGTGGCCGACCACGTCTCCGGCGACCAGGGCCAGCCGGAGTGAGGGCAGGGCAATGGCGTCGTACCAGTCGCCGCTGATGTCTGCCCCGCCGCCTGCGGGCAGGTAGACGCCGGCGGTCTCGGCTGCCGGAGTGTCGGTGGTGGCAGGGGGAAGGAGGCGCTGCTGCAGCGCCACGGCCGCCTTGTGCTCGCGTGTGTAGCGGCGGGCGTTGTCGATGGCGAGCGCGGCCCGTGAGGCGATCTGTGTCATGAGATCCGTCTCGTCCTCGGTGAACGGGTCCGATTGGCGGGTGCGCCAGACCACGATGTTTCCGAGGGTGAGGCCGCGGGCGTACAGCGGCGCCACCATCACCGCATGGGCGTCATTCGGGAGAACGGACTCGGCCGGTTGTGGGCCGCCCATCAGGGCGATGAAGTCGTCACGGCTATAGACGACGGTCTTGCCGTGTTGGGAGCTGCGTAGGAGGGGGTGGTCGGACAGTGGGGGGACGGGGGCGCCGCGCTTGCTGCCGGCCGGCCACGCGGCGGTGGTCGGCGCCAGGGCCGCGGTGCACAGACGGAGATCTCCGCCGCCCAGCTGCTTGGGTGGTTCGTCGCCGTCGGGCACGGACTGCGCAAGGACGACTGCGGCGAGATCTCCGAACGCGGGTGCGAGTACGTCCGCAAGGTCTTGTGCGGTGCGCACGACATCCAGGGACGCTCCTACCTGCTCGGCCACCTCGCGGGCGAGATCCAGATTGCGGCGGGCGCGCTGCGCGTCGGTGCTGTCGATGTACAGGGCCGCGACCCCTGTGGGGCGTCCCCTTTCGTCCTCCAGACGGAAGGCGGACACAGACAGTGCGTGCTGCTGCGCGGGCTGGTTCCGCCAGCGCACGTGCTGGTTTCTGCGGACCACCGGGGCGCCCGTCTCCAGGACCTGCCGCAGCACTGCCTCGAGGTTCTGGGCGTCCTCGGTGCACAGCACGTCGCACAGCCGGGTGCCGGGCTGCACGGGATGGCCGTCGAAAGTGCCCGGCATGGCGTTGGTCTGCACGGTGGCGAGATTTCTGTCGTGCAGAGCGATGGTGATCCGGTTCTGTGCGGACAGTGCGCGCAGGAGCGCTGCGCCCTGCTCGTGCTGCTCGTGGTCGACGTGGTGGGTCGGGACCGCGAGAAGGAGGAACTCGGCCGAGCCCTCCACTTCGATGGTTCGGAAAGCGACGTCGATGAGGTGGCCGCACTGGTGCCGCAGCCGTGCCCGGCCGGATGCCGGCATCTGCGGGGCATTGCGCAGATCGTCGGGGAGCTCGGCCACCAGTTCCAGTACAGGGTGGCCGCAGACCTCCTCGGCGGTAACCCCCGTCAGGTCCTGTGCCGCCCTGCTCCACCGCACTACCGCGCCTTGGTGGTCGAGCACGGCGGCTGCCACGCCGTCGAAGGTGTGAGCCCTGCCGGTGCCACCGGAATCGACCGTTGCGGCATTGTTTGCGTAAGCGTTCATTTTTTACACGTCCCTCCGAGCGCCTGCGGCGACGTTGGCGGCGCCTTCAGGTCGGTGCTCACGAAGCAGTCGTCGCCGGGTCGGTGCGCATCAGGCAACGGCCGTGCGGTCAGGTCTTGTTCGGCCCAGACGACCTTGCCGGCCGTCGCGGGGCGGGAGCCCCACCTGCGGGACAGCTGAGCGACGAGGAAAAGACCGCGGCCGTTCTCGTCGAGGATTCGGGGATGGCGGGGGCGCGGGTGGCTGGTGTTGCCATCGAAGACCTCGCACGTCAACACCTGGTGCTGGATGAGCCGTAGGCGGTTGGGTTCCTGGCCGTGGCGGATGGCGTTGGTGACCAGTTCACTGACGATCAGCTCCACGTTGGTCGCCAGGTGCTCTAGCCCCCATGCGCTGAGCTGGCGGGCAGCCGCCTGTCTGGCGGTACGGGCCGCGGCCGGCTCGCTGGGCAGCTCCCACGAGGCGACCTGGGCCGGCTCGAGTGCGCGGGTCCGCGCAAGGAGCAAGGTGACATCGTCGACCGGTGCCTGCGTCGGCAGGGGCTGGATCACCCGCGAGCACAGGTCCTCCAGGGGTGCACCGGGCTGTGCCAGGGCGGTGCCCAGGCGGTGCAGGCCGACGTCGATGTCCTCGTCGCGGGACTCGACCAGACCGTCGGTGTAGAGCGCGAGCAGGCTTTTTTCGGGCAGTTGCAGTTCCACGGACTCGAAGGGGACCAGTCCGAGGCCGAGGCCGAGGGGAGCTCCGGCCGGCAGGTCGGGGAAGACGACGCGTCCCTGCGGGTCGATGATGGCGGGCGGGGGGTGCCCGGCCCGCGCCATCGTGCATCGCCGGGTGACCGGGTCATAGACGGCATACAGGCAGGTGGCGCCCACCACAGCCGGGACCTGGTCCGGATTGTCGGCGTCTTCCTCGCTCATCCGCCGGACCGTGTCATCAAGGTGCGCCAGCAGTTCATGGGGAGGCAGGTCCATGTCCGCGAGCGTGCGGACGGCGGTGCGCAGCCGGCCCATCGCTGCCGCGGCGTTGATGCCGTGTCCGACGACATCGCCGACGACGAGGGCAACCCGGGCGCCGGACAGCTCGATCACGTCGAACCAGTCACCCCCCACGCCGTAATCCATATCGGCCGGCACATAGCGCGAGGCCACCTCGACGGCGGCACCGCCCTGCACCCGGTGGGGGAGCAGGTCGCGTTGCAGGGTGAGGGCCGCGGTGCGCTCACGCGCGTACTGCAGGGCGTTGTCCAGGCAGAGCGCGGCCCGGGTGACCAGCTCCTCGGCGAGGAGCTGGTCGTCCTCCTGGAACGGCTTTTGTTCCTCGGAGCGGCCGAACAGCGCCAGTCCCAGCACGCAGCGCCGCGCACGGATGGGCACGACCATGAGTGAGTGGATTCCGCTGTCGCGCACCTTCTGTGCCCGCACCGGGTCGTGGTCGACCCACGGGCCGGCATGGGTGTCCAGCACCGGTTCCAGGTGAGACCGGCCCGTGCGCAGAACGGCGGCGAACGACGAGTTGGGGTGGGGGTGGACCACCTCTTCACGCACCCACGGCAATGCCGGGACGTCCGGGTCGATGGTGGCCAGACCGGCACGGCGCAGCAGCGGTAGGCGGCCGCTCGTGGTACCGATCCGTGCAGAGAGCTCCACGCCGAAGGAGACCGACTCCACCAGATCGACGAGGGCGTGGTCGGCCAGCAGGGGCACAGCGAGCTCGGCCAGTTCCTGCCCGGTCTGCATGACGTCGAGGGTGCTGCCGATGCGCGTGCTGGCTTCGCTGAGGATGGCCAGGCGCTCACGCGCCCGCCGGTTGCCGCTGACATCCACGCTCAAAGAGCACACGCCCAGGGGCGTGCCGTCCGCGTCCTGGAGGCAGAAGAACGAGGCCGAGAACACGCGCTCCCGGCGCCGATCGGCCGGCGGCCACGCCCGGCACTCGTGGACCATGGTATGCCGCTCTCCAATACCTGCCGCATCACCACCTCCAGCGCCTCGGCCTCAAAACCGGGCAGCGAATCCTTCAAGCGGCGCCCGAACCGTCGGTCACGAGGAATTCCGTCGTGGCTCTCCGCGGCGTCGTTCACCCATGTGCAGCGCAGCTGCAGGTCACGAACGACGATGCCGATCGGTGCGTGGGAGAGCAGCGACTCGCGTACCGATCCGTCCGTCGCTCCCGAGGAGAGCGCGCCTATGTCGGCCCCGGACACCAGCCACCGGGTGGCGGCGCCCTGTCCCCACAGCAGCGAGACCCGCAGCGTCATCGTGAGCGTGCGGCCGTCGCGGTGGCGGACCGCCACGGTGCCGGACCAGCCACCCTGGGCACGGCACTGCTCGAAGGCCGCCGCTGCGCTCAAGGCGTCCTCACGGCGCGGCAGCACCTGGAGGGCGGACCGGCCCACCATCTCCCTGGCCGAGTGCCCGACAAGCCGCTGAGCGGCCTGCGTCCACGCCACCACCGTCCCCTCGGCATCGATCATCGCTATCGCTGCGTCGGGTATCTCGCTGGAGCTCACAGGCTCGGCGAGCGGCATGTGGTCCGTGTTCGTCATCGAGGTTGATCCCATCGGTGCGGAGGTGACAAAGCGTCGGCCTGGAGGCGCGGCGGACGACCTGAAGCCGTGGTGGAACGGTGAGGCACGCGATCTCGTCGCTGGGCTGAGCGGTCCACCGTTGTGCCATAGGTCGGACTTGGAATACTTTGTCCATTTCTGATGAAATCATCAGATACGACCCACTTCCTCGTCAAGCCCCCAGAGCTGATCAAATCATCAGATATGACCACGGAGGTTGCCCTCGCCTGGCCGGGAGTGCCTTGGTAATCGCGGGGCCCGGATGCGGCAGGGTTCGGGGTGGACGGTCGGAGGCTTCTAGTGTCATGATGGATTCATCAGAACTGGTGCTCTTGTCAGGGGGTGCCGCCGATGGCGGTCTCACCCAGGAACCGATTCGAACGCCGTCGGGCCGAGACCCGGCAGGCACTCATCCGCGCCGCGCGGACGATTCTGGCCGAGTCTGGCGACACCAGCGCCAGCATTCGCACCATCGCCGAGCGTGCGGACGTGGGCTTCGGCTCCTTCTACAACCACTTCACGGGCAAGCCGGATCTGTTCGATGCGGCCGTGGCCGATGCGCTGGAGGAGTACGCGCAAGCCATCGACAAGCGCCTGCACGGCATCAGTGATCCCGCCGAGCGCCTTGCTGGGGGCGTGCGGCTCGGCGCGCGCCTGGCTGAGTCGCACCCGGAGATCATGCGCATCCTGTGCCACAGCGGGCTTGGCCGCATATGCGCCGGCTACGGACTGACTCCGCGCGCGAAGCGCGACGTGGAGCAGGGCATGGCCACGGGCCGCTTCAGAGTGGTCGACCCGGTCGTCGCGCTGACCGTGCTGAACGGCAGCCTGCTGGCGCTCCTGGAGCTGTGGCTCCACCGGCCCGAGGCCGTCAGCGACCACGCGGCAGGCAAGATGGCCGAGCTGCTTCTGCACATGCTCGGCCTCTCCCCGGAGGAGGCCCGTGACCTCGCCCGGCGCCCCCTTCCTGCCGCCGCGTCAACTACGGGGCGAGCTTGCGAGCAGGGCCCCACCGGCTGCGAGGCGGCCTCCCGCGTCTGAGTCGTTCAGCCGGCGGGCGGGACGGCTGGGACGCGTGACTCGCGCCCCGCAGTCAGTCCCTCCTGTGTGAGGCGCAGGGCGGACCCGGCTCGCCCGCGAAGGCGGAGAGTATGCCGCCGCTCGGACTGCCACCGGGCTGCCCGGCGAGGTCCACCAAGTGCCAGCCCGCCTCGCCCCGCGCCTGATCGCCCGCCCTGTCCCTCTCGGTGGAGACCTCCTCAGGCCTTATGCCGGCGGCTGTGACCAGGGCATCGGACCAGGCTCGAAACGGCGGCTCGTCCTTGCGCGGCACGCCGAGCAGGCGGCAGATCATCGTGGCCCAGACCTTCTTCGGTGGGATGCCCTCGACATTTCCATACACCGTATGGTACTACTGGGAGAGAGCTTTCATACGGCGTATGGAAAAGCTTTGCTCAGCCAGTTCCAGGCGCATCACATCGCCTGCACAGCGGCCGATGGTGCAGACCGCACCGATCCGGAAGGAAAGACCATGAAGAAGCTCACGAAGCACATCTCTGCCACTGCTTGCTCCGTGCTGGTCGCGAGTGTTGCCGTTCTCGGTGCGGGGGGCGCTGCTTCGGCCGCGACTCCTGTGACCACGCACGCCCAGCGTCCGGCTGTCAGCGCCAAGGCCACCGACTACCGCTGGGACCACGGTGTCGGGTACCTGCTCGAGGAGGGCTACACCTGGGACCGCATCCGCGGCTGGCACCACGACGACAGCGCCATCGACTCGGCCTGGCACGGCCGCGACGGTCACTCCCACCGCTGGGACGACAAGGAATGCGACTGGAAGTCCGACAGGTCCCACCACCGGTACGACTGGAACCGCTACGAGCACGAGGGCCGGAACTGGCACCACCACGACCGCAACCACGGTGACTGGTGAGCCCGGCGCCGCTTGCACCCATGGGCCCAGGCCGCACGCATCGCCGTGACGCCCGCCGGGCAGGGAGGCGACCGCCAGCACGGACCAGCGGTCCCTGCCCGCCGCCCAGGCAACCGGCCCGGTGAGGGCCTGTCCCCTCACACCTGCCTGCGGACATCCACCGCATGCCGCAGGCTCACATCGCCCCACCGCTGCGACGCCACGAACCTTGCAGTCCGCAGATGCCGACCAGCGCCCGGACCCTGCTGTAACGCCTCTCTTCGATGCCTCCCCACTGCCGGCCCAGCGCGGTCCGGCACCGTGGCACAGCCGAGGCAGAGGCGCCTTGGAGTGAAAGCCAATGAAGTCTTTGAGGACCCTGGTACAGGGGGTGGCCGTGCAGCTCATCATCGAGCGCAACTACTCGCTGTGCATGCGCATGCGTCTGCGGTACGAGCCCAGTGATCCCTATGCCGTCCATGCCGCCTTTTTCACCGCCGACAGCGACGACGAGCCGGTTGAATGGGTCCTGGGGCGTGACCTTCTGACCGATGGCCTGAAGGGGTGTGCAGGCCAAGGAGACGTCCGGATCTGGTCAGCTGTCGGCCGTGGTGACCACGCGATGTACATCGCCCTCACGTCTTTCGCGGGCACCGCCTTGCTCGAAGTTCCAAAGCGGGATGTCAAGACCTTCCTGCAGCACACACAGGCTCTGGTGCCACGGGGCACCGAATCCAGGCGCATCGAGTGGGACACCGAACTGGCGAACCTGCTCACGGAAGGCTGAGAAGGTTCCTACAACTACCGGGCGAATGGATGTACTTATCCCGGCGGCCGTGTGCGGCTCGCGTCGTGAGGGATCCGTTGCACGTCCCTTCGTACGCCATCACCGCGACCGCTGACATCCATGCTTAGAAAGACAAGGAACGAGCGTCTCTGGTCCGAAAATGACGTCTGGCTGACTCCGGCCGTGAGGGTCACGCCGCTTCGATTGGTGCGAAGCGGACGGTGAGTCCGAGGGCGTTGGCCTGCCGGGTGATGCGTCGCAGGGCTCGTTCGGGGTTGTGCTTGGTGTAGTAGTCGCCGCCGAGATCGTGGAAGCCGGTGTTCTGGGTGAGCATGTGCCACACCGCGGTGAGGATGGAGTGCTCCAAGGCGACCAGGGCTTTCTTCTTTCCCAGGCGGGGCATCAGCCGAGCGGGCACCGAGGTAGGTGCGATCCCGGGTGCGGGATGCGGCCATGGTCGCGGTGCCCGGGGCTGCGCCGAGCCAGCGGTTGCCGTGTCTTCTGCGCCCGGACTGACGCGGTGTCCGGCATCCCACAAGCTCAGCCTGCTGCTGGTGACGAGCAGGTCGAGGCGGAGTCGTGTGGTGTGAGCGGCCAGCGCGGCCAGTAGGGTCCAGCTCTCCAGGACGGCGCCGCCGGGCGGTCCGGGCAGCGGCATCAGGTGGTCACACAGCCAGGCATCGTCGAGTTCGGGCAGTTCGTCGGTCTCCTGCCCAGACGCGCAGGATCTCGTCGTAGGCCAGGTGCATGGGTGTCGTCTTGACGCCGAAGCGGAGCGTGCGTTGGGGTGCATCGATTGGCATAACCATCACCAGCGAGTCTCGGGATCGAGCAGGGCCAGGTTCTCCTTGGCCTCGATCGGCTCCATCAGGTGCTCGTCGATGAAGTTCGCCTTTCACCCGTCTGTGCGACACGTGTTGTGGTGGGCGCGCTTTGGCGCCCGGGAGGGCACGGCCCGCCTATGAGGCTGGGGTGAGGTCGGCGCGGCCGAACAACAGCGCGTAGCCGGAGGGGAGTTGGTGCAGGATGCGGGTGAGGAGGTCGGGGCCGGCCAGGGCCGCGACGGCGCAGAGGACGGATCCGGTGTCCCAGCGGGTGGTGCCCAGGGTGGCGTCGCTGCGGGTGGCGAGGTCTTTGACGAAGGCCCAGCCGGTCAGGGGCTGGGTGTCGGGGATCTGTGCGGTGAGGATGCGTGCGGCTTCGAAGGGGAGGCGGGAGGCCAGTTCGACGCGTTCGTCGCCCGTCATCTGGCGTCCGAGTCCCGCGAGGACCAGGCGAACGGCTTCCTCGGCCTTCTCCCGGGTGGGGTAGGCGCCTTCGTAGCGGACCTTCTCCAGCAGCTGCTCGTACGTCATCACGGGCGTGTGCTGGAAGGGTGCATGCCGGTCGGTCATCACTGCGGTGGTTGCCTTTCTCGCCGAAGGTCGTGGTGCCGGTGTGCGGGCACCTGGCATTTGGGTGGTCAGGCGGCCTGGGGGTGGCCGAAGAGCAGGTCGTAGCCCGCGGGGAGTTGGAGCAGGATCTGCCCCAGTAGGTCGTCGCCGGCCGCGTCGGCGACCGTGCTGAGGACGGCGCTGACGTCCCAGGCCGCGGTCTGCTCGGTGGCCCCCTCGATCCAGGCGGCCGTCGCCCGCACGAACCTCTCCGGTGGCAGGGGTTCGGCGCTCTGCAGTGGGTTGAGGAGGATCAGGGCGAAGCCTTCCGGCAGGCGCGCCGCCAGCTGGGCGCGTACCTCACCGACCAGGTGTGCGCCGAGCAGGGCGAGCACCACGCGGGCCGCGCGTTCTGTCTCCTGCAGGCTGTTGTACTCGCCGCGTTCCTTCACCTGTTCCAGGAATGCTTCCCGTCGCAGGGTCACGTCGATCGCCACCCTTCTTCGAGTCCGTCCCGTGGGGACGGAGGACGGGGTGAGGGGGAGATCAGATGCCCGTCCTCCGCCGCCGACCGGCCCGCATCGCCCGGCTCAGCCGGAGATCTCCTTGCGGTCGGATCCCGAGCCGATGGAGATCTTGCGGGGCTTGGCGCGCTCGGCGATCGGGATGCGCAGGGTGAGTACCCCGGCGTCGTAGTCGGCCTTGATCTGCTCGGTGTCCAGCGTGTCCGCGAGCACGATCTGGCGGGAGAAGACGCCCAGCGGCCGCTCGGAGAGTTCCATCTGCACGTCGTCGCCCTTGGCCACGGGCCGGCGCTCGGCCTTGACGGTCAGCATGTTGCGTTCGACGTCGATGTCGATCGCGTCCGCGCTGACACCGGGGAGGTCGAAGGCCACCACGTACTCGTGACCCTCGCGGTAGGCGTCCATCGCCATCGCGGACGGCCGCGACCAGGTGCCCGGGCCCGGGCCCATCAGCTGCTGAGCCAGCCGGTCGAGCTCACGGAAAGGGTCGGTGCGCATCAACATGGTGAAACACCTCCAGAAGGTTCGGGCAGTTGCTGCCAATGCGCCTCACTGAAACCGTTGTAACATGTCATCCAATGGATGACAAACAAGAGCGTCGTCCGAAGGGCGACAGCACTTGGGAGGTGCCCGTGACAGCAGCCGACCAGCCAGCCCCTTTCGGAACCGGCGCTCAAAACCCGGCATCGTTTCTCGCCGCCGCGGCCGCCCTTCACGCCATAGACGACGCCCTGCGCGCCGCCCAGCACGAGGCCCCCGGCTCCCCCGATGTCCCCGACGCCGGCCCTGAGCAGGCCCTGGCCTCCCTGCTGCTGCTGCGGCAGGTGCGCGAGCAGCTCGCCGGCTGGGAAACCGGCCTGATCGAAACCGCCCGCCACGCAGGCGCAAGCTGGGCCGACCTCGCCCACCCCCTCGGCGTCGCCAGCCGCCAAGCCGCCGAACGCCGCTACCTGCGGGGCCGGCCCGGCCCCACCGGAAGCACCGGCGAACAACGCGTCCAGGCCACCCGTGAACGCCGCGCCGCGCAACGTACCGCCGCCACCTGGGCCCGCCGCAACGCCGCCGACCTGCGCCGCATCGCCGGCCAGATCACCGCCCTCACCGACCTCCCCGAAGCGGCCCGTCTCCCGCTCGGGCAGCTCCACGCGGCCCTCGCCCACGACGACCCCGCAACCCTCATTCACCCCCTGAACGCCGCCCGCCCACACCTGACCGCCACCCATCCCGGCCTCGCCGCCCAACTCGACGCCCTTACGAACTCCGCCCCGGCCACAGGCGCCGCCGACGACTAACCCGATACGCAACTCCAGACACCAGTCGGACCTCACGCGGTAGGCCCCGGCCGGTTGGCCAAGGGCGGCCCCACCGCTGCTCAAGATCAATTCCACCCCGACCGCGGTTGATCATCCGCGAGGGGAGCTGTCACCGTGGGAGGCGGACGTGGATCGTCTTGCCCCGCCCGGGGCCCGGGCTGATGGCCACCTCGCTGGTGAGGCGGCGGACCATGGGCCATCCGAACCCGCCGGCGCCACCGTTGAGATCGGGGGCACGCTCACGCGGGAGTGCAGGGTTGAGGTCGCTGACGGCGACGTGCACCGCGTCGGCGGTGGCGACGAGTTGGAGGGTGTAGCGGCCGCCGCCGTGACGCAGGGCGTTGGTGGCGAGCTCGGAGACCACGAGAGCGAGGGTCCGCCGTCTGGGGAGCCGCACCATCCAGGCCCTCGACGAAGGAGCGGGTGATGTCACGGGCGCGAGCGAGGCCGGCGGGACTGTCGCCCTCCACAACGACAGGGGCCCAGTCGGCCTCCGTGCGCATCGTCTCCATGTCGGTCATGTGCTGTCACCCCGCCTGGATCGGTTGTGCCGCCCGGCTCAGCGTGTGCCCGCCGAGCCGGAAGCCAACCCGGGACAGCACTCTTTCGGGTGTATCTGCGGCAGAAGTCCACCCATCGACCCTGAAGGAAACCTGTTGTGGCAACAGTAGACATTGGTTCGTGGCGGAGTTACTGTCTTGTTCGTACCCAGGAAGTCGCAGAGGGCACGGCAGACACGAACTGCCGCGCGAGCAGCTCAAGCAGGACGCGACCCCACTGGGGGGCCGCGAGCAGTACCCGCGATATCCGGCAGTACAAGTGAGTAACGGAAGGTAAGGAGCGAGACGCCATCAGGATCGCCCGGGCGCGGAAGCAGTCCGCCCGGGTACGCAGACCCCGGATTGGAAGGTGGTCCCCGGTCACGCATATCCGCGATCCCCGCAGCCCCGCCCTCCCAGGCGGAACCTGCGGACACAGAAGACCGGCACGGTGTGCCGGTAGATGGTGTTGAAAGCTCGGGGCCCGGGTGCCAGCACAGCGCCCGGGCCCCCCGATGCGTCCCCGGAAGAAGAGGTCTATGCCCCCTGCCCCTCCCCGCCCCGCCGACAACCTCGAGGACGACGACTACCCCGCCTACACCATGGGCCGGGCCGCCGAAATGCTCGGCACCACCCCCGCCTTCCTCCGCGCCCTGGGAGAACACCGCCTGATCACCCCCCTGCGCTCCGAAGGCGGCCACCGCCGCTACTCCCGCTACCAGCTGCGCATCGCCTCTCGCGCCCGCGAACTCGTCGACCAGGGCACCCCCATCGAAGCCGCCTGCCGCATCATCGTCCTCGAAGACCAACTCGAAGAAGCCCAGCGCATCAACGAGCAACTGCGCACACAAGGCTGCGAGTCCCCATAGACCTCAGCTGACAGGACTGCCCGAGTCGGACACCGACAGGCATTGAAGAGGGAAGAGTCTCGATCATCGTGGACCACCAGAGTCGGCGGTGGACCTTTCTGCCCAACCACGCACGGATGCTGATGGTGATCGCCCGGAATCCCACTGCCCGGTTGTACGAGCTCGCTGCCACTTGTCAGATCGCCCAGCGCACGGCCCAGAGCATCGTGGTAGATCTCGCAGAGGCCGACTATCTGCAAAAGGACCGGGTCGGCCAACGCAACCAGTACACCGTCAGCCTCGATGGGCCGTTCCGGCAGCCGCGCGTCCAGCACCGTCCCCCGCGCAGACCTGGCGTGGGCGCGGGCTGCGCGGTGTGCCGGGGATGGCGAACGGTCGTCACCGACGACTGGCGGCACGAGCTGTGCCCGGCCTGCCAGACCGGCGAGCCCCCGCGGAATCCGTCACGAAACTGCCCGGACCCGCGCCCGGAAGCAGCGAGGGCACACCGCCCTAGGAGGTCCGGGGCCCCGCGGCGCGGCGGAGCTGGCCTTCGCCGGCGCCGGCGGCTGTACCCGGGTCGTTACGGCAGCGCGCCACCACCGCGGCCACCAGCCGCTCACGCGAAAGCTCCACCGGGCACAGCTCGACGCGCAGCCACTCCGCCAGCGACGCCTGGTCCTCCTCGGGCGACTCGCGGAACATACGCCCGATGTTCATTGACGTTGATCCGTGGAAAGTGACGTCGCCAGTAGGGTCAGCATCTGGCGGCTCTCGTGCTCGGCGGCAGCGATGCGCTCTTGGGGCAGGGTCCGTTGCCGCCACTCGCCGGAGGCTACCTCGGCGGCTTCGTGCAACTGGGCCAAGGCGCTTGCCAGGCGGCAGCGGGCATGGACGAGATCGGCGAGGTCGGGGGCGGATGGTTGGGCCGTCAACCGGGCGGCGGCCGCATGGGATGCGTCCACCGCCGCCAGGGCGCTCTCGGCGCGGTCCACGGCTCGGCGGTCAGTGATCGCGATGGCAACGAGCAGCCCGAGCGCGCAGCCCGTGAGGGTGTCGAGGGCTCGATCCGTCAGCAACTCGCCGGCCGGCTGCGCATGCCCGAACTGGGGCATCAGCAAAGACATCTGGACGATGCAGATCTGGCCGAGCCAGTAGCCGCGGCTGATCGTCGCCTCGGTGGCGACCTGGAAGAACAGGACAGCCAGGACGAGGGCGAGTGATCCGGTGCGGCTGATCGGCAGCAGGGCGGCGAACAATGCGAGGCCGACGACGTTGCCGAAGACCCGGTTGAGGGCGCGTCGCCAGGTGAGGGCCAGGTTGGGCTGGAAGATCGAGGCGGCAGCAACCACGGCCCAGTAGGGGCGGCCGACGCCCAATGCCATGGACGCCCAGCCGGCCAGGGCGCAGCCGACCGCGACCCGGGTGCTGAGGAGCAGCAGGTGCGAACCGGGTCGGAGGGCGCTGGGCAGGCGGACGTGACACCGATTCAGCGGCCCGCCGCGGCACGGTCTGCTCCAGTCCGCGCTCAATGCGGTGCTGGCTTCGGTGACCTGATTGTCTTCCAGGCGGGGCGAAAGGAGATTCGGTAGCGGCGTGGTTTTGCGCAGGAGTCTCGCCCAGCGGGCGAGTTCCCGGGGGTCGGTGCTGCCGGTTTCGGCGCGGGTCAGCAGCAGGGCCAGGGTCTGGCGCTCGGGGGAGTAGGTGTGTACCAGCGACATCGTGCGCCAGGCTTCGGTTGCTGTCGCGGCCGCGGTTCGGCAGGCGGAGGCGTGGGCGGGGTCGTCGTTTGGAGTGCGAGCGAGCGGCGCGGCAGCGTTCAGGGCCCTGGCCACCGCCAGACGCTGCGGTTCCTGGGACCGGACGAGGCCGGGGGCCATGCACACCATCCAGGCGAGCAACCCTGTGGCAAGGGTGGGCGCGAGGTGGCCGGGGATGTCGGTGAAGTGCTGCGGAAGGAAGGCGCAGCCGGCGGCGACGAACGTGAAGACGACGTTGCCCGGCGGCCCGATCCGGGTGGCGTCGTACACAACCTTGTGGGCAGCAGCAAGGAGGGCTGCCACAGCGACCCGGACCGCGGTGCTGTGGGTGGCGGCCGCAGTTGCCAGCCCCACCCCGTTGCTTACGACCATACCGAGCACCACGCAGGCCAGGGCGCGGGCGCGGGCAGCGTAGGGCAGGCTGTGCCCGTAGAGCGCGCACGTGGATCCGCCGACGGTGTACACCATCAGGTCGACGCGTCCCACGGCCGCCAGCACCAGACTTGGCACGGCCATCGCGAGCAGGACACTGAGCGCTGTCTTGGGCCACAGATCGGTCGCCCGGCCCAGCCGCAGCACACCGCGCATCTGCAGCGGCCGCATCGAGACGGCCTTTCCGGATGTGATGGATGCCTCCTCATGCGCCGCAGTTCAAGCCGGCCGGACTGCGGGACTGCCTCAGCCGCAACGCCTCAGGACTGCGGACTCAATGGTCGGCGCGCTGGCCGTCCCGATCGGCGGTGAGCCGGCTTTCCAGGCCCGAGATGATCGTGTCCAGCACCAGGCGGAACATGCGGTCCTCATCAGGGCCTGCACCCGCGGTCCCATTTTTGCCGGCAGCGGGAGCGGTGGGCGTGAGGTTCGACCACCGGTGGAGCGCGCCGTTGAGTTCGGCGGTGAGGACGCCGATGACGACGGCGCACATGACAGCGGCGGTCTGCGGGACCTCTGAGTGCGGCACCCCTGCGGAGTCCAGTATCGCGGTGAGCGCAGCCCAGAAGGGGTCTTCGGGCTGGATGAAGTCCGGCTGGCTGAACGAGTAGGCCATCAGCTTGGGGTGACGGTGCGCCAGTGTCCGGAAATCCGTGGCGAGCAGGCGGATGCGCTCCTGCCAGGGGGAGTCCTGAAGCGTCACGGTGCGGAACTGGGCGCCGACCATCCTTGCCACGCCGCGCAGCAGGGCGTCCTTGTTCGGCACGTGGTGGTACAGCGACATCGGGTTCGCGTCCAGCACGGTCGCGAGTTTGCGCATGGTGAGCGCCTCGACCCCGTCCGCGTCGATGAGCTGCAGGGCGGCGGCATAGATCCCCGCCTCGGTGAGAGGCACGTCTCTCTTCCTGGTTCCCCGCGGGGGACGCTTCGGCTTTTCCATACCGCGTACGGTATCAGTCTTATACGCCGTACGGAAACGACTTTCCATGCAGGTGGCTGGACGGGTGCTCGCGCGACCGGGGTGCGCTCGACTTTCCATACGACGTATGTTACTACTTCCATACGGCGTATGTTTCTGTGGTGCACCGCGGCATCGACCGGCGCCCTTGCCCATCCCCTCTCCGCACAAAGGAGAAAGCCATGACCACCCACTCCGCGAACGACCTTCGCCCCATACGGTCCCCGCGTGGGGTTCCCCTCCTCGGCAACACGCCGCAGATCCCCGACACCAACCCGGTGGAGTACTTCAACGAGTTGTCCAAGCGGTTCCCCGAGGGCATCTACGGCATGGACATCGCCGGCATCGAGCAGGTCTTCGTCTACGACCCGGACCTGGTGGCCGAGGTCTGCGACGAGACGCGGTTCTTCAAGCAGATCGAGAAGACGCCGCTCAGCCACGTGCGGGACTACACGGGTGCGGGCCTGTTCACGGCCCACCAGCACGAAGAGGAATGGGCCATGGCCCACCGGATCCTCCTGCCGGCCTTCAGCCAGCGGGCCATGAAGACCTACTTCGGTCAGATGCTGGAGATCGCCCAGAACCTGGTCGGCAAGTGGGAGAGCCGGGAGGGCCAGCCGGTCGCCATTACCGACGACTACACCCGGCTCACTCTGGACACCATCGCTCTGTCCGGTTTCGGCTACCGCTTCCAGTCCTTCGACAAGGAGGAGCTGCACCCCTTCCTCAACGCGCTGCTGGAGGCGCTGATCGAGTCGATGCGGCGCTCCCAGGAGCTGCCGATGATGACCAAGCTCCGTAAGACGGACGACAGGAAGTACCGCGAGAACATCCAGCTGATGCAGGACTTGGTCGAGAGTGTGATCAAGGAGCGCCGTGAGGGGAAGGGCACCGGCGAGGAAGACCTGCTCGGCCTGATGCTGGAGTCCACCGACCCGGAGACCGGCAGGCTGCTGGGGGACGACAACGTCCGCGACCAGGTGGTGACTTTCCTGATCGCCGGTCACGAGACCACCAGTGGTCTGTTGTCGTTCGCCACGTACTCGCTGATGCGTAACCCGCATGTCCTGGCGCAGGCGTACGCCGAGGTCGACCGCCTCATGCCCGGTGACACGGTCCCGGACTACGACACGATCATGCAGCTCGACGTGATCCCGCGGATCTTGGAGGAGACCCTGCGCCTGTGGGCTCCCATCCCGCTGATCGCAAAGGCGCCCATCGACGACACCGTCATCGGCGACCGGTACGAGCTGAAGAAGGGAACCAGGGCCAACATCCTCATGGGCGCCCTGCACTCCCACTCCAAGGCGTGGGAGCGGCCGGAGGAGTTCGACATCGACCGGTGGCTGCCGGAGAACCGCGCCGAGCAGCACCCGCACGCCTACAAGCCGTTCGGCAACGGGGTGCGTGCCTGCATCGGTCGCCAGTTCGCACTGACCGAGGCCCGTCTGGCGCTGGCGCTGGTGCTGCAGAAGTTCAGGTTCTCCGACACCACCGACTACAAGATGGACGTCCGTGAGGCGCTGACGCGCAAGCCCGGCGACTTCCAGCTGGTCGTCCGCAAACGTCAGGAGCACCAGCGGACCGTCTTTGGCGCCGCCGACCTGCAGACCGACGTCACGCAGGCGCAGACAGCGGTCAGCGGTGTCGGGGTGAACCTGACCGTCGCCTACGGCTCCAGCCTGGGCTCGTGCGAGGACCTGGCGCGCACCATCGCCGACCGCAGCGAGCGTTCCGGATTCGGCACCACGCTGATGAGCCTGGACGAGCTGGGCGACAACCTGCCCACCGAGGGCCTGCTGGTCGTCGTCGCCGCCAGCTACAACGGCAAGGCACCCGACAACGCCCAGCGCTTCGACGACCTGATCGCGACCGGGCTGAGCGAGGGCTCACTGGCAAACGTGCGGTTCGCACTGCTGGGCGCCGGCAACACCCAGTGGGTGGCGACCTACCAGGCCTTCCCCAAGCGGATCGAGGCCGCCCTGCTGGCCGCCGGAGCCACCCCCGTCATCGAGCGCGGCATCGCGGACGCCGCCGGCGACTTCGACGGCATGGCCACCCGCTGGATGGACACCCTGTGGGCCACCCTGGCCGAGGAGTACGCCGCCGACACCTCCGACGACGGCGCGCCGCGCTACCAGGTGCAGCTGCTGACCGAGGCGGACGTGCGCCCCGCCATCGTCTCCGAGCAGGCCTACCCCCTGACCGTGGTCGCCAACGAGGAACTCGTGGCCGACGCGACCGGACTGTGGGACTTCCAGATCGAGCCGCCGCGCCCGTCCGCGAAGTCCATCACCATCGAGCTGCCCGAGGGCGTCACCTACGAGACCGGCAACCACCTCGCCGTCTTCGCGAAGAACGAGCCGTCCCTGGTCAACCGCGCGCTGGCGCGGCTCGCCGTCGACCGCGACCAGGTCCTCCGGCTCGACCAGCCCGGCGGCGGCCGCACGCACCTGCCGGTGGGCACGCCCGTCACCGCCGGCCTGCTGTTCACCGAGTTCCTGGAGCTGCAGGACGTGGCCACCCGCACCCAAGTGCGCATCCTGGCCGAGCACACCCAGTGCCCGTGGACCCGGCCGCAGCTGCAGGCCTACACCGCCGACACCGAGGAAGCCGAAGAGCGCTACCAGAAGGAGATCCTCGGCAAGCGCGTCTCGGTGCTGGGCCTCCTGGAGCGCTTCCCCGCCGTCGAACTGCCGCTGGCTGTCTTCCTGGAGATGACGGGCCCGATCCGTCCCCGCTTCTACTCCATCTCCTCCGCCCCGCTGGCCAACCCGCGCCATGTGCGCCTGACCGTCGGCCTGCTGGAGGGCCCCGCCCTGTCCGGCGACGGCCAGTACCGCGGCGTGTGCTCCTCCTACATCGCACGCGTTGAGCCCGGAGACGTCGTCTACGGCTACGTGCGCGTGCCCTCCCCGACCTTCGCCCCGCCGGCCGACCCCAGCACCCCGCTGATCCTCATCGGCCCCGGCACCGGCATCGCGCCGCTGCGCGGCTTCCTGGAGGAGCGGGCCTGGCAGCAGGCGAACGGCACCCAGGTCGGCCTGTCGCAGGTGTTCGTCGGCTGCCGCCACCCCGAGCACGACTACTTCTACCGCCAGGAGATGCAGGACTGGGAGCAGGCCGGGATCGCCCAGGTCCACACCGCCTTCTCCGTGGTGACCGGCCACCCCGCCCGGTTCGTGCAGAACGCCATCGCAGGCGCCGCCGACACGGTGTGGCAGGCCATCGAAGACGGCGCGTACATCTACGTCTGCGGCGACGGCCGCCGCATGGCGCCCGCTGTGCGCGAAGCCCTCGCGGCCATCTACCGCCAGCACACCGGCAGCGACGACGAGGCCGCCCAGCAGTGGCTCGCCCAGCTCGAGGCCGACGAGCGCTACCAGCAGGACGTCTTCGCCTGACCCCCGGACGCCGGGAGGCGGGCGGCGCAGTCCTGCCACCCCGCACGCCTCCCGGCCACCACAAGCCAGCCAGACACCACACGGCACCCATCGGCCCGAACCGCCCGGAGTGCCGCTCACAGAAAGCAGATCCCCATGGACACCATGCTCGCCGGACGCTTCCACCTGGACAGCAAGAAGTTCCTTGTGGAGGAGGTCCCCGTCCCCGTGCCCGGTCCGGGCGAGGTCCTCATCGAGGTGAAGGCCGCAGGCGTCTGCCTGTCCGACGTCCACCTGATCGACGGCTCTCTCGTCCCGCTGTTCGCCACCTCCGATGTGGTCACCGTCGGCCACGAGGTCTCCGGTGTGATCCACACGCTCGGCCCCGACCTCAAGCGCGGTCTGACCGTCGGCACCCGCGTCACCTTGGAGGCCGGCAAGACCTGCGGCCAGTGCGCCGGCTGCGTGCGCCGCCGCCCCTGCACCCAGATGCTCACCGCCGGCATCGACTACGACGGCGGCTGGGCCCAGTACACCCTCGCCCGCGAGGACACCGTCATCCCCATCCCCGACAGCCTCCCCTTCGACCAGGCCGCGATCATCCCCGACGCGGTCTCCACCCCCTACGCCGCCGTCGTCGCCACCGCAGGCGTTCGTCCCGCCCAGTCCGTCGGCGTGTGGGGCGTGGGCGGAGTGGGCGCGCACAACGTGCGCCTCGCCCGCCTGGTCGGCGCCGCGCCGATCATCGCCGTCGACCCGCTGTCCAGCGCCCGGGAACGCGCTCTGGCCTTCGGCGCGGACTTCGCTCTGGATCCGGCCGCCCCCGACTTTGCCGACCAGGTACGCGCTGCCACCAGCGGACGCGGCCTGGACTTCGCCTTCGACTGCGCCGGCGTGCCCGCCGTCCGCGAGCAGGCCGCCTCCGTGCTCGGCCTGGGCGGCTCCCTCATCCTGGTCGGCATCACGCCCAAGCCGCTCACCATCACCGAAGGCCTGACCTTCAACTACCTGTGCAAGCAGGTGCGCGGTCACTACGGCGGCTTCCCCGAGTCCGTCACCGAGCTGGTGCAGCTGGCGTCCAACGGCCGTCTCGACCTGGCCCCCTCCATCACCGACCACATCCCGCTCGCCGAGGCCGCCGACGCCATCCACCGGCTCGAGAACAAGATCGGCGACCCGATCCGCCTCATCCTCGTCCCCTGATACCTGAACAGAAAGTTCACCAAGACCACCTCGGGCAGGGGTGAGTGGGCGCCGTGCTGCAGGGAGCACCGGCGCCCACAGTCTGTCGCTTCCCTGCCCGTGAACCGCACTCAAGGACATAGCGAAGACCCGCTCCCGCCGTGCCGTGTGGTGATCCCGTGGAAGGCGTGGCGTTTCCGACCTGTTGTCAGCCCCTTCGATCGACGGCGCCCCGGAGCCCGTGGTACGAGGGTCGGGCATCGTGAGGCATCGCAGGCGGCTGGGGAGGGGATACGGTGCGCTCTCGTCGACTCATCGTGCGGGCTGGAGTAATCGCCCTGCTGCTCGCGGCCGTCATCGCCGCTGTCGCCATGCCAGGAGTGGGGAAGTGGGTCGTGGCAGCGGTCCTCGCCGGGCTCGCCTCCGCTCTCAGCGGGCTCGTGAGCCGCGGCGCCGACAAAGCGATCACCGGTGGCCGTCATGCACTGCTGGCCCCGACACCGTCAGCCCCTTTGACCGTGCGCGCTGCACAGACCGGCATCTTGAGCGGGCACATCGGCCCACAGCCCCAAAGCCCGACAACGCGCCCGGACTCCCGCAACTGGGTAGCTCTGTCAGGCGCAACGGTGAGCCTGTTTGTCGAGGCCACCGCCGATCGCGCCGTGATCCTCCGTGAGTTACGCGTGCGAGTGGAATCACGGTCTGCTCCCCCCGACATTGGCTCGATCGGTGAACCACCGAGGCCGGCACCCATGGCACCGCAGAGGGTGCGCACGTTCGAGGTGAACCTCAGCGACCCGACGCCCCTGCCGAGACCGGCCGCCGGCGTACCTGATTTCCCGTACACGGTTTCGCATCTTGACCCCGAGCGCTTCATCGTCCACTCGAAGCTCAGTACGCCAGAAGACGTCACATGGCGTGTCGAGGTGCACTGGCTGTGCAACGGGCAGTCGGGAGTCCTGCTTGCCGACCTGGCAGGAGAGCCCTTCCGGCTCGTGGGCCCCCACGCTCGTCGTGCCCCACGCTGAGCGCCGCACGGCGACGCGGCTCGCGTCCCGAGACACCCGGGTCTTCCGTCTCCTGTGGCCCAGGCATCGAGGGTCTCGTGGCACGGCGTAGGTGGGCCAGCCTGCTGGCCCGACTCGGAGTCAGCTGAGGCCGGGCAAGGGGCGCCGGGTGACCTCACGGGCGTCGTCCGGGGGGACGCCAAGCATGCGCAGGACCATTTCGGCCAGGTCGGAGGCGGTCTCGTCGCCGTCGAGGTCGGGGCGAGACAGCCTCAGCGCCACGAGGGACAGCAGGGTGCCGCCCAGGGCGGACAGGGCCGTGGTCGGGTCGGCGCTGGAGAAGCGGCCTGAGGCGATGCCGCGCTCCAGATCGCGCAGGGCCCGCGGAGAAAGACCTCGGTCGGAGTGAATGTAGGCCAGACCGCGATCACGCAGGATGCGCATGAGTTCAGGGTGAGAGTCGGCCATCCGGGCGGCGAGCCGGAAGCCGGTTGCGACGAGCTCGGCCGGGTCGTCGATCCCTTGTACGCGCTCGTCGATGACCTGGCCGAACTCCTCCAAGGCGTCCGTCACCGCGGCGTCGAACAGCTCCGTCTTCGACGCGAAGTGGTTGTAGAAGGAGCCGAAACCCACGTCCGCGCGCTCGGCGATCACCTGGATGCTGGCGCTGGTGTCCCCGGTCTCCGCGAGGATCTGCCGGGCCGCACGCACGAGCGCCTGGCGGGTCTCGGCACGGCGCCGCTCGAAGCGGTTCTTGGGCGGGGCTGACGTCGGCATACAGCGAGTGTAACAACCGTCGCGATGGGTCTTCCATTACTGATGAGATCATCAATTATTTGGCCTCGCTCTATTGACGATGAGGATCGACAAAGTTGATGATTTCCTCATTACAGCAGTGTTGCTTGGAGGGCATCATGTTTCGAACCCCCGTTGACAGGGCCGCTCCCCAGACGCCCCACCAAGATCTCCACAGCGAGCAGGGCGCCTTGCGCGGCGAGCATCCCGGACGGGCCCGGAATCCCGTGATCAAGGTGGCGGATCTGGCCTGGCTGGAGTTCGAGAAGCCGGATCTGGACCGGGCCGAGGTGTTCGCCCGTGACTTCGGGTTCGCGATCGCCGCCCGCACCGAGCAGGAGCTGTGGCTGCGCGGTACGTTCGCGGGCTCACCGTGCATGGTCATCCGGCGCGGGCGCGCGTCCCGCTTCATCGGGCCGGCCTTCCGCGCCGCCGAGCGCGGCGACCTGGACCGGCTGGCCCGCGCCGCCGGCAATACCGTCCGGGACATCGACGTCCCCGGTGGCGGGCAATCGGTCGCCCTGCTCGATCCCTCGGGCTTCCCGGTCCGGGTCGTGTACTGCGCCGAACAGCTGCCGGCTCTGTCCGAGCAGCAGCCGCTGATCCTCAATGTCGGCACCGAGCACCGCCGCACGAACGCCACCCAGCGACCGCCCCGCGAGCCCTCGCGCATCCAGCGGCTCGGTCACGTGGTGCTGGAGACACGCGTGTTCCTGCGGGCCCTGGACTGGTACCTGGACACCCTCGGGCTGATCGCGTCCGACTTCCTGTTCCTGGACGGGCAGCGCGGGCGCGGGCCGACCATGGCGTTCATCCGCTGCGACCAGGGCAGCACGGCCGTGGATCACCACACACTGGCCATGCACCTGGGGCCCGGCACCGGCTACGTCCACTCCGCCTACCAGGTCACCGACCTCGACGCGATCGCCGCCGGCGGTGAATACCTGGCCGAGCGCGGCTACCAGCGCAGCTGGGGGATCGGCCGGCACATCCAGGGCAGTCAGCTGTTCGACTACTGGCGCGACCCCGACCGCTTCATGCTGGAGCACTTCGCCGACGGCGACCTGTTCTCCTGCGACCTCGAGCCCGGCTGGGCGCCGATGTCGGCGAGCGGCCTGGCCCAGTGGGGCCCGCCGGTCACCCGGGACTTCCTGGGCACGAACCCGCCCCCCGCCAAGCTCCGCGAGGTCATGTCGGCCCTGCGCGGCGACAACGAACTCGACCCCGCACGCCTGCTGGGCCTGATGAAAGCGATGAACTCATGAGCACCAACGTTCTGCGCACCACCGACGGCTGGTGGGTCGTCCGGGACGAGCGCGCCGTCCGTATCGAGTCCAAGGCGGTCACCACCGCCGAACTGCTCGCCGACCGGGCCGCTGTCCGTGACGCCGCCGCCTCGGCCGAGAGCGGCACGCCCGTCGCCGACCTGGTGGTCCTGCCTCCGGTCACCACCCCCTGCCGGGTCGTCGCCCAGATGGTCAACTACCGCAGTCACGCCCGCGATTCGGGCTTCACCGGCGAGATCCCGCCCACCTTCTTCCGTAAGGCGTCCGGCTCGGTCAGCGGCCCGCACGACACGATCGTGCGCCCCGCGCACGTGAAGTTCCTCGACTACGAGGTGGAACTCGGCCTCGTCATGGGCGCCCCCCTGCCGGTGGGCACGGTCGTCGAGGAGCGGGACCTGCCGCACTACGTCGCCGGGCTCGTCCTGACCAACGACGTCAGCGCTCGCGACGTCCAGCTGACCAAGACCCAGTTCTACGAGAGCAAGTCCTACCCGACCTTCACCCCGACCGGGCCCTACCTCGTCCTGCTGGAGCCCGAGGACTTCGCCCATCTGCTCAACCTGCGGCTGCGGCTGTCGGTCAACGGCGAGCCGCGCCAGGACCGCACGCTCGCCGACATGATCGTACGGCCGGCCCAAGCGCTCACCCTGCTCGCCTGCTTCCAGACTCTCGATGCGGGCGACCTGCTGCTTACCGGCACGCCCGGGGGCACCGCCCTCAAGGCCCCGCCCAAGCCGGTCGAGAAGATCGCCGCGCTGCTGCCGCCCGCATTGAAATGGAAGGCCTTCTTCAACGGCCAGGCCAAGAACCCCCATTACCTGCGCAACGGTGACCTCATCACCGCCACGATCGCCACCCCGGACGGGCGGATCGACCTTGGCGAGCAGCGGACCGCTGTGACGGACGCCCCATGAGCGCCGCATCCAGGAGACCGGTGGTGATTATCGGTGCGGGACCTGTGGGAGTCACGGCCGCGCTCCTGCTCGCCCGGCACGGCGTGCGCAGCCTCGTCCTGGAACGCCACCAGGACATCTACCCCCTGCCACGCGCCGTCGCCATGGACGACGAAATCCGCCGGATCCTGCAAAGCGCCGGCATCCACGAGGAGTTCGCCGCCCGCGCCCGCCCGGCCCGCGGGCTGCGGCTGCTGGACGCCCGGCACCGCCTGATCGGCGAACTCCCGCGGTCCCCGCACGGACACCACGGCTTCCCCCAGACCAGCATGTTCGACCAGCCCGAGCTGGAACGCCTCCTGCGCGACGCCCTGGCGCGCCGCCCGGAATGCGAGCTGCAGGGCGGGGTGGAAGTCGTGTCCGTCACCCAGGACACCGACGGAACAACCGGTTCGACGGGTCCGGTCCGGGTCACCTTCCGCCGCGACGGCAGCGACGAGGAGGAGCACGTGTGGGCCGATGCCGTTCTCGGCTGCGACGGTGCGGGCAGCCTCACCCGCGACGCCATCGGCGCCGTATGGGAGGACCTGCACTTCGAGGAGAGCTGGAGGGTCATCGACGTGCGCACCAGCCGCCGGGTGCGCACCTGGGAAGGCGTCGAGCAGATCTGCTGCCCGACCCGGCCGGCCACCTTCATGCGGGTCGGCGAAGACCGCTACCGCTGGGAGTTCAGGCTGCCCGAGGACGAGCGCCTGGACGGCCCGGACGGGCTGGAGCGCCTGCGCGACCTGGTCGCCCCCTGGGTGGACCTGCCGCGTAACGCGTCGGGCGACGACTTCGAGGTGATCCGGCAGGCGCAGTACACCTTCCGCGCCCGCCTCGCCGACCGGTGGCGCAGGGGTCGCATCTTCCTGCTCGGCGACGCAGCCCACCTCACCCCGCCCTTCATCGGGCAGGGCCTGTGCGCCGGCCTGCGCGACGCCCACAACCTGACCTGGAAACTCGCCCAGGTCCTTCAACAGGGCGCAGACGAAGAGCTGCTGGACACCTACGAGCGCGAACGCAAACCGCACGCACGCCACGTGATCCGCCTCGCGGTCGCCGTCGGCTGGGCCATGACCGGCGGACAGGACCGTGCCGCGGCGCTCCGCCGGGCCCTCGTGGGCGCAGCCTGCCGCATCCCCGGCGTGACCGCGACGGTCAGCCGCGACCTCAGCCCCGCCCTGACCGTGGGCCCCCTGGTGCGATGCCGCCCCCGGCTGATCGGCCGCGTACTGGCCGGCACCTTCTGCCCCCAGCCCTGGGTGATCGTCGACGGCAGGCGGGTGCGCCTCGATGACGTCCTGGGGGACTCCTTCACCGTCCTGACCACCGTGCCGCCCACCCCGCAGGTGACGGCCGTGGCCGCGGCACTGGGCGCACCAGTGATCCGCGTCGAGGACCTGAGGGACGAAGGCACCGTGGCCGCCTGGCTGGCACGCGGCCGGGCGGACGCCGTCCTGCTGCGCCCCGACCGCGTTGTGATGGACACCGTCCCCGCCGGCGCCGGCGACTTCACGGGCACCGCCGCCTGGGCACCGCTGCTGCGCACGGCCCATCGTCCCGCCCATGCCCGGCCCGTCCCCTCGCCCAGGAGCACCACACCATGACCGCCCCGCACCCCGCGCCGTATCCGGAGCCCTTCCTGGCCCCCGACCCGAACGCGGCCGCCCACAGCCGCATCGCGGACTTCGCCCGCTGGGCGGCCCGGCATGGCGCCGAAGGGATCCAGGACCCCACCGACTACGAGGCCCTGCACCGCTGGTCCGTCACCGACCTGGAAGGGTTCTGGGCCGCGGTGTGGGAGTACTTCGCCATCGATGCGACAACTGGATACGAACGGGTACTGGCCCAGGACACCATGCCCGGAGCCCGCTGGTTTCCCGGCGCCACCCTCAACTACGCCCACCACGCGTTGCGCAACCTGCACCCGGACGCCCCCGCGATCACCGCGCTGGACGAGACCGGCGCCTCCTACGAGATCACGGGCCGGCAGCTGCGCGCCCGGGTCGCCTCCGTCGCGGCCACCCTGCGCGACCTGGGCGTAGGAATGGGCGACCGGGTGGTGGGCTACCTGCCCAACACCCCCCACGCCGTCATCGCCTTCCTCGCCACCGTCAGCCTGGGCGCGGTGTGGTCGGTGTGCGGCCAGGACTACGCCCCGAAGGCCGCCGCCGACCGCTTCGCCCAGCTCGAACCGACGGTGCTCATCACCGCGGACGGCTACCTCTTCAACGGCACCACTCACGACCGCCGCGCCTCCTCGCTCGAACTGGCCCGAGCCCTGCCCACACTGAAGGCCACGGTGCTCGCGGATCACCTGGGCCTCGCATGGCCCGAGGGCGGGCACTCGGCGCTGACGGTTCCCTGGGGGGACGCGGCCACCCGCACCGAGGACCTCACCATCGCCCCGGTGCCGTTCGACCACCCTCTGTGGGTCGTCTTCTCCTCCGGCACCACCGGCCTGCCCAAGGGCATCGTCCACGGGCACGGCGGGGTCCTGCTCGAGCACCTCAAAATCCTCGGGCTGCACTGCGATCTGGGCGTCGGGGACCGCCTGATGTGGTACACCACCACCCACTGGATGATGTGGAACCTGGTCGTCTCCACCCTGCTGACCGGCGCCGCCACCTGCACTTATGACGGCAGCCCGGCGCCGATCGGGCGTCCGGACATCCTGTGGGAGCTGGCGGCACGCCACAAGGTCACCGTCTTCGGCACCAGCCCCCAGTACCTGCTGGCCATGGCCAAGCTGGGCATCGAACCCACCGCCCACGACCTGTCGGCCATCCGTGTCATCGGCTGCACCGGTTCCACCTTGCCCGCCTCCGCCTATCCCTGGGTCCGTGACCATGTGGGTGCCGGCGTCCAGCTGGCCTCGACCAGCGGCGGCACCGACGTCGTCTCCGGCTTCGCCGGCAGCGCCCCCACCACCCCCGTCTGGGCGGGAGAGCTGTCCGTTCCCAACCTCGGCGTGGCACTGGCGGCGTACGACAACGCGGGACGGCCGGTCTTGGATCAGGTCGGCGAACTGGTCGTCACCCGCCCCATGCCGTCCATGCCCCTGTACTTCTGGAACGACCCCGACGGCAGCCGCTACCGCGACGCCTACTTCGCCTCCTACCCGGGCGTGTGGCGGCACGGCGACTGGATCACCCTCACCTCCCACGGCTCGGTGATCGTCCACGGCCGCTCCGATGCCACCCTCAACCGCAACGGTGTGCGCCTGGGCAGTGCCGACATCCACGACATCGTCGAACGCCTCCCCGAGATCACCGAGGCCCTCGTCATCGGTGCGGAGGAACCCGACGGCGGCTACTGGATGCCCTTGTTCGTCGTCCCCGCACCCGGCGTCACCCTGGACGACGCCCTGCGCGACCGGATCCGCGAAGCGATCCGCACCGGCGCCTCACCCCGCCATGTCCCCGACGAGATCGTCGCCGTGCCGGCCATCCCGCACACGAAGACCGGCAAGAAGCTCGAGGTTCCCGTCAAACGCCTGCTTCAGGGCGCCCCCGCCGGGCAGGTCCTCAACCCCGCGGCACTCGACAACCCCGAACTCATCGACGTCTTCGCCAGGTTGGGCGCCGAACGGAGCAAGCGGTCAACGCACCACACATGACCTCCGGCAAGGGGCCCACAAGCCCAGGCGACAGCACCGGGATTCTGTGCCCCGCCCGGCTCCGCAAACCCTGTTCCCCGAGTGGTGCCGAGACGGAGATCCCGCCCCGGCACCACACCATCCGCACATCCAAGTAAGAGAGAAACCGTGAGCAAGACCGACCGCGAACCGCAGGCCCTCGATGTCCTGGACGACGCCGGGCGAAAGCTGCTGTTCACCGAGGCCCGCACCGCGAACGCCTTCGCCGCAAAGGCCGTCTACGACGACGAACTCGCCATGATCTGGGAACTCGCCCGCTGGTCGCCGAGCGCTGCCAACAGTCAGCCTCTGCGCGTGCTCTTCGTGCGCACCCGCGAGGGCAAGGAGCGACTGGTTCGGCATCTCGACGAGGGCAACAGGGCCAAGACGCTCAGTGCGCCGGCCGTGGCGGTCCTGGCGTACGACGTCGACTTCCACGAGCAGATGCCGACCGTCTTCCCGGCCCGCGGCGACATGCTGCGAGCGGCGTTCGCCCACCAGGTCGAGACGCGCGAGAACCTCGCGGCCTACAGCTCGGCACTGCAGACCGGGGTCTTCCTGCTCGCGGTACGTGCGGCGGGACTCGCGGCCGGTCCCATGGCGGGCTTCGACAAAGCCGGCGTGGACGAGGAGTTCTTCGCCGGTACCAGCTGGTGTTCGCATCTGGTGGTCAACATCGGTCACCCCGGTGCCGACCCGTGGTTCCCGCGGCTGCCCCGCGTGCCCATCGAGGACGCCGTCGCCTGGGCCTGACGGCGCTTCCAGCCGTTCGGCCGTGGCCCGCTTCACCACGGCAGGAGAAGCCACGACGGGCTGACGGCAGACAGCCCGTCACCGCACGACCGTGCTTTGAAGATCAGTAACAGCAAGAAGGAAGGCGGGATGCCCCTCCCGCCGTGGTAGCCATGCAAGCTGGAAACATCGCCACCTGGGTCGGCATCGTGATCACCATGGTGATCTCTCTCGTCACGCGCCGCGACGCGCAGAGGCAAGCGGAAATTGCCGAGGAAGCAAACATCGCCGGTCAGGCACAGGTCGAGGCGGCCGAGCGCAGAGCAATCGCTGTGGAGGAGGGCCTGTCCAAGGCTCTGAAGTTGCTCGCGCAGGCGCAGAACGCCACGACGCCTCCGCAACCGCTCGCGACGCCTGAGTTGTCGGGCCGTCCCGCGGTGGGATGGGACCTGCAGCGCCGGGGGAAGCACGCCTACTTGCTGCGCAACGGGGGTGCGGAGACGGCCACCGGAGTGCATCTGGACCGCAACCGGACGACGGCGATCGTGCGCAACGTGCCAGAGAACGCAACGGTACGGCCCGGCGAGTCGGTGCAGTTCCTGATGGTTCCCACATTCGGACACCCACTCCCAGGCGAGGTCTGGGTGACATGGGACGGACAGGCGGAACCCGTGGCTGTCCCGCTGCCCCGCTGAGACCTCCCGCCCGCAGCGGCGCTTGCGTCAAGGCCGTTTACCCGCAGCGCTGGTAGGCCTGGGCAAGGCCTACGGCGTCTGCCATGCGCGAGGGCTAGAGGAGTAAAACACTCGGGCTGTGTGCCAGCCCCTCCTCAACATGGTCGGTATAGAAACTGCGCACACGAGTCACAGAAGCTGCGACCGAGTGGTCGAGACCAACCCCTCGAAACGCATCAGTTTCGGCGGGCAACGCCACCTTGTCGGATTGGATGCGAAGCAGTTTCGCAGGGGCGAGAGACGGAGTACGGAAGTGACCGCGGACTCAAGCGCACCGGCGCGCCGTACTCGACTGACGCCCGAACGGGAACAGGAGCTGTACGGCGCAGTGATCGACCTGCTGTGCGAGGTAGGGTACGACGCCCTGACGATGGACGCGGTCGCCGTCCGCACCCGCTGCAGCAAAGCGACCCTCTACCGCCGATGGAGGAGCAAGCAGAAGCTGGTCGCGACCGCGCTCAAGCGCACGAAGGAAGTCCACGTCGAGAACATCGACACCGGTTCGCTCACCGGCGACCTGCACGAGCTCGCCGATCGCATCGGCGACGGCTCGGCCGTGGATGTACCGCTGATCCGGGGTTTGGCCCATGCCTCCGCCATTAATCCCGACCTCGCGGAGACCATGCGCCAGCACATGATTGAGCCCGAGCTCACCGGAGTGCGGCAGCTGCTGGGGCGAGCCGCCAGCCGCGAGGAGATAGAAGCTGCCGTGCCTGCAGCCAACCTCCTGCTGCACATGATGCTCGGCGCCGTGGTCACCCGATGTCTGCTGGAGGACGTGGAGGTAGATGCCGCCTTCATACACCGCTACATCGACGCAGTGGTGCTGTCGGCGCTCGGCATCAGTCGCTAGCCAACCGCTGACGTGCTGCGGGGGTGACAACTGCTACGTGGTTCATCAGTGAATTGTGCGTGCTGGAAGCGTGAAGAACTCCCATCATTGCAGGTCACAACGCACTTCTTCATTTTCCCAAGCGTCATCCACAGGCATCGGTCGGTGGATGGGGATTCTGGCCCGTCCCGGTTCCTCCGTGCAGGCAATCTGCGACGCGGCGATCTACTCCGAACTGGCTGGACGACCGGACGAGGACGTGGTGTTGCTGATCGCCCTGTCCCGTGTCCTGGGCGAGGGGCAGGTGGCGTCCTGGACGTTCCCCCGTGATCCGGCGATCGTGGCCACGGCCCGTACCCTGGCCGAGCGGCAGTCGGCCAGTTGGAGTCTGTCCGAGCTGGCGCTCACCACCGAGCTGGTGGTCAGCGAGCTGGTCACCAACGCCATCCGCTACGCGGGCGGCACCGTCCAACTGCGCCTCATCCGCGACCGGGCCCTGATCTGCGAGGTGACCGACCGAAACCCCGCCGCCCCGCACCTGCGCCACCCGCGCACCACGGACGAGGGCGGACGCGGGCTGCTGCTCGTCGCCCAGCTGACCGACCGCTGGGGCACCCGCCACACCGGGGACGGCAAGGCCATCTGGGCCGAGCAGCCACTATCCGACGGGCCGAGCACGCCCACGCCGCACCCGGACGGCTAATTAGCGGTGATGACGCCCCCTGCTGCCCGGCCGCGGCTGCACAGCATGGGAGCCCAGGCCGTTACGGCCGCCGCGAGGTCGTCTCCGCACGTCCTGCTGAGGCGGGGCCGGGCCGCGGTGGCGAGGACGACCCGGTCGGGACGGAGCAGGACAGCGCCTGCGGTGCCCATCCAGTGGACCAGCGCGGTGGTGCCCGGATCGGCACCAAGGTCGGCGCCGCCTGTGCCGGGCTCCGGTCGCCGGGGGTCGTGCAGGTGGATGACGCGGACGTCCAGCGCCCGCACCAGCGCGTGCAGGGCTGGGCTGAGCGGTGCGGCGGTCAGGAGCGCGAAGTCTTCGCCGAGCAGGTCGTCCAGCGGGCGTTGGCTGCCGTCGCTGCCGGGGATCAGGGGCTGGGGACACAGGGTCCCGGGACGCGGGTGGCCGAGGCGGCGGCGGGAGCTGACCAGGGGGCCCGGCCTCAGCGGCGGGCTGACGGCGGACAGCACGAGACCGGAGGCACCTGGCAGGCGGGCGATGGCGGGCAGGACGGCATTGCGGGCCAGTGCGGTGCCCGTTCCACCCCCGGTCATGAGGACGCCGATATTTACGGCGGTGCGGATCAGCTGCCGCGCGTGGCGGCGGCGTTCGACCTGGTAGGTGTTCAGCAGAACCTCGTTCGCCCGTCCGGTGAGGACACGGGCGAGCTTCCAGGCGAGGTTGTGGGCGTCACGCAGACCCGAGCCCATGCCCTGGCCGATGAAGGGCGGCGTGAGGTGGGCGGCGTCACCGAGCAGGAAGATGCGGCCCTTGCGCCAGCGGTCGGCGACCTGGGCACGGAAGGTGTAGGAGGCGGTGCGCAGGACGTGCAGTTCGTCCTCGGAGATGCCCGGCGTCCAGGGGGCGATCAGCTCGAGCAGACGCTTGCGGTCGGTGAGCTCCTGCGGCTGCTCGCCCGCGCGCAGGCGGAACTCCCAGCGGTAGCGGTCCTCGCCCACCCGCATGTAGGTGGCCGCCCGCTGCGGGTCGCATATCTGGTGGACGCCGTCCCAGGCAGGCAGCGGCCGGCGGCAGCGGATGTCGACGACCAGCCACTGATGGGCGGTGGCGAGGTCCTGCATCCGGGAGCCGATGGAGGCGCGGACCAGGCTGTTGGCGCCGTCGCATCCCAGGACCGCGTCGGCCAGGAGCGTGTGGGAGACACCGGTGTCCTCGTCCCGGAAGGACACCTTCACCGGAGCGCCGCTGTGCGGGGGCGCAGTCACGGCGGTGACCTCGATGCCTCCGCGCAGCGTCACCCGCGGGTGGTTTGTGAGGTTGTCCCGGAGCAGCTGCTCGAGTTCGGGCTGGTCGAACATGTTGGCCTGGGGAAAGCCGTGCCGGCCGCACGGGTTGTCGCGCAGGAACTCGGCCAGCACCCGATGGGAGCCGTCCAGCAGCCGCATACCGCGGGCGGGGCGGGTGATCTCACTGAACGTCTCATGGATGCCCACGGCTTGGAGGATGCGGTGCACCTCGTCGTCCAGGTGGACGGCGCGCGGCAGCGGATACGGGGCGCGGTGGCGCTCCAAGACCAGGGTGGGCACGCCGTGGCGGGCGAGGAGGGTGGCGGCGGTCAGCCCGGTGGGCCCGGCACCGATCACCGCGACGGGCACGTGCTCGGGGGCGGTGGCGGTCACGAGTTCAGCGCCTTCATCAGCCCCAGCAGACGGGTGCGGTCGATTTCGTTGTCCTCGCGCAGCGCGGAGATCGCCTGGAAGAGCATGCCGGGCGAGGGGGAGGTGCCGAGGAAGTCCCGGCTGGCAGGCGGGCCCCACTGGGCCAGACCGGAGGCGGACATGGCGGCCCAGCCAGGTTCCAGCGTGTTGTCGAAGAGGTCGCCGTCGGTGAAGTGCTCCAGCATGAAGCGGTCCGGGTCGCGCCAGTAGTCGAAGATCTGGCTGCCCTGGATGTGCCGGCCGATGCCCCAGGAGTGGCGGTAGCCGCGCTCGCGCAGGTACTCACCGCCGGCCGCCAGCGCGTCAAGGTCAGCGACCTGGTAGGCCGAGTGGACGTAGCCGTTGTCCGGGCCCAGGTGCATGGCCAGGGTGTGGTGGTCGGCCGGTTCGCTGCCGCGGTCGCAGCGGATGAAGGCCATGGTGGGGCCGCGGTCGCGCTGCCCGTCCAGGTAGAGGAAGTCGCTGACGATCAGGCCCAGGTGCTGCAGGTACCAGTCCAAGGCGCGGTGAAAGACGCGAGTGGAAAGCACGAGGTGGCCCAGGCGCTCCGCTTGAGCGGGCTTGCGGGGCGGACGCTGGGTGGCGTTGACCCGGGCGGCGGCGGTGGCGCCGGTGTTGAAGACCAGGGGCTGCTGCACAGGGCGTGCGGGTTGCTCGGCGACGCCGTGTACGACGCGGACCGGGATGCCGGAGGGGTCGAGCAGGTCCACGACGCGGCCGCCGCCGTGCTCGGTGAGGGGTCGGACCTCGTGTCCGGTGGCGCGGGCCAGGCGGTCGAGGTCGGCGGCGTCGGCGGCCTGGAAGACGGGTCCGACGAACCGGGAGGCAGGGCCGCGGCGGATCACCAGGCAGTGGGTGCCGGCCAGGGCACCGCGCAGGTAGAGGGTGTCGTCGGTACGGGCGGCGGTGGTGAAGCCGAAGTCGTGGGCGAAGGTCTCGGCGCGGTCCAGGTCGGGCTTGGTGAACTCGAGCCATGCCAGGTCGACCACCTTGATGACGGGTTGGGCCGCGCGGCCGGGGTGTTCCCCGCGCAGAGCGCCCTGTTCGCTGTGCAGGCCCTGGTGGGCGTCGGCCGTGGAGACGGGGGTGGGTTCGGGGTCGTTCATGGCGGATTCCCTTCCGGCGGCTCCCGCGACCGGTTGCAGTGGTGGCGGGTGCGGGCTGGGTGGCGGTGGGGATGCCCGGCTCGTCTGGTGCGACAGCGGTCGGCGGGCCGGGCGGGGGCGGCGGGTGAGTGAGGGGCCCCTACCGTGCGAACACGGTGTTCAGCGCGGTGGTGAGTTCGGCGAGCGGGTCGGTGGCCTCGTCCTGGGCGCGCCAGCCGATGAAGCGGTCAGGGCGCACCAGGACGGCGCCTCGCGGGGTGTGCCCGCGTGCGGCGGTCCAGGTAGAGCGCAGGTCGCGGTAGTCGCCGTCGAGGTGGCCGACACGGATCGCGTCCAGCGGCAGCCCGCTCTGTGCGGCGACCTTCTCGGCGGCCTCGCACCAGGCCTGGCCGTCCTCCCCGGCGATCAGCAGGAAGCGGCCGGGGCGGACCAGGCGGGCCAGGGCCAGGCGATTGCCGTCGAGATCTTCCAGCCAGGCGTGGGGCAGCGGGTGTCCGGGGCGGGCGGCGGGCTTGTAGAGGCGGATGGGGTCGGGGTTCTCGGGGGCGGGAGTGCCGTCGGGGACGATCGCCGCGGAGTCGTAGGTGTAGCCGAACTCGATGCCCAGTTCGTTGAACTCCATGGACTGGGCGGCCACGGTGGCCAGGAAGGTGCGGCGGAAGTCGGTGTCGGCGGGGTCCTCGCTCCACAGGCGGCGGGCCTGCCGCCAGTTCTCCTTCTCGTCGGCCTGCGGCCCGCCGCCGAAGAGGGTGTTGATCGCAATGTGGTTCATGGCGTTCTCCAGCGAGCGCTGGACGTTGGCGGCGTCCGACGGGCGCCGCTCGGCCTCGTAGGTGTCCAGCAGGGTGTCGCCGGCCTGGCCGTTCAGGACGGCGGCGACCTTCCAGGTGAGGTTTTGGACGTCGTGTATGGCCGAGGTCAGCCCGAGGCCGCCGGTGGGCGGGTGTCGGTGGGCGGCGTCGCCAGCGATCAGGACGCGGCCGGAGCGGTAGCGGTCGGCGACCACGCCCTCCAGGGACCAGCGGGAGATCATGTGGACCGTTATCTGCTGCTCGGTCAGCCCCAGCGCGCTGCGCAGGTCGGCCAGCACGGACTCGTCGTCCAGCGCGCGGTCGTCTTCGGGCCCGTAGTTGAGGTGGAAGACCCACTCCTCGGACGCGGGTCCCCAGTGGTCGGGGCCCATGGGCACGAGAACGCCGGGGATGCCCAGCTTGGGCAACCACAGCCAACGGATCAGCACATCGGGGTCGGCCGCCACCTGGGAGAGGTCGGCGGAGAGGTGGAAGGAGACCACGCGGGCGAGGTTGCGCACGCCCTCCTGCACGATGCCTACAGCGGGACCGACGGTGCGGCCGCCGTCGCAGCCCAACAGGTAACGGGCCCGCACCCGGTAGCTCTCGCCGGTGTCGCGGTCGGTGACGGTAGCGGTGACGCCCTCGTTGTCCTGGGCGAGTTCGGTCAGCTCGTGGTGGAATCGAACCCGGCCAGGCGCGAGTTCCTCGGCACGGGCGCGCAGGACCGGCTCCAGACGGATCTGGGGCAGGTTGGCCTGCCGCTCGGGGCTGGCCGCGAGCCACTCCGGGGAGTGGCCGCCTGCACCCCAGGCCTCCATCTTGGCGACCTGGCGGCCCCAGTCCTCGCCCTCGCCGGCCAGGCCGACGTACCAGGCGGTGTGGGACATCTGCTCGGCCGGGGCGGAGGCGGCGTAGATGGTGTCGGCCACGTCGACGTCGCGCATGACCTCCATGGCACGTTGGTTCAGGACGTGGGCCTTGGGCAGGACCGAGGTGCTGGGCCAGGCGGTGACCAGCAGGGATTCGATGCCGATGCGGCTGAGGAGCATGGAGGCGGTGAGTCCCGCACCTCCTCCGCCGACGATGAGGACGGGGACGTCGATGTCGTTCATGGCTACTCCGTGGGGTGTCGCGGCTCACGGCCAGTGGGTGGGGACGGCTCAGGAGAGGCAGGGGAACAGCGCGAGGGCGTTTGCCCGGTCGATGGCGCGGTGGCCGACAGTGTCGAGGCCGGGTGGCGGTCGTACTTGCTGGTGAAGTGAGCGACGGCGAGTCCAGTGCGAAGGGCCGGTCGGTTCCGAAGAGCGCCCGGTCGGGGTGGGTGAAGGCCGGCAGGCGGGGCAGCGCGGAGGCTTTGCCAGACGCAGCGGTGTCCAATCAGAAGCCGCGCAGGTCCTCGAGGATGCCTCGAAGCCTCGGCCGACTGGTCTCGGCGTTCAAGGCGGCGATGATGCGGTCGGCGGCGTACTGAGGCGAGAGGCGGCAGATGCTGGCGGACGTCGATGCGGCTCATGGTGATGCTCCTTGGGTCCCAGGCTGCGGCTGGGCGGTCACAACGACACGTCGGCGTCGGCCACGGGTGTGCGGTCGGCTAGCCGCCGACCAGAAGGACGAGATGGGCTGCGGCCAGGGCGCCCATGACGGCGGCCGGCAGGCAGCGGGCGGCCGGGTCGCCGCTGCGCAGGTGTACGACGACGGCTCCGGCCATGAGCAGGATCAGGCCTGCTGAGGCGGCGGCGCCGAGCGCGGTGATCCGCAGGCCGGCCAGCAGCCCGGCCGCTGCCGCCGCCTCCAGAGCGCCCAGCAGGCGGTAGTGGCTGGTGGTCATGCCGACGTGGGCTGCGGCCTGGCGCATCGCGGGCACTGCCGCGAGCTTGGCCGACCCCAGCAGGAGGAAGATCCCGGCCAGGACGACGGCCAGGGCGATGGTGGTGGTCCTCATGGAGGTCCTCTCTGTGCGGAAGGGATGGCTCGCTGCCATCCGGAAGCGGGTCGCTGGGGCCCAGGTCAGGTGACGTGCTGGGTGGCGTACTGCCAGTGCAGGACGTACCGGTCAAGGGCTGCGGTGACCCTGCGCCGTACCGCCTCGTCGACGGGGGCGGGCAGCACGACGCGGACACCGCCGTCGTGCGGCCGGCACACGATCCGTTCCGGGTCGCAGTCCGCGCCGTGGGCGGCCAGTTCGGCGTGGACCGCGCGGCGGGTGGCGTCCAGGCGCAGCCCGAGCTTGTAGGGCTTGCCGACGGCGGTGAGCGGGATGGCGTCGATCACGAGCACTTCTCGCGGGGCGGCGGCGCGCTCGGGGACCCGTTCGGTGGCCCAGGTGAGCAGCTCGGCGGGGTCCACGCGGGCGCCGGGGGTGAGGGTGACGTAGGCGACGGGCACCTCGCCGGCGTGCGGGTCGGGACGGCCGACCGCCGCGGCGGCGGTGACCTCGGGGTGGGCGAGGAGGGCGTCCTCGATTCCGGCGGGGTCGATGTTGTGGCCCCCACGGATGATCAGGTCCTTGGCGCGGCCGGCGAGACAGATGAAGCCGTCGGCGTCGATGCGGGCCAGGTCGCCGGTCTCCAGCCAGCCGTCGCAGATCTTCCCAGCGGTCTGCAGGCACGGCCCGTGGGCGGTGTGCTCGGTGACGTAGCCGACGAAGACCACGGGGCCGCTGACGGCGAGCACCCCGGTGGTGCCTGGCGGCAGGTCGTGCCACTGGCCGGTGTCCGGGTCGATTCGCACGGTCTTGACCTGCTGGTAGGGCAGGCGCCGACCGACGGTCCCGGGTCGGGTGTGACCGGGCAGGCCCAGGGCGGAGGCGCAGGTCGCCTCGGTCAGCCCGTAGCCCTCGCACAGCGGGATGCCGGTGTGTTCCTCGAAGGACTCCCGTACGGCGGGCGGTAGCGGGGAGGCGCCGACGGCGGCGAACCGCATGCTGGAGATGTCCGCGTCGACGGGGACGCGTGCGAGGACGGAGTACACGGTGGGTACGCCGGACATGGCGGCGATGCGGTAGTGCTCCACCAGCTTCCAGAACACCCCGTACAGCTTGGGATCGCGGTAGCCCAACGGCCCGGCCCACACCACCCGCTGGCCGCGCAGCAGCGGGCCGAGCAGGGTGACGATCAGGGCGTTGACGTGGAACAACGGCAGCGCCGCGAACATCACCGAGTCCGTGTCCAGCGGGATGCTCGCAGCCACCATCCAAGCATCGACGACCTCGTTGGCGTGCGTGTGCGCGGCGAGCTTGGGCGTCCCGGTGGTGCCACCCGTGTGGAAGTAGGCCGCCAGATCGTCGGCGGCCGGGGGCTTGATGTCCACCAGCTTCTCGGCCGGGTGCGCCGCGGCCAGCTCCGTGAGGTAGCCCACGCGTACGCCCTCGACCGGTTCCAGGGCCGGGGCGGGGCCGTCGGCCGCGGTGGGGGCCAGGGCCAGCAGGGCGTCCAGGCGCAGAGCGGAGGCGACCTGCCGTGCTGTGGCCCACACTTGCGCATCCAGCTGCGGACCGGCGGCGATGAGCACTCTTGCCCCGCCGCGTCGCAGCAACTGCTCGACGTGTTCGGGCGCCAGGCCCGGGTTGACCGGGGCGGCGATACCGGCGGCTTGCGCGGCCAGAAGCGCGGGGGGCAGTTCTGCGGTGTTCGGCGAGAGCAGGGCCACGGCGTCGCGGCGGGTGACGCCGAGAGAGCGCAGCAGGTTGGCGGTGCGATGCACCTGGTCGCGCAGCTGCGCGAAGGTCGCGGTGGCGGGGCGCAGGAAGTGTGCGGCACCGGGCAGGACTGTCAGGGCCGGGCGGTCGGGCCACAGGCGGGCGGCGCGGAGCAGGGTGTCGTAGGTGGTGGCGGGCAGGCTGCGCTCGTGCAGCGGGACGGCCTCGATGGCAGGCAGGTCCGCGGGACTGTCGTAGGTGGGCCACAGCAGGTCGGTGGGTGTGAGTGTCACCGGTGCGCCTTTGCAGGGTGAGGGATGGGGTGAGCGGCCGGCCCGGTACGGGGAACCGGGCCGGCCGGTCCTGGGCGGGGATCCCGGGAGTCGTCAGCGGGCGCGCACCACCGTGCGCTGCTCGCCGAGATCGAGGACGCCGTCGTCGGTCGCGATGCGGGCCGTGACGACGTCGCCGTCCTTGAGGTAGTCGGGGTTCTTCTGCTGGCGGGCGAAGAACTTCTGCCAGCGCTTGTGCGGGGGCAGCAGGGCGGCAAGCGTGGCCAGGAGCTTGCCCGGGGACTTGAGGGCGGTGCCGCCGGGAGTTCCGGTGAGCAGGACGTCACCGGGCTTCAGGGTCTGGAAGCGGGCCAGCAGGCTGAGTGCGCGCGCGGGCCGGACGATCATGTCGGTGGTGGTGTGGTCCTGTCGGGTGATCCCATTGACCTTCAACGTGAGCCGCAGGTCTGGCAGTCGGGCCAGGTCGTCGGCGTCGACCAGAAGCAGGCGGGGGCCGAGCGGGGTGAAGGTGGGGTACGACTTGG
Source organism: Streptomyces sp. NPDC046900 (assembly GCF_040644975.1). Classification (NCBI taxonomy): domain Bacteria; kingdom Bacillati; phylum Actinomycetota; class Actinomycetes; order Kitasatosporales; family Streptomycetaceae; genus Streptomyces; species Streptomyces sp. NPDC046900. The sequence goes on along the minus strand of NZ_JBEYXD010000041.1, from coordinate 9,267 downwards.
ACTCGTAGAACTGGGTCTTGGGCAGCTGTACGTCGCGGGCGCTGACGTCGTCGGCGACGACCAGCGCGGCGACATACTCCGGCAGGGCGGAGTCGGTGACCTCGGTGCCGACCGGCAGGTCCGCGCCCATCACGAGGCCGAGTTCGACCTCGTAGTCCAGGAACCGCACGTGCTGTGGACACACGATGTCCTGGTAGGGACCGTTGACGGACCCGGAAGCCTTGCGGAAGAAGGCGGGCGGGACGGTGTCCGGGTCGAATCCGGAGTCCACTGCGTGAGAGCGGTAGTTGACCATCTGCGCCACTACTCGGCAGGGGGTGGTGACGGGCGACAGCAGCTCCCCTTCTCCAGCGGAAACCCCAGCGTCTGGGTCGGCCGCGGCGCGGGCGGCCGCCTCCCACACGGCGGAGCGGTCGGCGAGCAGGCCGGCAGTGGTGTCTGCATCGGTGACGACGCGGTGCAGCCATCCTGTGCCGCTCTCCACCCACCAGCCGTCTGAGGTGCGGACGACCTGGATACTCATCGGCTCTCCCGAGTCCTGGACAGCGTCGACCGAACTGCTTCCGCGAGCAACCTTCGGTCACTAGTGATGAAAGAATCAGTCCAGATGGAGAACTCGTCAAGAGGTGTTTCAATCACTGATGAATAAATCATCATGACCAATGGGTAGGGTGTGGGGATGACTATCGACGGACAGGGCAGGGCCAACGGCCAGGTGCCCAACCGCCTGGATCGGCGCAAGGCACGCACCCGGGCCACGCTGGTCGCCGCCGCGCAGAGGCTTCTCGCCGAGCAGGGGCGGGCCGACGTGAGCATCCAGGAGATCACCGAGGCGGCGGATGTCGGCTTTGGCTCCTTCTACAACCACTTCACCAGCAAGGACGAGCTGTTCGACGCCGCCGTCGCTCTCACCTTGGAAGAACACGGCGCCCTTCTGGACTCCGTCGTAGGAGATCTGAAGGACCCGGCGGAGGTATTCGCCGCGAGCGTCCGCCTGACCGGCCGACTGCAGCGCACCCACCCGCAGATGGCCAGGATCTTCGTGCGTACGGGCATGCCCTACCTGACTTCCGAGGGCGGCCTGGCCCCGCAGGCGATGCGGGACCTGCAGGCTGCCGCCGACAGCGGGCGGCTGGACATCGACGACCCCCATACCGCCGTCGCCATGACCGGCGGCGCCCTGCTCGGAGTGCTGCACCTCCTGGAGACCCGCCCTGACCTCGATGCCGAGCGCGTCACCGATCAACTGGCCGCCCGCCTACTGCGCATGTTCGGCCTGACGCGCACCGAAGCACAGGAGATCGCCTCCCGGCCCCTGCCCACGACCTGAACTGGAAGTCCCCGTCAAACGTCTCCTCCAGGGCCTTCCAGCCGATCAGATAGTCAATCTTGCAGCGGTAGATGCCCAGTGCGGCGACCGCCAGCTCAATGCGGCACTCCACACCGTGGCGATCACGCAGATCCGCATGCCGGAGGGGAAGGTGGCATCCTTGGCCGTTTCGAAAGATTCTCAACAACCCGCATGGGAGCCGAGATGAAGGCCGTTTCATGAACGCAGTGCCACACCGGATCGATGTCCACCAGCACATCCTCCCGCCCTTCTACCGAGACGCCCTCGCCGCGGCAGGCATCGCCGACGCGGGCGGCCGCGCCCTGCCCAAGTGGACACCTGACGCCGCCCTGGAGCTGATGGACCTCCTCGGTACGGCAACGGCCGTCGTCTCCGTCTCCACCCCCGGCACCGGGTTCCTCGACAAGCCGTCCGAGGCCGCCGGCCTCGCCCGGCGGCTCAACGACTACGCAGCCGCTCTCGCTGTCGACCACCCTGGCCGCTTCGGGCACTTCGCCACCCTGCCGATGCCCGATACCGCCGCCGCGACGGCCGAGGCCGCCCGCGCCCTGGACGAACTCGCTGCGGACGGCGTCGTGCTGCTGGCCAACAACCACGGCAGCTACCTCGGCAGCGCCGGGCAGGACGACCTGTGGCCGTGCCTCGACGAGCGCGGCACCGTGGTCTTCGTCCACCCCGCCGAACTACCCGCACCGCCCGTCGACGGCACCCCCCGTCCGCCGCCGACTTTCTGCTCGACACCACCCGCGCCGCCTACCTGCTCGTCCGCAACGGCATCGTGCGCCGCTACCCCGGAATCCGGTTCATCCTCAGCCACGTCGGCGGCTTCGTCCCCTACGCCTCCCACCGCATGGCCGCCGCCATCGCCGGCGAGACCGGCCGCAGCATCCTGGACGTCCTGGACGACTTCCGCCTTCTACTTCGACACCGCCCTGTCCTCCAGCCCCGCAGCCCTGCCCACCCTCCTCGCCTTCGCCCGCCCCGGGCACGTCCTCTTCGGCAGCGACTGGCCCTTCGCTCCCACCGCCGCCGCCCAGTACTTCGCGAACGGCCTCGACACCACCACCCTCAACCCCTCCGCCCTCACCGCCATCAACCGGACCACCGCCACGGCTCTCTTCCCGCGCCTGGCAACGACACCAGCCCCCAGGCCCCAACCGGCCGCCGTGCGCCTCTGCCACACCGTCCACCGGACCGCCGCCCGCATGGTCTTCAAACTCGTCCAGCCGGGCACGAACGAAGGCCGACGGCAAGACCTTGGAAGCAGCAAGTAGCGAGCCGTCCATCACCGACACACCCCGGTTTCCAGCCCAGTGGTCGGACCCCGGGCAGTACCACTCGGGGCGCCACAACCCAGACCACCAGCGCGCCAGGAGCATCACGACCGCGGCACGGACCGGCCGCCGCTCGTCCTGCTCATACCCGGCACCGGATCCGTCAAGGAAGAGTTCCCGTAGTGGGAAGAGGACTTCCTCAGCCGCAGGATGGCCACCCTCTCCATGGATGGCCCAGGTCAGGGTGAGGTCGGCTTCGAGCTGGGCATCCGGCACGACTACGAGCAAGCTGTGTCCGCGCTGCTCGACGCCTTGGACGACCGCGACGCCCTCGACCTCCCGCGGATCGCGGCCGCCGGCGTGAGCCTCGGCGGCTATCACGCCCTCCGCTCTGCCGCTTTCGACCCGCGCGTCACGACGGTGCTGGCCAACTGCGGCCCGTGGAGCCTGGAGGAGGAGCGGGAGCGGGTGCCGCCCCTATACCGCGCGAAATACGCCTGGAGGGCGGCCTGGTAGGCGATGGCGAGCTTGTCCGTTCGCATGGCCAAACCGCGCCACTGGTCGGGTAGTCGGGTCGCGTTGCCGTGACCCGGCCCCCTCACGCGCTGATCGCGTGGTCAGAGAGTCTGCTCGGACCAGACGGTCTTGCCGTCGGCGGAGTAGCGGACGCCCCAGTGTTGTGCGAGTTGGGCGATGATGAACAGGCCGCGCCCGCCTTCGTCGATGGTCTTCGCGTGGCGCAACCGTGGTGCGGTGGGATTGCTGTCGTGGACCTCGCAGGTGAGGGTGCGGTCCTTGATGAGCTGCAACCGCAGGGGCGGGGTGCCGTAGCGGACGGCGTTGGTGACCAGTTCGCTGACGATCATTTCGGTGGTGTAGGCGGTTTCCTCGTCCACTTCCCACAGGGTGAGCTGGTGTTGGGCGTGGGTGCGCGCCGTGGCGACGGCTTTGGGGTGGTGGTCGAGATGCCACGCGGCGACCTGGTCGGCGGGGAACGGGTGGGTGCGGGCGAGGAGGAGGACGACGTCGCCGTGGCGGGTGTCGTTCCGCAGCCGGTAGAGCACGTCGTCGCATAGATCCTGCAGTGGCCGGTCGGGGTGGGCCAGTACCTGTCGGAGGGTGTCCGGGGATCGGGAGGTGTGCAGGAGGGGTGCGGTGTAGAGGGCGAGGATGCTGCCGTCGGCGACGGAGATCGTGGTGGCGGCGAAGGGGGGTCCCTCGGCGGTGCCCAGGGGGGGTCCGCTGGGCAGGTCGAGGATCTCGGTTTTCCCGTCGGGATGGGCGATGACGGGTGGGGGGTGGCCGGCCAGGGCGATGGTGCAGGTCTGGGCGAGCGGGTCGTAGACCGCGTACACGCAGCTTCCCGTGGCCGGCATGGGGTCGCCGGGCGGCAGAGCTGCGTATTCCTGGGCCAGGCTTATGGCGGTGTCGTTGAGGCGTGCGAGGAGCTCGTCGGGCTCCAGGTCGAGTGCGGCAAGGGAGTGGGTGGCGGTCCGCATCTGTCCCAGGGTGGTGGCCGCGTCGATGCCTTGGCCTGCGACGTCGCCGACCACCAGTGCGGTGCGGGCGCCGGACAGGGTGAAGGTGTCGAACCCGCCGCCCCCGCCCGCCTCGGAGGGCACGTGCATGTGCGCCGTTTCCACCGTGGTCCCCGTCGCAGGGCGGGGAGGCAGCGCGTGGCGCTGGATCGTCAGGGCGATGGTGTGTTCGCGGGTGTAGCGGCGGGCGTTGTCGATGCACAGCGCGGTGTGAGCGGCCACTACGAGGGCGAAGGTGACATCGTCCGTGTCGTAGGCGTCCGCATCGTCGGTGCGGTACAGGCTCAGCAGCCCCAGCACGGTTCCGCGCAGCGTCAGGGGTGCGGTGATCATGCTGTGGGCGCCGGATGAGCGGATCGCCTGGCCGCGCTGTGGGACGGTGGCCAGCCAGGGCGTGTCGGGGCCCAGGGCGACGAGGCGGGGCTTGAGGTCGGCCAGCGTCTGGGCGTAGGGCGTCGGGAAGGGCAGGGCGCGCACGTCACCCACCGGATGTGCGTGGAGCTGCTCGTCGCCACCGCTGTATGCGAAGGCGGTACGGCGCAGCGGCACCTCCCGTGCCAGAGGGCTCGGCGGAGGTTCCTCGCCTCGTATCACTGCGTCCACCACTTCCACCACGGCGACGTCGGCGAAGCCCGGCACCACTGCCTGCACCAGTTCCTCGCAGGTGGCCACCACGTCGAGGGTCTGTCCCACGTGCTCGCGCACCGAGCTGAAGACGCGCAGGCGGGCGGCCACCTTCTCGCGTTCCGTGACATCGAGCATCTCCGCCAGTACGCCCAAGATCCTCCCCTGCGGGCTTTCCAGTCGAGAGGCCGAGACGGAGAACAGGTACTCCGGCCCCGGCGCGCCCTTCGGACGCACCCCCACCAGTTGCCCCTGCGCGGGAGCGCCGCTCTCCAGCACGCCGTGCAGCATCGCCTCCACCTCACCGGGTGCGGAAAGGTCGTATATGTCGGTGAGGCGTCGGCCCGTGACCTGTTCGGAGGGCGCTTCGTGCGGAACCGGCCTGGTGAGGTTGATCCGCAGGATCCGCAGATCCGCGTCCAAGATCAGCAGGCCTGTGGGGGACTGGTGGAACAGAGTTTCCAGTACTGCAGCGTCCGCAACGGGCGAGATGGCTTCGTTGTGCGCCACGGCAATCCACCTCCACTACCAGCCTGCTCCTCGCTCCCGTGCGCTGCTTCTCGCCTCGCGAGACGGGTTGGATGTCCGGGGTCGGTCTGGGTGGCCGGCCTGCTCGGCTTGGGTCTGAGAAGCCGTTGTCTTTCAAATTCGTCTTCGGCTCGGTGCGGGCGTTGCGCCAGCGGACGTAGGCGGCGATGGCTGCGTTCTGCTCGTCGTGGCTGCGATGATCGGTGCCGTTGAGCAAGGCCGCGAACTCGGCCTCGATCCAGTTCACGGAGTGTCGGGGCGGCGGGGTGCGGGCGCGTCGGAGCCATGGCCTTGGCCCGCCGGATCTGCTCTCTGAGATCACCGAGCATCTCGGAGGAACAGCCCCGGTGCAGCACCGGGAAGAGGTTGTTCTCCTCGTCCTCGATGTGAGCGGCTACCTTTTCCATGAGCTGTTGCGGTGCCTGCAGCGAGGACTGGACCTTGAGCGAACTTGAGCACGTCTTCGGCCACGACGGATGGCCGGCGTTTACATCCCGGATGTCAGCGTAGCCACCCCTGCGGGGTGCCATTCGAAGAGCAGGACGGTGGCATCGTCTGTGAGGCGATGCTGCTGGTGGTCGAGGATGGCGTGCACGAGACGGCGCAAGACTTCGAAGGCAGGTTCTCCGGCGGCGGTAGCGCGCAGGATGAAGTTGACGAATCGCTCTTCCCCGAAAGCCTCGCCGTCTGAGGACCGGGCTTCGGTCACGCCGTCTGTGTAGCACAGGACACGGTCTCCGGGTTCCAGTTGCGTGGAGTGGATGTGCCGGGGGATGTCCGGATGGGCGGGTCCCAAGCCGAGGGGTAGTTCGGGAGGGCTGTCGAAGACGCCGGGGATGACGTCGTGGCGGCGTAGGAGGATGGGTGGGGGATGACCGCAGTTGGCCCAGTCGAGTTGTCCAGTGGTGCGCTGCAGGTGCATGAACACGCCGGTCGCGTAGCGGTCGGGAAATGCCTCGTGGACAGTGGTGTCCATCGTGCTAATGATGGAGGGGAGTTCCCCCTTGCTGCGGCGGGCGTTGCGGCAGGCCGCCAGGGCCACGGAAGAGGTCAGTCCCGCGTAGAGGTCATGGCCCATGGCGTCAATGACGGCGGCATGCAGGGCGTCGCCCATCAGGGCATGGTCGAAGGCGTCGCCTCCCAGGTTGTATGCCGGTTCCAGGATGGCGCTGGAAGTGACGTAGGGCGTGCCGATGGACTTGGGCGGCAGAAAGGCCCAGACCATCTCTGCGGCCAACGCCATGGGCTGCTGGCGCTGTAGGTTGGCGTAGCTGTCGCTGTGGGTGCCCTTGCTGATCAGGACGAAGGCGATGAGGGAAGCCAGCGCCCTGCAACGATTCAAGATGGCGGCGTCGAGGCTGGGGACCTGAACACCCAGGACACCGATCCGTTCAACGCCGTCTACCACGGGCAGCCACAGGGTCAGCGCGCGTGCGTCGCCCTCGGCGATACGCACCGAAACGGTCCGGTACGCCCAGCCCGCCAAGCTGGAATCGATCGGCAGGCGCTGAGCGGAAATGCCCTGGCTGCCGGGAAGAGCGATCAGGTATTCCTGCCGTAGGTCGGCGCAATAGGCAGTCAGGCCGGTGATTCCCAGCGCCGAGTAGTGCCGCCGCAACAGCTCAGGTAGATCCTCGGGGGCCAGCTCGTGAAAGGCCTGCACCAACTCAAGCATGATCGTGTCGGCACTGGGGCCCGTGAGGTCGCTCACAGTTACCATCCTGCTGCGCTGTGCCACCCGACTTGCTCTCGTCTCCACCGTAGAAGGCTCAGGCCGGTCCCGCCCGGTGTAGCTCTCCGGATTCCGTGGTCTCGCCATGGCTTCCGCGTCAGCGCGCTTTCAGGACGGTCCCGCCATCCGAGTGGCCCACCCACCGCTCCGGCTCGCTTGCCAGGCGGTAGAGGTCAGGTGAAGGCAGATGATGGATGCGCGTGCAGCGGGCAGGCGTGAGCAGTGGGCATGCCAGTTTTGGTGAGACGGAGGACGGAATGGACTGGCCTACGTTCGCGCAGCAGATGGCCTCCATGGCGCGAGACCTGCTCGCCCAGAAGACGGTCAACGACACTCTGGAGCGGGTAACCCACTCGGCCACCCAACTGGTAGAAGGTTGTGACGCGGCCGGCATCCTCATCCTGCAGGGCAAGCGGGTACAGACCCTGGCTCCCACGGACAGGCTCGTCCGCGACAGCGACCAACTCCAGGAGCATCTCGGCGAAGGCCCCTGCTTCGACGCCGCCCATAGCCAGGAAGGCGAACGGGTTTTCCGCATCGCTGACCTCACCGAGAATCATCAACGCTGGCCCTCTTACGCCCCCAAGGCCCATGAACTGGGCGGGGGCAGCATGATGGGGTTCCTGCTCTACACCGAGGACGAGGACCTTGGTGCGCTCAATCTCTACTCCCGCCGACCGGGAGCGTTCACCGAGGCCAGCGAGATGGCCGGCTGGTTGCTGGCCTCGCACGCCGCGGTCGCCTTCTCCAGCGCTCGGACCGATGCCCAGATGCACCAGGCCGTCGCCACCCGCCACGCCATCGGGGAGGCTATGGGCATCCTCATGGGAGGACACCACCTCACCGAAGAGCAAGCCTTCGACGTGTTGCGCCGCTACTCCCAGGAAAACAACATCAAACTCCGCGAGGTTGCCCGCCGTGTCTGCGAGCAGGGCAGCCTGTGAAGTCGTTCAGGTGACCTAGCCTTCGGTGATGTATCGGCCGCTTGCGGTCGGCGGGGGTGCGGGGTGGCCTGTCAGGATTTACCGCGGCCAGTGACGAAGTCACGGGCCCGGTCGACCAGGCCGGCGCCCGGGGCGAGGAGCTTGTTCGCGGGCGGAGTGTCGGGGGCGGCGGGGTGCGGGCGCGTCGGAGCCATGGCCTTTGCCCGCCGGATCTTCTCCCCGAGATCGCCGAGCATCTCGGAGGAACAGGCCTGGCGCAGCAGAGGGAAGAGGTTGTTCTCCTCGTCCTCGACGTGGTCGGCCACCTCCCCCATGAGCTGCTGCAGCAGCGGGCTCATGTGGGGGTCGTCGGCGTTCGTCTTCTCCAACTCCTTGAGGAGATTCTCCACACGACTGTGATCGGCGATCTCCTTGTCCGCGATCCGGTCGCCGTCCTCGACGTGCTCGCGCACCGCCGGGTACAGGTACTGCTCCTCGGCGACCGAGTGTCGCACCAGCTCGATGGTGACCTCGTCCACAACATCACGCAGCTCCTGACCCTGGCCGGTCATGGATTGGATCCGGGCGAAGATCTCTTCGACCTCCCGGTGGTCGGCCATCAATTCCTCGATCACATTTCCGCCGTGCCCCATCGCGCATCAGCCTCTCGCTCGTCCTTGTCAGGGCCGGTGCGTCCCGCCCCGCAGACACTGATCCCCACACCGGGCGAATTCTGTGGGGCCCAGTCCCTTCGTCTCACTCGAACAGATCAACCGGGCCCTCGCCTGTACCTACCACAGCTCCACCTTGGATCTGGTCCGCGCAGCCCGCGCCGAACTCGTCGGATGGGTGAACCATCCCGAAACCGCCGCCGACGTAGCCCGTGGGCGGTCCGGCCGAGTGACGGCCGTGTGCGGGGGCTGCTGCTTCGGGAACTCATCGTCGTGAAGGACTGTCGGGTGCCTCAGATGTCCAGCCACAGCAACCGAGCAGCGACGCAGTAACAAGGGAGGCGACACACCGCAGCCCAGCGCAGAATGAAAAGGGGCAGGAGACAAGCGCGGACGGACGGCGCAACGAACGGCATCGTGTCGCCGAACCAACGGTCCGAGCATCCGCGAGGCCGGACCGAGCGACCGCTGCCGCATCGAGACGTGGTAGGTCACCCCCGGGCCTAGCCTCCCCGTTTCGCTTCGAGTGGTTGAGCTGACTCTATGAGGGCCGGGCCCCCCTTCCTGCACAGCCCGGTGGATTCTGGTTCCGGGTCCCATACGTGCTCGGAAAGGAGGCCCTCAAT